>JAYZVO010000147.1:0-45557 GCA_036155555.1 Myxococcota bacterium
CGCGAAACCGAGGCCGCCTAAATGTTCTTTTGGCTGGGTTTTTTTTTGACCCGGCTTTCAGAACTTTTCGGCGGAATCGGTTGCGCGCCGGTCGCGGCGAGGAGAGGGATGGAGGGTGCGCACCTCGCCGCACGGTTATCATGCGGCGGTGATTCCGTTCTCGCATCAGGGCTGACAAACAGGGCGGACTCCACCAAGATGAGCGCGTCGAGCGAGGTCAGGATCGAGATAGACATCGACCTCGAAACAGAAGCGAGTGAGAGCGAGCGATGCTCGAGCGCATGACCCCTTACATCTGGTTTTTCATCGTCGCCGTGGCGTTCATGGTGGTGGGCAGCTTGCTCCAGATCAAGTTGCCTGCCCAGGGCGCGCTGATCGTCGCTGAAGTGGTTTGTATGCTGGGGTTCGCGCTGTTGATCCAGCGCCAGTGGGGAAAACCTGGGCCGATGCCCTGGCCCGCATGGCGCGCGCTCTCGACCCCTGCATCGCGCGCGCCGCGCTGGAGCGCGCCCCTGTTCTTTTGCGCTGGCGCCCTCTTTGGCCTCACCGCCAACGCGATCGGCGGGCTCGTGACGATCACGGTCCCTGGCATGCAGGAGCAAGCGCAGCAGTACGCCGAGCGCGTCGAACAAATGCTCGCGCCGGGAGATCCTGTGGTCGCCGCGCTGGCGATCCTCTCGGTCAGCGTCTTCGCGCCGCTATGCGAGGAGGCGTTCTTTCGCGGCACCCTCCTCCCGGTGCAGCGCGAGCACGAGCCGGTGTGGATGGCGATCCTGTTCAATGGATTGCTCTTCTCGCTGTTGCATATGAACGCACCGGGCGCGCTCTCGCTGGCGTTGCTCGGGTGCGCGATGGCTTACCTGACGGTGCGCGCCGGGAGCATCTGGCCAGCGATCCTGTGCCACGCTGGCGTCAACACATTTAACGGCGTGATCCTCCCGAGGATCGCCAAGGATGCGGGCGTGGACATGACCACCATCGAGCCTGCGCTGTCGGAAGTGTTGCTCTTGCTCGCGCTCACGCTGCCGCTCTCGGCGGGCGTGATCTGGTGGCTCGGCGAGCGGTTGCTTGGCGGCAAGGAGGTTGTCAACGAGGCGTCGTCAGACTAAACATGAGCTTATCCTTCCAGGGAGCCGTCCCCATCCGCTCCACTTATCCACGTCCTCAGAGGCTCACCTTGTCACAGAACGCATCCGACATCCTCGCCGCCATCGACCTCGGCTCGAACTCCTTCCATATGATCATCGCGCGCGTCCTCGAGGATGGGCAGCTCCAGCAGATCGACCGCATCAAGGACATGGTGCGTCTTGGCGGTGGGCTCGATGCAGATAACAACCTCTCGCAAGACTCGATGGATCGCGCCATCGAGACGCTCGCGCGTTTTGGCGAGCGCCTCAAGGAGGTCCCCTCGGCGTCGGTGCGCGCGGTGGGCACGAACACCTTGCGCAAGGCAAAGGGCGCCAAGGACTTCTTGCAGCGCGCAGAAGATGCGCTCGGGCACCCGATCGAGATCATCTCCGGGCGCGAGGAGGGCCGACTGATTTACGTCGGCGTCGCGCACGGCATCTTCGATCCGAAAGGGAGGAAGCGCCTGGTGGTCGATATCGGCGGCGGCTCGACCGAGGTGATCATCGGGCAAGAGTTCGAGGTCCTGGAGGTCGAGAGCCATTACATGGGTTGCGTGAGCTTCTCCAAGCGCTTCTTCTCCGATGGCAAGCTCGGCAAGAAGAACTTCGCCAAGGCGACGCTCGCGGCACGGCAAGAGCTCGTGCGCACGGCGACGACGTTTCCGCGCGTCGGGTGGGAGGAAGCGCTCGGCGCTTCTGGCACGATCAAGGCGATCCAGGCGATGTTGGTCGAGGAAGGGCTCGGCTCACTCGGGATCACGCTCCCCGCCATGTACAGGTTGCGCGACGCGATGATCGAGCAGGGAGACGTCGAAAAGCTCGCCAACATCAAGGGTCTAAAGAGCGAGCGCGTCCCGGTGATCGCGGGAGGTCTGGCGATCCTTATCGGCGTCTTCGAGGGGCTCGACATCGACACGATGAAGGTGTCCGAGATGGCGCTCCGCGAGGGCGTGCTCTATGACCTGCATGGCCGGATGATCGAGCAGGACGTGCGCGACATCACGATCTCGAGCATGGCCACGCGCTATGCGGTCGATCGCGATCACGCCGAGCGCGTCTGGCGCAGCGCCGAGGAGCTCTGGAACCAGGTCAAGGGGGACTGGAAGATCGAGGCATCCTTCTTCGCGGTGAGGTTGCGTTGGGCGTGCCAGATCCACGAGATTGGCCTGAGCATCTCGCATAGTCGTTATCACAAGCATGGCTCCTACTTGCTGGAGAACTCGGACATGCCGGGCTTCTCCAAGCAGGATCAGCAGCTCTTGTGGGCGCTCGTGCGCTCGCACCGCCGCAGGTTCAAGCCACACCGCTTCGACGGACAGCCAGGAAACCTGCCCACCAAGCTGCGCAGGCTGTGCGTGATCTTGAGGTTGGCAGTGCTGCTCAACCGCTCGCGTGCAGAGACCGCGATCCCGGAAGGGTTCGAGATCAAGGTCGAGGGCGCGCGCATCACCCTCTCGGCAAACGAAGGGTGGCTCGAGAACTCACCGCTGACGCTCGAGGATCTTTTGCTCGAGCAGGACTACCTGAGCACGGCGGGCTTCCAGTTGGTGCTGCCGAGCGTGGAAGGGAAAAACTAAACCCCTCATCCGAGGCTCACAGACGCCTCCCTTGGGCGAAGGCTTGGACTCGAGGAGCTCCTGTTTGATGCCTTGCCACAACTCGTCGGGTAAAATCTCGGCCATCATGTGCTCCTGCTTAGTTCGCACATGAAACTAAGCCTTTGAACCCACATGACAAACTTGCACTCTGCCGGCTTTAAAACCACCTCGTACTTTACATCAAGCTTGATTCTTTCTATGCCCCACATCATAACAAAACACTCCTCTCACACCAAAGCCACTACAAAAACACCACATATGCAGCACAAAAGAGAAACATTAAAAACCTTACTCACAACAATCACCGCAATCCTCTACACACAGGGTTGCCTACCCACAAACAATAGCGAAACCCTCGACGACGAGCCTCAAACTCAAAACAAGAACAACATACCAATTGACATACCAAAAGACAGCTCAAACCAAAACACTCCAGACATGAACACCTTAGACATACCTGACATTATTGACAAAGACGAGAACACCAACAGTAATCCCAACATAAACTCAACACCTGATAAAATGGACAATCATTTTGTAATCACCATCCAAACCAACATAACAAGCAACAATAATCCAGCATCATTCACAATCCCTATCGGCCAAGGGTCATTCAACTATGATGTAGATTGGAACAACGATGGCGTTTTTGAAGAAACCAACCTTACAAACAGCGCTACGCATACCTACAACCAACATGGAAACTATACAATTCGAATTCGAGGCAAGTTTCCGCACATTAACTTCAGCAACTCCTCTGAAAGTGCAAAGTTGATCGAAATTCAGCAATGGGGTGCGATCGAGTGGAAGTCCATGGAGGGTTCGTTTGCAGGATGTAAAAACCTAAAAATACTCGCTCAGGACGATCCAAACTTAAGCCTCACAGAAAGCACAAAACAAATGTTTCAAAATGCCAGCTCTGTCAATCCCACCAACATAGGAAATTGGAACACAAGCAACATCAAAAACATGGCACACATGTTTCAAAATGCCATTTCGTTCAACCAAGACATCGGAAATTGGGACGTCTCCAATGTGGTGGACATGACGTCCATGTTCCAAGGCAGCCGTATTTTCAATCAAGACCTTCGAAACTGGGACACCAGTAAAGTCGAAACAGTCGAAAACATGTTCTCGGGAGCCGTAACATTCAATCGCCCGTTAGCCAATTTTTCTCTCGATAGTATGCAAAATCTTACAGGAGTGCTCGACAATTCAGGACTATCGAGAACCGCCTATGACGCTACACTTCTAACATGGGAGCGAGACGGAGTACCTCCTGACCTCACGCTTGGAGCAGAAGGAGTCACATACTGCAACGCTAACATGGCACGCACTGCTCTCATCGAAAACTACGGGTGGACGATAAACGACGCAGGTGATGACTGCCCATGAGAAGGCACAAGAGGCGAACCGACTACTTCTTTCCGGCTGGCGAAAGCGATCAAGCTGCCAGGATGCTTCAAGCTCAAGACGAAAGACATCAAAAACACGCCAAAGCGCTGATGCCTCCTGAGCAAGATTACCTGAGCACGGCGGGCTTCCAGTTGGTGTTGCCGAGTGTGGAAGGGAAAAACTAAACCGCCCAGCGATGCAAGGAGCGCCGCGCATGAACGCACAGGAAGCATTCTCGGAGCTTCGCGCATTGCTCCAACGTCCCCCGACGCATCCTCTAAAGAACAAGATCTACGCGCTCATCAATGACTTTTACGAGGTCGCCTCCGAGAACGAGCGCGAGCGCTTCGAGGCGGAATATCTGCCGCGCACTCGGGACGAGCTCGCCGCGTGGCCGCACGCTGCGCTGACCTCGTGGATAGGGGACATGGGCCCTGGCGAGCTGCAAATCTCGCGAGTGATCGGCGCGAACAAGCTCTCCCTCGAGCAAGTCGAAGCGGCGATGATGGAGATCCCCGAGACGCTGCGCGCGAATTTCGTAGGATTTCACCTCTCGGAGCGGGAGTCCATCTGGCAAGACTTCGACAAGAAAATCCGCGTCCTTTGCGAGAACATCGGCGAGGTAAAATACGCCAACCTCTTTAGCGTGAAGCCGGACATGTTCGACACGTTGTTCACGGAGTTTGGCGACGCGCTCGAGACGTTGGATGTCTACTCCTACAACCAATCGCTGTTCGACCATTTGATCGAGCATTTGGATCGCCTGCCATCGCTTCGCGCGATCTCGATGCATCACACGATCGCGACGAGCGAGTCGACGACCTGGGTCAAGGAGTTGGCCCGACACGAGGTCGGGCGACGCCTCGAATCCTTGAGCATCTGCACCCACCCTGATCGTTTCGAAGATGTCTGGCCCGATATGCCTGGCGCCTTCCCCAACCTGAAACGCCTGCGTGTGTTGGGGCTGCCAAAACAGCGCTCGCGCGCGTTTATACAATCTCCAGAGCTCGCGCACGTGCAGGTCTGGAACATGGCCGATTACTTCGATCAACGCGTGTCGAACGCCTGGCTCGATTCTCAGACAACTTACTGGACGCTCGTGGCAAAGGGCAGGCCGATGCGTGAGTTCTGGGATCGCGAGGAGATCGAGTTTTCGGAAGGTCGATGGGGCAACCACGAGCTCCTCGACGAGGTCTTCTTCGGTGGCGCAGAATCACTGATACCGAGCACGACGCTCCGAAAGTTGCACACCGGTTATATGAGCCGTCGCGCCTTCGAGGCTCTGCTGGAACATGGCACGAGCGCCTACCCGAACTTGCGCTCGCTCTCGTTCCGATGTTCCGGCTGGCATGTCTCGCCGGAGGATTACCGCGCCATCGCCGCGAGCACGCTCTGGGCGCAGCTCGAGCAGCTCGAGTGGCGCACCAAACATCTCACCAGCGGTCTCTCACCGACGCAGGCGGAACGGCTGGACGCCTACACGGCCTGGCATGAACTCGCCAGGGACGAGAGCATCGACCTCACGCTCAGGCGACGCGCCTGGGAGACGGTCCTCGAGAACACGAGATGGAATGATCAGTACAAGTTGCTGGCAAAAGCGATCAAGCTCAAGGGGCGCTCCAGGCTCAAGATGAACGAGCTAAAGGAGCGCTTCGAGGCGCTGATGCCCTCTGCCATGGTTGGTTGAAAAAACACGACGCACAGAGCGTGGTGTCGATCTCAACAAAACTTCACTGGATCTTTGCGCGCGTTCTGATCATCTTTCATGTGGTCATTGAGAGAGTGTATGTTTGTCGCGGCGAAAAATTCGCGGCGTTATTGAAAACGAGTACAGGAGACACGATGGCGAGCAAGTCGTGGTCGAGGAAGTGTTGGCTTGGGGGAGCCGCGCTGCTCATGCTCCTGGTCATGGCCCAATATGGCTGTGGTCCAGATTTCGCGCCGTACTGGCGCGTGGATAAACTTCGGGTCCTCTCGATGAGAGCGACACCGATCACGCTGCGTCCTGGCGACACCGCCGAGTTGGACGCCCTCGTCTACATTCCAGAAGGGGAAGAGGTCTCCTACCAGTGGGACTGGTGCCCATTCCAGACCTCGGCGGACACGAAGTACGAGTGCCCGATCACGCGCGAGCAGTTGATCGGCATCTTGCGCGATGGAATCCCCGAGGACGAGGTGCCTTCAGGCGTGGACATCGACCAGCTGCTCGAGCAAATCGTGCCTCCGTTTGATCTCGGCACAGCGACCACCGCGCAGTTCCCCTATCCGGGGACGCCCGAGTTTATCCTCGGGATCTGCAATAGCCTCCAGCTCTCACTGGCTGGCGAGGACAACGAACTCAATGAGGTCGCTGGCGTCTCGAGTTGTGAGCAAGGGTATCAGGCGACCTTCCGCGTGACCTTGACGGACTCGAGCGGCGAGGAGTTCGTGAGCGCCAAGCGCATCCTCTTGTGGACGGGCGCGGAGCAGACGGACAATGAGAACCCGGACGTCGACGGGATCGAGATCCGCCTCGAGAACCCCGAGGATCTGAGCAAGGTCGTCGACAAACTCGACTGGATCATGGCGAGCGAGGCCACGGAAGAGCGGTGGTATTTGCTGCGCGAGGGGGAGTCGACGCCGATCGTGGCGGGCATCCCGTTCGAGCTTCGCTCCAGGGTCAACCCGGACTCGATCCAGACCTTCCAGCGGCCAGCTCCCATGGCCGCGAACAACGCAACCCAGGAGATCGAGTATCTCCCACCCGAGACCGAATCGATGGTCTTTCGCTGGTTTGTCACTGGCGGGGATCTCGATGACTCGCGCAAGATCTTCGCGCCAGACATCAACACCATCGAAGAGGCGGGGACGACCTCCTACAACATCACGTTGAGTCAGGATTCGTCCAACGACTGGGATGAGGATGGCACCAACAACGGCGACGACGCCTGCCCCTATATCGCCAACGGCGATGGGTCTGCGGCCGCGTGCACGGTGAGCATCTGGTCGGTGGTTCGCGATGGGCGCTTGGGCGTCGATTGGATCGAGCGCCGCGTCGAGGTCGTCGATCACGTCGAGTGATGCGCCAACCTGCTCAAGTTGCTTTGTGATTCTGCGCGCTCCTCGCTGTCTGTTTTTGAAATGGCGAGGAGCCAAGGGGACGACCTCACTCGAGGACCAGTGATGAAGAAGATGATGGATATGCACCAATTTACTCTCCCCAGGGCGCTCTCGATTTTTGCGATGCTCCTGTTGACGCTCGCGATCCCGGAAGGGGCGATGGCGCAAGGAGGAGGGAGTGAGGGAGAGAATGACGCGCAGAAAGGCTCGGCGCGCCTGACCAAACCACCAAAGCTCGTCGAGACGGTCGAGGCCGACTACACCCAGGCAGCCATCGACGCGCGCGCCGAAGGACCTGTGCGGCTCAAGCTCACCATCAGCGCCACTGGCGAGGTAACCAAGGTCGAGATCCTCGAAGGCCCCGGTTATGGCTTGAACGAGGCGGCGGCCAAGGCAGCCGAGCAATTTATCTTCGAGCCAGCCGAGATCAACAACGTCCCCTCGCCAGTGATTCTGGATTTTGTGATCAACTTCGAGCTCCCGATCCTGCCGAGCGCCTTCACCGGCAAGGTCATCGACGCGGGCAGTGGGAATGGGCTCGTCGATGCCTCGGTCACGATCATCTACAAGGGAGAAGGCGACTTCGAGGAGCCACCGAGCGCCACGGCCCTGACGGAAGCGGACGGGAGCTTCTCGTTCACCGACGTTCCTCCAGGCAACTACAAGGTGATCTTGAAGCTCGATGCGTATCGTGATTACGAGACGGATATCGAGCTGGTGCCCGGCGAGACGAGCGAGGCGACCTACAAGGTCGACGCGCAACCGGTCAACTATGTCGGTCAGATCCGCGAGGCGGGGACGCGCAAGTTGCTGCCAGGCATCACCGTCGAGATCACGGAAATCACCGATGGCAAACCTGAAGCAGAGCGTCTGTATCGCCAGGAGTTCACGGATGGTCAGGGCAAGTTCGGGTTTCGCGGCCTGCCTCCGGGCAAGTACCGCGTCTTGCTCGATGCCCAGGGCTACAAGTCGGCGGCGTTCGTCGAGGAGATCAAGGCAAACGAGCGGCTCGATGGCAAGTATTACATCGAGGCCGAGTTCTACGACGAGTACACGGTGGTCACGACCGCTCGGCGCGAGCGCCGCTCGGTCGATCGCCAGACGCTGACGCTTCAAGAATCGAGGCGCATTCCTGGCACGGGCGGCGACGTGGTGCGCGTGGTGCAGAACCTTCCGGGCGTGGCGAGGTCGCCGTTCGGTGCGGGCTTGCTGGTGGTGCGAGGATCGAACCCGCAAGACTCTGCGGTGTTTCTGGAAGGAGACGAGCTGCCGATCGTTTACCACTTCCTGGCGGGGCCAGCGGTGGTGAACTCGGAGATGATCCAGTCGATCGACTTTTATCCGGGGAACTTCTCCTCGCGTTATGGTCGCGCGATCGGTGGCGTGATCAACCTCGACACGCGCTCACCGCGCAATGATCAGGTTCATGGTTTCGCAGAGATCGACGTGCAGGACGCCTCGGCGCTCGTCGAGGTCCCGCTCGGGAAGAACTGGAGCTTCGCGCTCGCGGGTCGACGCAGCTACGTCGACAAGGTGCTCCAGTTTGTCATCCCGCGCGCGTTGCCAGAAGGCGCGCTGCCAGCGACGATCGCGCCCTACTACTACGACTATCAAAGCTGGCTGACGTTCCGAGGGTTCGAGGGGCACCTGCTCGAGCTGTTTGTTTATGGTTCACAGGATCGCCTGGAGGTGATCCTGGACGAGCCGCAAGGGGATACGGATGTCCAGATCACGACGATCAATCAGGAGACGCGTTTTCACCGCGGGCAGTTTCGTTGGGAGTGGCGCCCGGACGATACGATCGAGAACACCTTCATGGTCTCGGGCGGGTTGATCCAGACGGGCTTTGACGTGGGCGACGCGTTCGGCTTCGCCACGGACCTGTGGACGATCAACGTGCGCGATGATCTCGAGCTCAAGCCGAGCGACAAGCTCGCCGTGAGGATGGGCACAGACACGCAGTTCACCTACTCGATCTACGAGCTCACCATCCCGGGCTTTGACGATGGTGGGACGGACAACCCGTTCTCTGCGGGCCTGGATGGGAACGGCGGGTTGTCGGTGAACTACCCGGCGTACTGGATGGAGGCGGCGATCCGTCCGATCGATCGCCTCGAGCTCACGCCAGGTTTGCGCATCGATTACTACTCGAACATCACGCGCGCGACGTTCTCACCGCGTTTCTCCACGCGCTTTAACGTCAACAAGAAGGTCGCCTTCAAGGGGGGCATCGGGCTCTTTGATCAGCCACCAAACCCGGGCAACACGTTCGACAACTTCGGCAACCCGAACCTGCTCAGTGAGAAGGCGATCCACTACGCGCTCGGTGGCGAGTGGCGCCCGCTCGACTTTCTGGAGTTCAACACGACGCTCTTCTACCGGGATATGTACGACCTGGTGAGCAGCACGGACGAGTTTATCGTCGACCCCGAAACCGGCGAGCAGGAATACACCTTCTTTAACAACGAGGGCGAGGGACGCGCTTATGGTGCGGAGTTCCTGCTGCGACACTATCCGAACAAGCGATTGTTCGGATGGATCGCGTATACACTTAGCCGCTCGGAGCGCCTCGACCTGGAGACAGGCGAGTGGGAGCTGTTCGGGTTTGACCAGACGCACATTTTGACGATGGTGGCGGGTTACAACCTGCCATTTAACTTCGACATCTCGGCGCGTTTCCGGTTGGTCTCGGGGAACCCCTATACGCCGATCGCAGGCTCGGTGTTCAACGCGGACAGCGACTCCTACTCGCCGGTCAACGGCGAGCCGAACTCGGCGCGCAACAAGGCGTTTAACCAGCTCGACATCCGCGTCGACAAGAACTTCGTCTTTAACCGTTGGTTGCTCGGCGTCTACCTCGACATCCAGAACATCTACAACGCGTCGAACGCTGAAGGCGTGCTCTACAACTACGACTACACCGAGAGCCAACCATTGAACGGGCTGCCGATCTTTCCCAACCTGGGTGTAACTGCGAAGTTCTGAAGGGTTGACACGCCCTTGAATCACACCAAAATGAGGCCATCGCCACGGCCGCGTCAAAAAAGACGCCGCGGTCACTTTGAACCCATTCGACATGGACAAGATAAGGATAGATTTGATGTTTAGAGCGAAGCTGGTTCGTTTGGTCGCGTTGATGGTGCTTCTTTCGTTTGGTGGGCTGACCCTCGGCTGCGAACGCTCGGTGGAGGACGTCGAGAAGTGGCGCAACGCCAAGGGGGGCATGGAGAAGATGGTCACCTGGGCAAAGTCGGGCGAGGAGCCGATGCCGGTGAGAAAGCGCGCGCTGCGCGTCCTCATCGAGCAGGACGAGATCCTGAAGCTCCAGCCGCTCTTCTCCGAGATGAAGGATGGCCCCGACAAGGAGGCGCTCGTCTCCGAGGCGGTCGTCGTCATCGACGAGATGTGGAAGAAGCAGGACTTCCCCAAGATGTCGGACGAGGTCAAGAGCAAGGGTGGGCAGATCAAGGTCAGCGGCGACTCCAAGGCGGTCATCGCCAAGGACGCCGCTTACTACATGCAACCCTTCGCCAAGGGCGAGGACAAGAAGAAGCTCGAGACGATCCTGGCAGACTGGCTCTCCGAGGATCACAAGCTGCGCAGCCAGCTCGGGCGCACCACCCTCACCCAGGTCCTCCCGCGCGCCGGGGACAAGGGCTTTGACGGGATGATGAAGTGGTTCGCCGAGCAAAAGGAGCCCGGCATGCTCGCCGCGGCGATCCGAGAGCACGCCGATGACAAGACCAAGGAGAAGTTTGCCAAGGTTATCCTCGAGAAGGCCAACAAGGAGCACCCCAACATCTCCAAGCAGTTCCAGGTCGTGATCCTCGAGACCGAGAACCCTGTGATCCTCCCCTACCTCGAGCGCGCGATCAAAGATCCCAACTCCGATGGGCTCCTCGCGGATGCGTGCATGGACACCTACATCAAGATCCAGGGGCCAAAGGCGACCTCGCTGCTCAATGATCAGGTCAAGAACCGCAAGGACCTGATGCGCTCGGTGGCCTTCACGCGCCTGATCGAGCTTCGCGGCACCGCGGGCGTCACCCAGGCGGTGAACTCGCTCCCGCTCGAGGCGGAAGGTTACGCCACCGAAGGGAAGTACACCTTCGAGAAGGACTCGACCTACTTGTGCAACGTGATCAAGAGCGAGCTCGAGAAGAAGGACATCAAGGACATCAAACCCACCGTCGAGCGCATGCTCACCAACAAGCGTTGGCCCTCGCAAGTGCTCGCCATGCGTTGCATCGAGATCAACAAGTGGAAGGACCTCGCGCCCAAGGTCGAGGAGCTCAAGGATGACAAGACCGTCGTCCCTGGCTGGGGCGAGGAAGAGACGACGGTCGGCAAGATCGCCGAGGATGTCATCGCCGCGTTGGATGAAAACGCGAAGTAAAACAAACGTGCACCCCGAGCAGAATCGTTCTAACCTTGCGCCTCGAGCAAGCAAGGGCCCATCGGGGTGCACGAAGACGTGAAACGAACGCTCCAAAAACTGCACAGATGGTACTTCTCGATTCCCAATGAGAGTATCGTCGAGCGCAAGCGCGCGCTCGTGATGTTGTGGACGCTGCTACTGCTGACCTTCATCAACCTCCTCTCTTTTCCTGTCTACGCGATCTTCTCGCCCGAGATGTTGCGCGCCGCCTTCCCCACGCAAGCCACGCTTTTGCTCATGTATGCCGCGGGGATGTACGCGACCCGTTCGGGTCGCGGTGAGCAGACGGGCATCGTGTTGACGATGCTGCTCAACTTCATGCTCGTGCCGTTCCCGCTTAACCGAGGGGGGCTTTATGGCACCTACTTCGCGAGCATCTTCCCCGTGATCATCGCCTCGGGTGTGTTATCTCCGCGCTGGATTTTGGTCGTCGGAGGGACCAACGCCCTGGGCATCGTCGTGGTTACGAACCTCGTCGGCGGGGCTGCTGTTGGTGGTGAGGTGCTCGGCAAGGAGTATGGCGTGGTGATGGCCACCATCAGCGTGATCATCACCATGATCGGATGGCTCAACGCGCGCTCGATGAGCAGCGCCTTTGACGAGCTCCAGCACGCAGAACAGGAGCGCCGCCAACAGCATCAACGCGAGATATCCCACGAGCACGAGCTGCGCCAGACCGCCGAGCGCGCCAACCGCGCGAAGAGCCAGTTTCTGGCGAACATGTCGCACGAGCTGCGCACGCCGCTCAACGCCATCATCGGCTACGCCGAGCTGATCATCGAGGATGTCAACGACGCTGGCGGAGACGAGGTCATCATCGAAGATCTCGAGCGCGTGCACAGCGCGGGAAATCACCTCCTCGGGCTGATCAACGATATCCTCGACCTCTCCAAGGTCGAGGCGGGCAGAGCGACCGTTTACGTCGAGGAGTTTTCGCTCGCAGCGCTCGTCGAGGAGATCACCACGCTCGTCGATCCGTTGGTATCGAACGGGGACAACCGCCTCGTGATCGCCCCCATTGCCAGCGAGGTGATGCTCGAGACCGATCGCGTCAAGCTCAAGCAAATCCTCTTTAACCTCCTCTCGAACGCCGCGAAGTTCACCACCAAAGGGACGATCTCGGTCGAGGCGGAGATCGTGGGCGAGGAGGTCGTGATCTCCGTCAAGGACACGGGCATCGGGATCTCGAAGGAGCAGCAGGCGCGCATCTTCGAGGCGTTCGCGCAGGCGGATGAATCCACCACGCGCGAGTATGGAGGCACAGGTCTCGGGCTCACGCTCTCCTTGAGGTTGGTGGAATTACTCGGCGGAGGTATCTCGGTCGACTCCGCGCCGAGGAAAGGATCGACCTTCCAGGTCAAGCTCCCTCGCAAGTTCGAAGCGTGAGATCAACGCTCGGGAGCTGACGACTGCCTCCAGATGAGGATGTGATTGTTCGAGGGCATGGGGACATCCTGTTCGAAGGAGAGCCCGTGCGCGCTGGCGACCTCGTCCAGCTCCTCGAAGACGCGAATGCCGCGCGCCGGATCATCCTGTTGCAAGTGCTGCTCGAAGCGCAGGTTGCTTGGCTCGAGGTCGCGATCTCTGTAGCGGAACGGTCCATAGACAAAGAGCACACCGCCTGGCGCCAGGGCGCGCGAAGCGTGCAGGAAGAGGCGCTCGCCAGCGTCCTTTGGCGCGATATGGAGCACGTTCGCCGAGAAGATCAGCTCCACGGGCTCGACCTCCCACTGCTCGTCGTAGAGGTCGAGCGCGAGCGGCCCCGAGAGGTTCGGGATCGAGGCCGCCTCGAGCGCCTCGATGGCGATGGCGCGGTAGCGCGGGTCGATCTCGGAGACGGTCCAGGCGAGGTGAGGATGGCGCGCGGCGAAGAACTCGGCGTGGTTACAGAGCCCGCCGCCGATTTCGAGCACGCGCGAGCATTGCTCGAGGAAAGGCTCGAGCACCGAGGCGATCGGCATATGATTCTTGAGGAAGGCGGGGGACACGGGTCGCTCGTTCATGAGGAGCACTCCAGGGTATCGGTTATGCGCCAGGATGGCGGCGCGCAAAAGTGAGGCCGCCGAACAGTTTTACACCCTGGGCGTCTTTTTCGACCAGCGCTCAAAACTGTTCGGCGGCCTCACTTTTGCTGGGCACGACCCCCATGAGGGCACCCTTGGAGAAACCGGGGGCAAGGCGCGGGGTCTTTTTGATGTTGGAACAAAAGGGAGCGAGCGCGCTCTGTAAAGAAGGACGGTGACGCGAGGAACAGGGGGCTCTCGTGCAGTTTGTGCGCGGCCACAGAGCGGCCGCGGTCTTGCGTATCACCGCCCGATGACGTACCAATGAAGGGTAAGTCCACGCTCATTGAAAGAGTGCTCGAGGAAACGTTTTCCCGCACACTCCCTCTCCCCTAAAATAAGCGTGCGATGTGATCGGGGAGAGAACCACCCATGGCGGCGCGATGCTGTTCTCATTGCTCAAAAGTGCGTTTGGCCGCAAGCAAAAGCAGGCCGATGAGCAGCCGCTCGAAGAACGCGACGATGAGGAGTTGATGCTCCTCTACGCGCAAGGGGAAGTGCGTGCGTTCGAGATCCTGCTCAACCGTCACGAGAAGCCGCTCTACAACTACATCCTGCGCAGCGTAAAGCGCCAGGACATCGCCGAAGAGCTCCTCCAGGAGGTCTTCTTACGCGTCGTGCGGAGCGCGCCGAAGTATAAACAGAGCGCGAAGTTCACGACGTGGCTCTACACGATCGCGCGCAACCTGTGCATCGATCGCGCGCGCAAGAAGAGCAAGGCGCACGAGCTCTCGCTGAATGAAAAAATCGGCGGCGACGAGGAAGGCGCGAGCCACCTGGACATGCTCGTCGACGCCAACGCGAACGTCTCGCACATGAGCTACGAGCGCGGCGTCTTCATGGACCGCCTCAAGGAGGCGCTCGCCCAGCTCCCCGAAGAACAGCGCGAGGTCTTCTTGCTCAAGGAGGTCTCGGGGATGAAGTTTAGAGAGATCGCCGAGGTCGTCGGCGCCCCGGTGCCCACGGTAAAGAGCCGGATGCGCTACGCGCTCGAAGCGCTACGCGCGCATCTGGCACAATACGAGGACGTACGTTTCGACGAGGAAGAGCGCGTGGAGGTGGTGCCCGGAGGAGAATAACAGGAGGCGAAAACCACGCGGTCTCTTAAAAGAAAAGAAACTTTTTGAGATCCAAAGTGCGCCGTCTACGTTTGGGATAAGTGAGTCATGGAGGGTGTGGCACCTCCAATCCAGCGATCGCCACGAGAGGTGAAGTTGAAACCAACACCGAGGAACGAATGGAGCGGGATTCACGTTTACCCAGAGGAGAGCACGGAGCACGCGAGATCGCCTTCTTTCATATCGTTTGCCTGACGAGGAAGAAGAGGTAGCGCGCCGCGCTGACCTTGAGCGCGCCAAGAGGTGAGAGGAACCCATCGCTTGGTGCAGTGAGAATGAAGATGTCTGCCGAGAAGCCGACAGAGTGGTTGGTCGATTTGCTCTACGAGCACGACGAGGCCACGACAGATGAGATGGAGGGATCGGACAGCCTGTCCGATGGCCTCGATGACGCCCAGCGAGCCGAGCTCGAGGCGACCTTTGCCATGCTTGGCGAAGTGCGCGCCGCGATGCCGATGCAAGAACCTCGCGCCAGCGTGCGCGCCTCGATCCTCGAGGCCGCGCACAAACAGGCCGAGGCTCAGGTCGCCGCGAGCGCGTCAGCGAGGACCAGTGGGCGACGTGCGCCCGGGAGCCCCCGCTCGTCTACCGAGTCTCTCTGGGGCGGTCAGAACCTCTACCGCGCCATGAGCTTTGCCGCCGTGCTCTGCGTCCTTATCGGCGCAGGCGTCATCGCGCAGCGCATGTCGCAGCCCGCCGTCGAAGCCAGGTTCAGCGAAGCAAACGCGACCGTCTCGACCGAGGTAACCTTCGGTGACGGCGCCTCCGCGCCTGCGGTCCAGCAACAGCTCGCCGCGCTCGAGGAAGAGGCGCAGACCGCGGAACCTACCGTGGCTGGCAACGACTTCCCCGAGCTCGCTCAGAACGAGCAGACGAAGCTCGACCTCCAAAAGCAGGAAGATCCTGCCGTCGGCAACAAGACCCTCGCCATGGGCGACAACAAGGAAAAGGAGAGCTACGAGGAGAGCCTGGACAAGGGCGGCAACAGCTGGCTCGCCAGCCGCAAATCCTCGACGCGCTCCAAGGCGCAGGCGCCCAAAAAGTCGCTCGATTCGAGCTCGCTCAAGTCGCTCATCGGCTCCGACGACTCCCTGGCCGAGGACAACTCCCGCGCGGACAAGTCCAGAGTCACCAAGAAGAGCGCCTCCTCCTACAGAGGGAGCGGCGCAGGAACGGACCTCGACGCGCTCGCAAAGAATGACGCCGCCTACGACCGAAACGCGCAGGCAGCACCTCGGGACGCGACGAGCATGTTCGGAGGAGCAGAGACCGAAGGCGCCACGCGCCAGGCCCCAGCGACCTCGGCCAAGGATAGCTCGGTCGGCAACGTCATGATCGCTGACGCCGAAGCCCCCGCCGAAGAACCTGCGCCGATGCCAAGAGCAGAGGCGGAAGAGGCCGATGATTACGGGGCATCGACAGAAAGCATCGATACAAAGAGCTCCGCGCGCAGGTTCAACCTGGGCGAGAGGCTCCGCCGCAACCGCGAAGAGCGTCAGGCGAAGGCAGATCCTGCCCCGCGCTCGACCTCTTCATCCTCGACAGGTCCAGCGCCCGCAAAGTCCGAGGCCGCGGCGGCGACGCCTGCTCGCGAGCAAGACAACAGGGATATGGCGATCCGTCCTGTCGAGGAGAGCGAGAAGAAGGCCGAGGCAAAGAAGCCTGCGGCAAACAACACCACGCTCGCTGACGTCGAGCGCGCTCAGCGCAGCGAAGACGCTCGCGGGACGCTCGAGAAGGCGGACTCCTTCCTCGACCGTGGGATCGGCTCACAGCAAGAGCGCGCTCGCGCCCTCGAGCTCAAGGCCGAAGCGCTCAAGGAGCTTGGCCGCCAGAGCGAGGCGGACGCGGTCTACCGCGAGCTCGAGCAGAAGTACCCGCAGTACTACAAGAAGGAGAACGTGCAGGAGAAGAAGAAACGCTCCAAAAGAAAAGCCGCCAGCCCAGCCCCCGATTTCGCCGATGAAACGATGGAGTCCTTCTGAGTGATTCTTCCTCTCCCCTCTTCTGGCTCCTCGTCACCACGAGGAGCCAACGGAGCAAGAGAAGCCGAGGAAGCAGCGGGGCCAACGGAGAATAAAGGCAACAACAGGCAGGCAAGAAAAAGAGAGAGGGCGCCGGGTGATTTACCCGGCGCCCTCTCTCTTGTGCATCGCACCTCGAGTGGCCTGGTCACGCCGCATCAAGTGCAGCGAACCGGATTACTCGAGGTAAGAACTCACTTGAGCTCGGCGCTCGCGCCAGCTTCCTCGAGCTTGGCGATGATGCTCTCGCCTTCTGCCTTCTCGACGCCTTCCTTGATCTTTGCAGGAACGCCTTCGACGAGGTCTTTTGCCTCTTTGAGGCCAAGGCCGGTGAGCTCGCGGACAGCCTTGATGACGCCGATTTTCTTGGCGCCGAAGCTGGTCATCACGACGTCGAACTCGGTCTGCTCTTCAGCAGCTGCGCCAGCGTCGCCGCCGCCAGCCATCATCACGGGAGCTGCCATGGCAGCAGCCGAGACGTCCCACTTCTCCTCGAGCTCTTTGACGAGGTCGGAGAGCTCGAGAACGCTCATGGAGCTCAAGAAATCAACAACTTGCTCACGTGTCACATCAGACATGTCTGTCTCCTCTATGTTTTGCTCTTTGCAGGCCACCTGATTTGGTTGTGGGCGGCCAATTTACTCTTTGTTGGTAGAAGCCACGCGGCGCCGGTTTGTCGGCGAGTGCGCGGCCACATACGTTTGCTTATGCAGCGTCCTTGTCGGCTTTCGCCTTGAGGACCATGACCATCTTTTGTGGCACTGCATTGAGCGTGCGAACGAACTTGCTTGGCACGGCCTGGAGGAGACCGAGGAACTTTGCCCTCAACTCATCCTTGGTTGGCATGTCAGCGAGCTGCGTGACCCCTGCTTCTTCGAAGCGTTGCCCCTCGAGATAAGCGCCAATGATCTTGTAGTCCTTATGATCTTTGGCGAAATTACGAGCGACGCGCGCCGGACTGACGGCATCTTCGAAGCTGTAGGCGATGGCGACTGGGCCACGGAACATGTCGGAGATAACCGCCATGTCTGTGTCCTGGATCGCGATCTTGATCAGCGTGTTCTTGACCACGCGGTAGGTCACATCCTCCGCGCGGTAACTGGAACGAAGCTCGTTGACCGTGGCCGCGTCCATGCCCACGTGCGATGCCAGCACAACCGACTTCGCTTGGGACAAGTCCGAGCGCAGCTCTTCGACCAGCTGCTCTTTCTCGGTACGATTCACGTTCAAACTCCTTCTTCGGGTCAGTTCTTGACGCAAACCAACAAAAAGCCCTCGCCGTGAAAGATCCACGGGAGGGCTCAAAGAACATCTGTCACGACCTATAAGGTTGGCAGGAGGATGGTCCTCCTCACCGTCGTGAGGGATGTTGGCGTGCGCGACAAATCCAACAATCATTCCACTATCGTGTGGCGCACGCTTTATCTCTTTGAACCATCTCCGCTGGATTTACCCCTCTTTTTCAAGAGGAAGCACCGGCTTCTCTGATGGTGCGTCGTATCATGTCGACGAAACTCGACGATCTATGTGCAACATGTCGACCTCACGGTCGTCATGATTATCGCTGAGGTTTTCCTCGGCGCCGCCATACGACCCTCGGGCCGTCCAGCGGGCGGTATGAGTACTCAACGGCTCACAGCACGTCAAGCGATTTTTTCTTCTTTTTTTCAACGCAGTTCGACATCCGCGCCGAGCTCCTCGAAGCGGGCCACGAGATCTCTGGCGACCTCGGGCTCGAGCCCGCTTCGGATCACGCTCGGCAGCTCGGTCGCGAGCGCCACGCTCTCTTGCAAGATAAGCCCCGTGACCTCGCGAATCAGGCGGATGACATGAAGCCTGCTTCCCCCAATCGCGAGCAACACGAGATCGTATTCGCTCGGCTCATCGGGCGTCGTCAACTTGTCTGGATCTGGTCGAACGATCTGCACGAGCGCATCGCTCGCGCTCACGCCCCAGGTCTCCTCGAGTCGATGTGTGAGCTCGACAAGCTCCGCCACGGACATCTGCCCGAGCTGTTCGATGAGTTGCTTGTTGTCCTTCATGGTGTGCTCCTTCACCACGCCGCTGACCCGAAACGAAAAAACCCTCCTGCAAAGGGAGGGTTCAAACACGCGCGCATTGAAAAGAAGCCCCTCGCATCCTGTCGCGCTCGCTGGAAAACCACCAAACCTGGACAGGAAGCAAAAGGAGAGCGCGCTCTGGAGACAGAGAACAGAGCGCTGACCTCTTTGCATGCGCGATACTTGAAACCACCTCCGCTGGTCTTAGCGCGCATCGAGCGCTGCCTGCTTCTTCGACGGTCATCGGTCGCGGTATGTGAAAGTCGATAGGTTGTTGCTATCGATCCTCGTTGGCTTTGTTTCGGTTTTTTGTTCGCCGCGTGATCGGCGCGGCACGCACGTCGATATCGACAGGGGATTCAAGCGCGACCTGGCGCGTGATTATTCCGGAGCGCCAAAAAGAAAAGGGGCGCGGACTTGTTTTCACAAGTCCGCGCCCCTTTTCGATCTTCGCTCCACGCGGTGATGCTCGAAGCACACCGCGCTCACGTCAAATCAGAGCATGCCAGCGGCGAACGAGGTATCGAGTTTGATACCAGGGCCCATCGTGCTCGAGATCGTGATCGTGCGGAAGTAAGGCGACTTGGCGCTTGCAGGCTTGAGGCGAGCGAGGCGCTCGATGATCACGCGCAGGTTGTCCTCGAGTTTCTCGGGCGTGAAGCTCGAGCGACCGAAGGCAACGTGAATGATACCAGCCTTGTCCACGCGGAACTCGACGCGGCCAGCCTTGAGCTCGCCGACGATCTTGCCCACGTCGAAGGTCACCGTACCCGTCTTCGGGTTTGGCATCAGGCCACGAGGTCCGAGGACACGACCGATGCGGCCGACCTGGCCCATCATGTCGGGCGTAGCGACAGCGGTGTCGAACTCGAGCCAGCCACCCTGGATCTTTTCGATCAGGTCAGCCTCGCCAACAAAGTCAGCGCCAGCTTCGCGAGCTTCGATCGCTTTCTCGCCCTTGGCGAACACGAGGACGCGGACATCCTTACCGGTGCCGTGAGGCAGCGCCACGGAGCCACGAACCATCTGGTCAGCGTGACGAGGGTTGACGTTGAGGTTCACCGAGAGATCGATCGACTCGTCGAAGCGCGCGAAGGAGAGATCCTTGACGAGCTCGACTGCTTCGGTGACGCCGTAGCGATTGAGACTGTCGACACGGCTGCTCGCCGCGCGAAATTTCTTTCCGTGCTTAGCCATCAAAATTCTCCATCGATAAGGACGCCCATGGATTGTGCGGAACCAGCGATGGTACGCATCGCCTGGTTGACATCGTCGGTGTTCAAGTCAGGGAGCTTAATCTCGGCGATCTTGCGGAGCTGATCGACGGTGAGCTTCTGCTTGAGCTTGCGACGGTTTGGCACACCGGAGCCCTTGGGCGCGCCGATCTCTTTGAGGATCAACACAGCCGCGGGAGGCGTCTTGGTGATGAAGTCGAACGAACGGTCTGCGTAGACCGTGATGATGACAGGGATAACCATGCCCGGCTGGTCCTGCGTCTTGGCGTTGAATGCCTTACAGAACTCCATGATGTTAACACCATGCTGACCGAGCGCAGGCCCCACAGGCGGTGAGGGATTGGCCATCCCCGCCTTGATTTGGAGCTTGATCTGCCCAACTACTTTCTTAGCCATAACTTCCTCGTTTGCAGTGCGAACGTCCCCGTCTCCTGGCGCCGTCGTGAAACAAGCGCGCTGCGGGCAACTCCTGCGGTGAGATTCCAAAGCCTCTTTCTCGTGGCGCTAAACCCACGAGGAGGCACAAAAAACGTCCGCGACAAGGACCAGACTTCAAGCCCGGGCTCGACGCGGACGCGCAGAGATAGTGGATAACCCCTGAGATTGCAAGTCGAACGGCGAAAAAAGAAGCGCCCGGAAACCAGATCGATTTCCGGGCGCCAAACCATTCCCTACACGATGTAAAAGGAGCTCACTCCTCGACGGTCGTAATCTGCTCGAAGTCGAACTCGACCGAGGTCGGGCGACCGAAGATCTCGACGAACACGCGGAGCTTTTCTTTCTCCTCGTTGACCTCTTCGACGGTGCCGGTGAAGTCCTTGAAGTTGCCCTCGATGACGCGCACCTTATCCCCCTGACTGAAGGTGTAGGTGGGCTTGGTGTTCATCTTGCCTTCTTCGATGCGCTCTTCGATGCGGCGCACTTCCTCTTCAGGCACGGGCACGGGCTCGCGTTGGTTGCCGAGGAAGCCCACGATCTTCGGGGTATCCTTGACGATGTGCCAGGTCTTGTCGGTGAGCTGCATCTTGACGAAGATGTAGCCATTGTAGAACTTGCGCGTCACCTGGCGCTTCTTGCCGTTGCGCACCTCGGTGACGGTCTCCGTGGGGATAAAGACCTGATCGAAGTACTCCTCGAGCCCCGAGTTGGCGATGCGCTCCTCGAGGGCGAGCTTGGCCTTGTTTTCATAGCTGGAGTACGTCTGGACGATGTACCACTCTTTTTTCGATTCGTCGGCCATGGTCATAAGCTCAAGCTCCTGGGGAGATGATGAAGTCGGTCACCAACTTCCAGATGTAATCGAAGGTGGCAAGGTAGGTGCTCAGCAGGATCGTGAAGACGATCACGACGATCGTCGAGCGCCGAGTCTCGTCCAGGCTCGGCCAGGTCACGCGCTTGAGTTCCATGATGACCTCGCTCAGGTAGGCGAAGACATCGGCCCTGCGGTAAGCGTAAAAGGTCGCGCCAATAGCCCCAACCAGCGCTGCGACGGTGCGTACGCGGACATAGCTGCCGAGCACCTCGTAGTCAAAGAAGTTGGGGTTGAGCAGCGAGATCCCGATCCACTCGAAGCTCTTGTCGAGCAGAATGAAGATCAGGATCGCGGCGGCGGCATAAACCAGGCTCACCCATTTGGAGATAGTCATGGTAACGTCTCGACAGTATGTGCGCCCTCCCCGCCTGGAACATCAACGCTCGAGGGGGGACATTTTTTAGGGCGCAACAGATAAAAGAGGACGCATCGAATGATGCGTCCTCGGAATCTTACCCACACTCTCGGGCGGGTCAACACGCCAGCAGGGACTCGAACCCCGAACCTACGGATTTGGAATCCGTTGCGCTACCAATTGCGCCACTGGCGTATGGTGTGGAGAGGTATGAGACCTCTCTTATGGACGCCTGCTTGAACAAGCGATGCGGTGCGTTTTATTCCACGTATAGCGGCGTCAAACGCCTCCGCACACACACCATAAGCAACCCTCGCCAGCCCTCTTAAAAAGAGGACCGGCGAAGCTGCTTATGAATCTCACTCGATGATCTCGACGACCGTGCCAGCGCCGACGGTGCGGCCACCTTCGCGGATAGCGAAGCGGAGAGACTTCTCCATGGCGATCGGGGTGATGAGCTCGCCCGTGATCTCGATGTTGTCGCCAGGCATAACCATCTGAGTTCCCTCAGGAAGGTTCACCGTGCCGGTCACGTCCGTGGTGCGGAAGTAGAACTGAGGACGGTAGCCCTCGAAGAATGGCGTGTGACGGCCACCCTCTTCCTTGGAGAGGACGTAGATCTGAGCCTTGAACTTGGTGTGAGGCGTCACGGTACCAGGCTTCGCGAGAACCTGACCACGCTCGACGTCCTCTTTCTTGACGCCGCGAAGGAGACAACCGACGTTGTCGCCAGCTTCGCCGTAGTCGAGGATCTTGCGGAACATCTCGACGCCGGTCACGGTCGTCTTCTCGGTCTTCTCTGCGAGACCGACGATCTCGACCTCTTCACCCGTCTTGACGACGCCGCGCTCGATACGACCGGTGACGACCGTACCACGACCCGAAATCGAGAAGACGTCCTCGATTGGCATCAGGAAAGGACGCTCCGTCTGACGCTCGGGGAGAGGGATGTAGCCATCGACCTCTTCCATAAGCTTGAGGACCGAGTCGACGCCGAACTTGCCGCTCTCGCCTTCGAGCGCCTGAAGCGCCGAACCGACAACGATGGGGCAGTCTGCAGGGAACTCGTACTTCTCGAGAAGCTCCTGGACCTCCATCTCGACGAGCTCGAGGAGCTCCTCGTCGTCGACCATGTCTGCCTTGTTCATGAAGACGACGATGGCGGGGACGCCAACCTGACGCGAGAGCAGGATGTGCTCGCGAGTCTGAGGCATGGGGCCGTCAGCTGCCGAAACCACGAGGATCGCGCCGTCCATCTGCGCTGCACCCGTGATCATGTTCTTGACGTAGTCAGCGTGACCGGGGCAGTCAACGTGAGCGTAGTGGCGGTTTGCCGTCTCGTACTCGACGTGTGCGGTCGAGATGGTGATTCCGCGCTCTTTCTCTTCTGGAGCCTTGTCGATCTCATCGAAATCCATCCCGGCGCCACCGAAGCGGTCCGAGAGAACTTTCGTGATCGCAGCGGTCAACGTGGTCTTGCCGTGGTCGACGTGACCAATGGTGCCGATGTTGACGTGCGGCTTATTACGTTGGAACTTTTCCTTCGCCATTTTCTTCTCACTCCTCTGGAAGTGGTCGGCTTCTTAATGCGCCTTCAACATATTCATCTTGCAGGCAAGACCCGCGCTTCTTACGGCGGGCTCGATGCTGACCGCCTCCTGGCTCTTTAACAAGCCCCGCGGAGGTCACAGCTTTCTTTGCCTATCACGGTCATGCCACTTCGCACACCGTGCCAAACGCCTCATAGAAAAACGGACGACCCCATCCTAAAAATGACAGCCGTCTCGTTTCTTCTTCCTGTGTCCACGACGCCTATCCCAAAACCCATGCATTCGCATGCGCCCCGAGGAAACGCCGCCACATTCCTCGGCTTCGATTTAAGATCGAATCCGATAAGCCCTCTACCAGACTTGAACTGGTGACCCCTTCCTTACCATGGAAGTGCTCTACCGACTGAGCTAAGAGGGCATATGTGGGAGTTTGCCGCTTATCACACCAAACTCCCCCTCGAGACATCCACCCCCCTCAAACCAAATCAAGGGGACTTTTGTCAAGCGGGAGACGAGGTTCGAACTCGCGACCCTCAGCTTGGAAGGCTGATGCTCTACCAACTGAGCTACTCCCGCATCCTCGAAACACTCCTCGCGAAATGTTTCGAGCTATTTTCAGTGGTGGGAGAAGGATTCGAACCTTCGAAGGCTGAGCCGCCAGATTTACAGTCTGGTCCCTTTGACCGCTCGGGAATCCCACCGTTCTATTTCGGCCAGGAGACATTTCACATCTCTGACCTCCTGTCAAGCTAGCGAAGGGACTTGAACCCATAACCTGCTGCTTACAAAACAGCTGCTCTGCCAATTGAGCTACGCTAGCAGTAGGGTCGTTGTCCACACGCGAATCCTGACAGGTACTCGCTGTGACTGGTGCGCCTTGACCCCGGCTATTTTGGGGGCTCACCAGCGGAGCGCTATAGTTATAGAGCCCCTTCTGGTGTGTCAAGCGCAAAAATCGACTTTTTCGACCCTCGTCGATTTCGCCCCACTTCAACTTCGCCGCATGCTCATTTATTCCGCACACATAACGAAGCGCTCACACGCTCCACTGGCGCCTGACCTCGTACATCAATACGCTCGCCGCCGCGCTCACATTCAAGCTCTCCACCCCCGGCATCATCGGAATGTACGCCGAAAAATCACAGTTCTCGCCGACAAGACGCCTCACGCCTCCATGCTCACCGCCGAGCACGAGCGCCACGCGCGTCCCCTTCATCTCGATCTCCCACGGCGCCTGCGCCCTCTCTCCTGGCTTCACGAACGTCCCCACCGTCCAGAAACGATCCTCCTTCAGGCGCTCCATCGCCCTCACGAGGTTCGTCTCGCGCGCGATCTTTACACGGAGCGCCTGCCCCGCCGACGCCTTGACCACCGCTCCTGTCACCGACGCCGCCCGATCCTTTGGCAAGATCACGCCGTCCACGCCATACGCCGCCGCGCTCCGCAAGATCGCGCCCAGGTTGCCCGCGTCCTGCACCTGATCCAAAATCAGGATCATCGCCTCGTCCCGATCCTCGATCCCCTCGAGCAGATCCTCGACCTCCACATACGCATACGGCGCGCCGAGCAAAACCACGCCCTGGTGGTTTCGGCCATCGCTCCACTCATCGAGCGCCTCACCGGGCGCCTGCTCGAGCGTCACACCCGCTGCGCTGGCCAGCTCCTCGATCCTCCCGAGATCGCCGCGCGTGTTTGCCACCAACAACCGCTCCACGCGATCTCCGGCGACCTCCAGGTACTCCTCCACAGGGTGCACGCCGTAGATCACGATCTCTTCGCTGCGCGATTGCTCCTTGCGATCACGCTGCTTGCCGTTCCCCTTCCACTTGCCTCGTCGCTTTCCCATCGTCCCTTACTCCCCTGAATCGATCCTCAAAGTGAACGCGCGATCTCGGTTGCTGCCTGCAATGGATCTCGTGCGCGATAAATCGGACGCCCGATCACGAGGTACGTGCTCCCCGACGCGAGCGCCTCGGCTGGCGTCACCACGCGCGTCTGGTCATCCTTTACTCCATACCCCTCGGGCCTGATCCCCGGCGTCACGAGCGTCGCCTCCGGGAACCTCGCGCGCAAATCCGCGACCTCCATCGCCGAGCAAACAAGCCCCGAGGCGCCTGCGCCCATGGCGAGGTCGCCAAGCTTTGCCGCCCACGAGGCGATCTCGAGCGGCACACCGAGCGCCTCGACCTCCTCCTGCGCGTGACTCGTCAACGCCGTGACCGCGACGACCTCGGGCGCCTCACCGCACGCTCGTCCTGCGCGCGCGCCCTCCATCGCCCGTGACACCATCTTCGCGCCGCCGAGCGCGTGCACCGTCATCAAAAACACCGCCTCGTGGCGCGCGGCCTCCTGACATGCCTGCCCGACCACGCTCGGGATGTCATGGTACTTCAGGTCCAAAAACACCTTCGCGTCCAGGTCGCCGAGCCTGTCCAGTATCCTCGGGCCACAGCGCGTGAACAGCTTGCTCCCGATCTTGAAGCGCGTGACCACGCCCTCCTCGGTGAGCGCCCTGGCGACGCCGAGCGCCTCGTCCATCGTGTCCAGATCGAGCGCCGCGATCACGTGCTCCCTCGACTTCCTGTAAGGATCTTGCTCTGCGTTCGCCATCACCGCCTCCTTCTTGTGCACCGTGTTTATGGTGACCGTTGCTTTCGCCGCCTGCTTCTTGCGACGAGCGCCCCTGAATTGCAAGACATGATCCTCTGCAAAGGCTGGTGGCCGCGCGATCTGTCACGGATTTTGGTGGCGCCAGACCACAAAAAAGGCGCCCGAGCATCGAAAGCTCGGGCGCCTCTTACAACTTCACTCGCGACCAAAATCCGCGCCAGATCGCGCGGATGGATCGCTCTGGCGCGACGCCCTTTTAAAGAACGCTCAGAGCTTGACGCCAGCGTCCTCGATGAGCCCGATGAGCTTTGCCTTGATGTCACCTGTGGCGACCATCTCGACCTCGCCATCGCGCGCCTTGAACTCGACCTCGCCATTCTTGAGCCCGCGCGATCCGATCGTCACGCGCAAGGGAATCCCGATAAGGTCGGCGTCCTTGAACTTGCCGCCAGGGCGAATGTCGCGATCGTCGATGATGACCTCGACGCCAGCCTCGCGAAGCTCCTTGTAGAGGTTCTCCGCGACCTCGACGACGGCCTCGTCCTTGAGCTGGAGCGGCAGTACGATCACCTGCGCAGGCGCGATCGGGATCGGCCAGATGATGCCATTGTCATCGTGGTTCTGCTCGACCGCCGCCGCCATGATGCGCGTGATGCCGATGCCATAACACCCCATCTCGAGCTCGTGCAGTTCGCCATCGGTACCTTGCAGCGCCGCCCCCATCGAAGAGGAGTACTTGCGCCCGAGGTAGAAGATGTGTCCCACCTCGATCCCGCGCATGAACACATACGGCTCGCCAGTCACAGGGCAGATGTCTCCATCCTTTGCCTGACGCAAATCAGTCACGCCGATCGGCTGGAAGTCACGGCCATGGTTGACGTTGGTGAAGTGCTTGTCCTTCTTGTTCGCGCCCACGACAAAGTCGACCATCGGCTTCACCGAAAGGTCCATGACCACGTCCACGCCATCAGGCAGCCCGACAGGGCCAGCGAACCCGACGGGTGCCTTGGTGGTCTTGCCGGTGGTCTCCTCGTCAGCGAGCTCGATGTCCGAGCACGCATACGAGGTGTGCGCGTTCAAATACGCCTTGAGCTTGACCAGGTTAAGCTCGTGATCGCCACGCATACAGACCGCGAGCGGCTTGCCATCAGCGACCACGATCAAGGTCTTGACGAGCTTCTCCTGCGGCACGTCGAGGAAACCTGCGACCTCCTCGATGGTGCGCATACCAGGAGTCTCGACCTCGGTCAGCTCGCCGAACTCGACCCCCTCGGGGCGATCGAGATCCTCGATAAGCACAGCCGCCTTCTCGACGTTCGCCGCATAGTCGCCGCTCGTCGCGATCAGATCCTCGCCGGTCTCGGCCAACACCTGGAACTCGTGCGAGAGCGACCCGCCGATGTTGCCAGTGTCCGCCTCGACGGCGCGGAACTCGAAGCCAAAGCGGTTGAAGATGCGCGTGTAGGCGTCCTTCATGATCGCGTAGGACTTGTGCGCGCCCTCGGCGTCCATATCGAAGGAGTAGGCGTCCTTCATGATGAACTCGCGGCCACGCATCAGGCCAAACCTGGGGCGAGGCTCGTCGCGAAACTTCGACTGGATCTGGTACAGGTTCACGGGGAGCTGCTTGTAGCTCGAGATGTTGCCGCGGACGATGTCCGTGACGACCTCTTCGTGGGTTGGCCCGAGGACAAAATCACTCCCCTTGCGATCCTTGAAGCGCAGGAGCTCGGCGCCATACCCCTCCCAGCGCCCGGACTCATGCCACAGCTCGGCTGGCTGAACGCCTGGCATCAGGATCTCCTGAGCACCGGCGCGATCCATCTCCTCCCTGACGATCTGCTCGATCTTGCGCACGACGCGCCAACCGAGTGGGAGAAAAGAGTAGATCCCGCGCGCGACCATACGAATGTAGCCAGCGCGAATGAGCAGCTTGTGGCTGACGACCTCGGCATCAGCCGGGTCCTCTTTGCGAGTCGGGACGAAGTAAGTAGAGAGACGCATGACGTTGAAAGTCCTCCCGTAGGAAAATTGTTGCAGGACGCGCCTCATCAAAAGGCCATCCTCGAAGCGATGGGCGAAATGCTCCATCAGAGGATGGAACAAGCGCGCGATCGCGGCGCACTATTCCTTACCCTGATCCTCGCTGTCAACGCGCCCCACGTGCTGGCGTGGAACAAAAAGAAGGAGAAGGGAAGCAAGATCGCGGCTCATCTCGCCGAAAACCTCTCTCGAACCCCTCAAGGACAACGAGGAGGAAGAGATGAGCGACAACAACGCGAAATACGACGAGACCTACAAGCGCCTGTTCACAAACGTGGAGTTACTCGAAGAGATCATCCGTTACTTTATCAGCGAGGAGTTGGCCGATGCGCTCGACTTCTCGAAGGTGGATGGGTTGGAGACGACGACCTTCTCTCAAGACCTGGAGAAGCGAGAGAGTGACAGGATCATCAAAATCAAACTCGAGGATGGCGAGGATCTGTACCTGATCTTGATGCTCGAGTTCCAATCATCCAACGACCCGAGCATGGTCGTCCGCATCTGGAATTACCTGGGGCGCCTGTTCGAAGAGCAGGTTCGGCTTCAAGGGAAGGGAAAATCGCTGCGCCTGCCGCTGGTTTTGCCGGTCGTGATTCACAACGGCGATGGGAAATGGACGGCAGCAACAGAGCTCGACGAGTTGATCGAAGGGAGTGACTTATGGGGGGAGGTGTTGCTGATGCGTTTGGGGTACCATTGCATCGACTGTGGGAGCATGGAGTACAGGAGCGAGAGCATCCTCTCGAACATCTTGCACCTGGAACATCCACTGGACAGGCAGTCGTTTGAAGAGATGTTGTTTGGCTTCGCGCAGCTCGTCAAAAGCAAGGCATCCGATGCGCTAAAGCGCGACATTCGCACATGGTTCGAGTATGTGCTCGAGCGCAAAACAAACGGCCAGCGACCGACCCAGGAACAGCTCGACAACTTCTTTGAGGAGGATGAGATGAGCAGAGAACGCGTGAATGAAATCCTCGATGGTTACTACGAGGAAGGGTACCAAGAAGGCCAGGCAGAAGGCCGAGAAGAAGGTCGACAACAGGAGAGCCAGCATATGCTCGAGCTCTTGCTCGCGCACCGGTTCGGGGAGGACGCGACACGTCGGGGCCGCATCGAGCCATTGAGCCGCGAGCAGTGTGAGCGAGCGACAGAGGTGTTGTTTCGGGTGGATCACGAGGACGCCTTTTGGGAGGCGCTCATCTCGCCCGTCGAGCACTGACTGCCGTGCTCCTGTCGGGGCGTTGGCGTCCAGCACGCCAAGTTTGCGACCGAAGCGAGCGAGAGCGAGGTGAGGTGGCGAACGCCTGTAGGACATCTTACAAGCGGCGAGGTTGCCCGCGTGGGTGATCCCTAGTAAGAGGGAGTTTGCCCAGGAAAAGAGAAGACCCTCACGAGCGATGATCATCTTGCTATACAACCTCCCCATACTCGCGCAGGCCCAGGAGAGCACGCCCTCACTGCTCGATGGCTACGTCGAGGTCCCCTTTGCGTGGATCGGCGCCGTGGTCGGCGTGCTCGTGATGGTGGGGCTGGTGTACTACATGCGGCGCCTCCTGACGGACAGGGACGAGGACCAGAGCGCCCGTGAGGCGAGGGAGCGGGGCCAACGGCGTTGAGATTGCGGGTGGTGGCTCGCCGTGGTATATAGCCGAGCAGTCCAGGCAAAAGTTCGGGAAGGGAGAGCCTGGGTCGGTGTATCCCACCCATCCCGGCACCGAAGGGATTCAGCGGCAACGACGCGTTGTAACCAACTCCCGACGGGCACCCCAGTATCCAGATACGCTGACATCGAGCGTATATTCGGAGCGCAAGAATGTAGCGTCGTTCGCCAGAATCATTGAAGA
Source organism: Myxococcota bacterium (assembly GCA_036155555.1). Taxonomy (GTDB): domain Bacteria; phylum Myxococcota_A; class Bradymonadia; order Bradymonadales; family Bradymonadaceae; genus JAYZVO01. The sequence goes on from JAYZVO010000147.1 coordinate 29,872, forward strand.
ATCATTGATAGGCGCGGCGCTCTTTTCAGGCAGAACAAGGCAACAGGCAACCCAGGCTTCGAGTCATGAATCACCCCAGTTCTCACGCCCCTTCCGGCGATCTGGTCGGACGCCAGATCTTTGGCCAGTACACCATCGTCAGAAAACTCGGCGAAGGTGGCATGGGTGCCGTGTATCAGGCGCGCCAGGAAGCCATCGATCAGGACATCGCCATCAAGGTTCTCCTGAGCGAGGCGGCAAGAAGCCCCGAGATCGTCCAGCGCTTCCACCGCGAGGCCAAGGTCATCTCGATGCTCAGCCACCCGAACATCATCCGGGTGTTCATCTTCGGGCGCACCGAAGAGGGGCTGCTTTATCTGGCGATGGAGTTCGTCAATGGGCGAGAGCTGCGCGAGGATCTGCGCGGCCAGCCGATGGACGAATTGCGCGCGATCCGCATCATGAAGCAAGCGTGCAGCGCGCTCGCCGAGGCGCACGATCTGGGCATCATCCACCGCGACCTGAAGCCGGATAACATCCTGCTGACGAAGTTTCGCGGGGACAATGACTTCGTCAAGATCCTCGACTTCGGCATCGCCAAGATCACCGAGAACGAGGACTCAAACCAGGCAAAGCTCACGCAGGCGGGCATCGTCTACGGCACGCCCGAGTATCTGTCGCCCGAGCAAGCGCAGGCGCTCAAGCTCGATCGCCGCACGGATATCTACAGCCTGGGCGTGATGCTCTACGAGATGATGACGGGTCAGGTGCCATTTATGGCCGACTCTCCCGTCAAGATCCTGACAAAGCATGTCTTCGAGGAGCCTCGCCGACCGAACGAGATCGCCGGTGGCCGCATCGCGCCGACGATGGAGAACATCATCCTCAAGGCGATGAAGAAGGACCCCAAGGAGCGCTTTGACAACGCGCTCGACATGTTCCGCGCGCTGGTGCGTCGCGAGCAAGAGATCCTCTCGTCAAAAGGTCTGGGCGCGGACGCGAACTGGGTCCCAGGCGGCGAATTGACGGGCATGTTCCAGGCCATCGAGGTCAAGGATATGCCCGCGCCAGCGCGCAGCCCACAGCGCGGGCAGCTTCCCTCGAAGCCGCTCCACGCGCACGCTGGCGAGGACAACACCGTCTCGATGGCGATGCCACAGGTCACGACGGCGACGCCCGCCACGCAACAAGATGATGGGACGCGCAAGCTAGTGTTGGTGGTCATCGGGATTGGCCTCGTGATCCTGATCATCCTGCTGGCCGTGATCGCCATGCTGCTCCTCAACCGATAAACCAAAGAGGCGCTGGTCGCGGGCTGTACGCATGGCCCCCACGCTTCAATATAAGAAAGGGCGAGGCCCATGCTCCTCTTTGATCTCGAGAACCTCCAGAAACACTACGGGCGCTTCGAGGCGATCAAGGGCATCACCCTTCAGATCGAAGAAGGCTCGATCGGACTGCTCGGGCCAAACGGCGCGGGCAAGTCCACCCTGATCAAGACCTTGCTCGGGCTGCTCGACTTCTCGCGCGGCTCAGCGCAGGTGCTCGGCCACAGGTTGCCTGACGAGAAGCTCAAGATCCGTCAGGCGATCGGCTACATGCCCGAGAACGACTGCTACCTCCCCTACATGTCGGCCATCGATTACGTCAGCTTCGGCGGACAGCTCGCGGGTATGCCGCGCGCCGAGGCGTTCCGACGCGCGCACGAGGTCCTCTACTATGTGGGGCTGAACGAGGCCAGGTACCGCAAGCTCTCGGGGTTTTCGACCGGGATGAAGCAGCGCGTCAAGCTCGCGCAAGCGCTGGTGCATGGCCCGAGGTTGGTCTTCCTCGACGAGCCCACGAACGGGCTCGATCCGAAAGGTCGCGACGAGATGCTCGACCTGATCAACGACGTCAAATCGCGCGGCGTGAACATCGTGCTCTCCTCTCACTTGCTCGCTGACGTCGAGCGCGTGTGCGAGAAGGTGATCATGATGAACCAGGGCGAGATCGTGCACGCGGGCGAGATCGAGGCGTTAAAGGATGACGGCAAGAACGTCTTCGAGGTCGCGACCAAGACGCAGAACGCGGAGCTCAAAGCCTTGCTCGAGGAGCAAGGGTTGGATGTCCTAGAGGAAGGCCTGAAGCTAAAAATCACGCTCCCCTCCGATGATGATGGGCAACTGATTTTGAAGACGGCGCGTGAGAACGACATCCAACTGCGCCACTTCATGCACGCCGAGCTCACGCTCGAGGCGGCGTTCCTCGGAATCATCAACAAGCACAGCCACGCTGAAGCCGACGCGTGAGCGATCGGCCGCTGGTGCCACGGCGAAACACAAGACCATCGAGGACTCATGGCGATCCATGAACAGAACTACGTCCGCTACGAGGGGGAGCTCGTCGATCGCGGCGCGGCGCTCAACATCGCGTGGACGAGCTTTCGGGTGTTCCTGAGCTTCACGCGCACCAAGCTGCTCTTGCTCGCGCTCTGGCTGCTCCCCATCGGCGGCATCATCGCCGTGTTCATCGAGTACTCGGTGCGAAACTCGCAGCTTGGCGCCATGGCGGATGCTGCGGGCAGCGCGCCGGGCGGTGGCCCAATGGCGGTCTTTATCCAGATGCAGATCTTCTCGTTGGCGATCCTGTACGCCTCGAGCGGTTGCGGCGTGATCTCGGATGATCTGCGCTACCGCACCTTCCAGCTCTACTTCTCGAAACCACTGGAGAAGTACGAGTACGCGCTCGGCAAGTTTGGCGGGTTGTTCCTGCTCGGCTCGTTGGTGACGCTGTTGCCCGCGCTGTTCGTGGGAGGGTTGCGGCTCGCGTTCTACGCGCGCACGGACTTTGTCGGGGAGTTGATGTTGCAGTCGCTCTCGGGGCTCGGGATCTTGACGGGCGGGACGCTGGTGATGAGCGCGATGCTCATGGGGTTAAGCTCTCTGACGGCGCACACACGCTACGTGGTGCTCTCGTGGTTGGGCGTGATCATGGTGCCGATTTTGCTCAGCATCATCGTCTCGATCGCGGCGGAAGGAACTGACGCGGCGAACCTGTGGAGCATGACCGGGAACCTCTGGTTGGTCTCGCAGAAGCTGCTCACCGAGGATGAGGTCACCGTCCCGCTGATCGCGCCGTTGGCGATCCTGTTGGGGCTTGGCGGCGCTGGTGTCGGGATGCTGGCGCGCCGCATCGCCAGGCTCGAGGGGGTGGCATGAACAACGAAAAGCAAACGAGTGACGCGGTGCCAAAGGTCGGTCAGGGTGACGTGGTGATTTCCGCGCGCCGCGTCTCGCTCTGGTACGGTCCCGTGATCGGCATCAACAACATCTCGATCGACATCGGCCAGGGGGTGATCGGGCTGCTCGGGCCAAACGGCGCGGGCAAGTCGACGCTGCTAAAGTGCATGACAGGGCAACTCAACCCGCGCACAGGTCAGGTTTCGATCTTCAAGCAACCCGTGTGGAACAACGCCTCGATTTACTCGCGCGTGGGGCTCGTCCCGGAGCAGGACGCCTTCTACGAGGAGATGACCGGGCACGAGTTCGTGACCTACCTGACGCGTCTGCAAGGCTTTAGCAAGGACGCCGCCAGCAAGCTCGCCGACGAGGCGATCGCCGAGATGGACCTCGAGGAGAAGCGCGATCAACCGATCCGCGAATACTCCAAGGGGATGCGCCAGCGCATAAAGATCGCGCAGGCGCTCGCGCACAAACCAGACGTGCTCTTTTTGGACGAGCCGCTCGCGGGCACAGATCCAGTGGGGCGGCGGCACATCATCCAGTTGATTCAAAAGCTCGGCGATCAGGGGAAGACGATCGTGGTCTCGAGCCACGTGCTCCACGAGGTCGAGCAGATGACCACGGACATCGTGCTCATCAACCGGGGGCGCATCGTCGCTGATGGCAACGTCTACAAGATCCGCGAGATGATCGACGCGCACCCGCACACGATCTTTGTGGACGTGAGCGAGCCGCGAAAGTTCGCCGCGATGATGGCGGTGTTCGAGGACATCGTCTCGATCGAGTTCAACGAGCGCGGGGTGCAGATCGCGACGACCGATCCTGACGCGTGCTATGCGAGGATTCCAGACATCGCGCTCGAGAACGAGATGACGTTGCGCGGGATGACCTCGCCAGACAACAACCTGATGGCCGTCTTCAAGTACCTCGTCGGCTGATCCACGACTTCGATACGGAACGCACTTATGAGCCAGGCTCCAACCAGCGCAGACCGCAATCCATCGACAGGATCGCTCTTTCAGATCTTGCTCACCGCGCAGGTGCGCACGCTGCTTCGATCGCGCAAGACGATCGCGTTGACCGTGGTGCAGTTGATCCCCGCGATCGCTGCGCTCGTTTACGTGATCTTCGAGAACGTGGATGGGCTGACGATGTTCCGCAACATCGTCGAGAACGTGACCTTCCCCTTCCTGATCCCACTGGCAGCGCTGTTCTATGGCGGCCCGACGATCGTCGACGAGATGGAGGGGCGCACGCTGACTTACCTGACGTTGCGCCCGATCCCAAAGACGGCGTTGTTTCTGGGCAAGCTCGTGGCGGGCTGGGTGGTCGGCTGTCTGGTCGTGATCGTGCCGATGTTCGTGCTGTTTTTGCTCAGCCTGGCGACGAGCGATGATCTGGGCGCGACGATCGGGTCGATGGGGCAGCTCTCGATGGCCGCCGCGCTCGGCGTGATCACTTACTCTTCGATCTTCGCGCTGCTCGGCGCGATGTTCACCACGAGCCTGATCTCGGGGATCATTTATTTCGTGGTCTTCGAGATGATCTTTGCTGCGCTGCCCGTGCTCGAGCTGTTGAGTGTGCGCTACCATCTGCGCACGATCGCCGAGTTCAACACGGGCGATCGCCTCGGGCTTTTGGACAAGTTGATCCTGGACAAGCCGCTCGTGCTGCCGTTGTGGGCGGGCATCCTGATCGTGCTGGTGTTGACGCTCGGGACAGCCGCCGCTGGCGCCTACACCTTCCAGGAAAAAGAATACCGCGTTTGAACATGGACTCGTGGCTCTTTCATAGAAGCAAAGCCACCTCCCCTTTTGGCCACAGAGGTCTTATATGAACGTCGAAATCACAGCTCAGGCAGCTCAGGAGATCGCCTCCGATGTGCTGGTCTTCTTTGTCTCCAACGCCACCTTCAAGACGCCAGATGGCGCCGCTGGCGCGCTCGTCAGCGCGCTCGAGGAGAACCCGCTGACGCTCGCTGGCGAGGAAGGCTTTAAAGGGGGCGCGAAGCAAAGCTGCATGCTTCGCGCGCCACGAGGGATCGCTTCGCGGCGTCTGTTGCTCGTCGGCGTGGGTGAGGGTCAGGCAAACGACTACCGCGAAGCCTCCGCGCGCGCAGCGCGCCTGGCAAAGAAGTCGCGCGCGCAGCGCGTCGCCCTGTTTGCTCCGACCGCAGATGCGACGGCGCTGAGCGCCGCGCACGAAGGATTCATGCGCGGCGAGTACGACTTCAAGCGCTACGTCACGCCCAAGGAAGATGACGAGTATGAGGGGGTGGCGAACCTGGTGGTGGTGACCGAGCTTGGCGGCGCGAAGGACATCGTCGACCGCACCACCGCGCTCAACGCGGGGGTGCGCATCGCGCGCAACCTGGTCAATGATCCTCCACAGTCCCTCGTCCCCGAGGTGATGGCATCGCGCGCGGAGGCGATCGCATCGCGTCACGACCTCGAGCACAAGATCTTCAAGGAAGACGAGCTCGAGATGAAAGGCTTTAACCTGATCATGGCCGTGGGCAAGGGCTCGGACAGTCCTCCCCGCTTGATTCACCTGATCTATCGCCCCGCTGGCGAGGTCAAACGCAAGGTCGCGCTGGTCGGTAAGGGCGTGACGTTTGACACGGGCGGCTACAACATCAAGACCGGCGGCTTCATGTACAACATGCACTGTGACATGGGCGGCGGCGCCGCCGTGCTCGGTGCAGCAGAAGCGATCGGGAGGCTCAAGCCAGCAGGCGTCGAGGTGCACTTTATCGTGCCTTCGGTGGAGAACTCGATCTCGGGGAACGCCATGCGCCCCAATGACATCTACCGCGGCTATGGCAACAAGACCGTCGAGATCGGAAACACCGACGCAGAGGGACGACTTATCCTCGCCGACGCGCTCGCCTACGCCCAGGAACAAGAGGTCGACACGATCATCGACCTCGCCACGCTCACGGGCGCATGTGTTGTCGCGCTGGGGGATTACACGAGCGGGTTGTTCACCGATGATGAGGGGCTCGCCAACGAACTTCAGGACGCGATCGCAAAGAGCGGCGAGGACTTCTGGAGGTTGCCGCTGCACAAGAAGCTCGATGGCTTGTTGGATTCGCCGTATGCCGACATGAAGAACATCGGCAAACGCTCTGGAGGCGCGATCACCGCCGCGCTCTTTTTGAAGCGCTGGGTGAACATCGAGCGTTGGGCGCACCTCGATATCGCAGGCCCTGCCTTTATGGAGGGAGAATCCGACGCGCACGCAGCGGGCGGCACGGGCTTTGGCGTGACCACGCTCGTCGAGCTGGTCAGCGCGCTCGGAAACTAATTGAGCGTACGCTCACAAAAAAGCACGCCATCGCGCATTTTTTGATTTGATTTCAACCTCGAGTTGTACACATTCGCGATCACTGACAAGATCGAAAACAACACGACGAGAACGGGGCGAGCTTTATCAAAAGCTCGCCCCGTTTCGTTTAGGTTGAGAGCATAAACCCAGAGGTCGCTCTCGACACATGGGGCGAGCAATGCGCGGGTTTCTACCACCCGAACCTCGACCGAGGTCATCCCGACGCACCAGACGCCCCTACAGACCGATAGGTTTGTTAAAATGAAAAAGCATCTCTTGTTGGCGGCCTGTGTCCTCTTTGCCCTTCTGACGATCGCGTGTGACTCCCCGAAAGAGACCCCGACGGACACACCGCCCGCCACCGAGACAAAGCCCGCAGAAGAACCCGCCGCAGAGCCAAAAGACGCGATGGAAGCGACCGAGGAGCCCGCTGCTGCAGAAGAACCCGCTGCGGCTGAGGAGCCTGCGGCAGCAGAGGAGCCCGCTGCAGAAGAGCCAGCGGTTGACGAGGAGCCTGCGGCTGAGGAAGAGCCCGCAGAAGAAGAGGAAAGCGTCGAGTGATCTTTGTGCGAGCGCAGCCTGTTGGCTGACCACCTCGTGACAACATGACGTAGAGAGCGCCCCTGTCGTTTCACGACAGGGGCGCTCTTGTTTTCAAGAGTGTCGCGAGATCGGCAAGAATCAACCAGGGAAACCGTTGTCATCGCCCTCTACTTGGCTTAAAACGCATGGGAGGAATCTGAGCCTTCAACAGATGTGCGTGTGCCCTGAAGAACAGGTGCACCCCCCAGGGAAAAGGAGAGGAGCATGGCCAAAGAGCAAACCATTCCGGTCGTCGATCTTCGCGACTTCACCGGCAACGACGAAGAAAAGCGTAGCCGCTTCGTGAAAGAGCTCGGCGACGCCCTCGCCGAATACGGCTTCGTGGCGGTCGAAGGCCACGGCGTCCCTCGCGACTTGATCTATGAGAACTACTCGAACTTCCAGCGCTTCTTCGAGCTCGAAGAGGACACCAAGAAGAAGTACGAGGACGCCGAGAACGGTCGTCAGCGCGGATACACCTCTTTTGGTGTCGAGCACGCCAAGGACTCGAAGAAGCCCGACCTCAAAGAGTTCTTCCACCTCGGCCGCGATCTCGCAGAAGATCACCCGCTCGCAGAGCGCCTCGTCGGCAACATCTGGCCCGAGGAGATGCCCGAGCTTCGCACCAAGGGCCTCAAGCTCTTCGAAGCGATGGACCTGTGCGCCTCGAGGTTGCTCGAAGCGTTCTCGATCTACCTCGGCCAGGACGCGAACTACTTGCCTGATATGGCCCAGGACGGCTCGAGCATCATCCGCGTCATCCACTACCCGGTCTGCGAAGGCTTCGACGAGCCAGGCGTGATGCGCGCAGCGCAACACGAGGACATCAACCTGATGACCTTGCTCCCCGAGTCGACGGCGTCTGGCCTGGAGTTGTTGACGCGCGATGGCGAGTGGCTCCCGATCCACGCGATCGAGGGGCAGATGATCGTGGACACGGGCGATATGATGCGTCGCATCACCAACACGACCATCCCCGCCACGACACACCGCGTGGTCAACCCGGGTGGCGCGCCCACGCCGCGTTACTCGATGCCCTTCTTTGTCCACCCCCACCCTGACGCGATGCTCGAGGTGCTCGAGTCCTGCATCGGCGAGGGCGAGGAGGCCAAGTTCGAGCCGATCACTTCGGAGGAGTTCCTCATGGAGCGCCTGCGCGAAATCGGCCTCAAGAAGTAAGCGCGGCGCCAGCCTGCAAAATGAACAGCGAGGGCGAGGTTGTTTTTACAACCTCGCCCTCGCTGTTTTTGTTAAGCCATCGCGCGATCGCGACGATGATGAACCAGTGTGGGTTAGAAAGACCAAAAACAACGAGAACGCTTGTAGGTCCAATCGATGAAAGCGCGAGGTTTCGAGCATGGACGGGGACACCGTGCAAATGGCCGTATGCGAGATCCGCTCGCTGCGCTCGTGCACGAGTCTCTGCTTACTGACACCGACTCGCTCGCGCTCCTGAGGGCAAAGAGCCTCTCGCTATTGGGGCTCTTCTCCTTCTTCCTCGCCCCATTTGTCGCGCTCAGCCACTTTCGCTCGGGCGGTTTTTTTACGGGTTCCGTGATCATGGGCGCGGGGTGTTGCGGGCTCCTGTCTGCCATTTTGATCAAGCGCCGGGGCGCCATCAAGATCTCGGGGCACATCCTCTGCACAGCGCTCTGGTGCGGTATCGGCGCGGGGATCTACACCCTCGGCTACCTCACATCTAACTCGATCCCGTGGGTCGCGCTGATTCCAGTGATCGCCCTTATCTTTGGCGGGCTTCGTGTCGGACTGGTATGGCTCGCGATAAGCTGGGGAATCTTCATCACCGTTCAGCTCGCGCTCCCTGCAAGCTCGGCAGTCGCGGATGCGACGCTCTACCACAACGCCACGCCACATCGCATCGTGACCACGACGGTGTACATGCTCTTGTTGGCAGGAATGATCGCTGCGACCGAGTGGATTCGCGAGTGGACCTTCAAGAAGCTTCGCTTCGAGCAGCAGCAGACCAAGAACATCATGGAGGTGTTCCCCGATGGCATCGCCACGATCGATGCGAGCGGCGAGGTCCTCGAGATGAACCTCGCCGCCAAGCGCATCTTCGATGAGTTCGGGCGTGAGGAGCTCCTCGCGTTCGCGGATAACATGAAGGAAGCACGCGCAGATTGGTCAAATGAAGAGGTTTACCTCGAGCTCGAATACCTCGCCGTTCACACCCTCGATGAGAACGAGACCTGGATACTGATCATTCGCGACGTGACCGCAGCGCGCCTGAACGCGCTGACGCTCAAGCGCACGATGGAGGCGGCCAACCGCGCGAGCGACGCCAAGACACAGTTTGTCGCCATGCTCTCGCACGAGCTCCGCACTCCGCTCAACGCAGTCGTGGGTTACTCCGAGCTTATTTTGGACGCCCTCGATGATGAAGATCCCATGGCCGCGACAGAGGATGCTCAGAATCTCCAGCTCGCGACCAAACACCTGCGTGCCCTGATCGACGCGACGTTGGATCTGGCAAAGATCGAGTCAGGCAAGCTCCTGCTCGATCTCTCGGATGTGTCGATCGCGGTCATGCTGCGCGAGGTCTCGCGTGCGATGCGACCGATGATCGAAGAAAACAACAACACGCTCGTCCTCGATATCGACGAGGAGATCGATGACCTCACGCTCCAGACAGATAACCTGAAGTTGCGGCAGGTGTTGATCAACCTGCTCTCCAACGCTGCAAAACACACCGAAAACGCGGAGGTCCGCTTGCACGCCTCGCGCTCGCCGGATGGCCTTACGATCTGCGTGAGCGACCAGGGAGAGGGGATGTCCGAGCAAACGCTGGCGCGCGTCTGGGAGGAGTTTGTTCAGGCAGATGAAACCGCGCTCAGCCAAAACGGCGGCACTGGCCTCGGGCTCGCGCTCGTCAAACGCTTGAGTCACCTGCTCGGCGGCCATATCGAGGTCGAGAGCTCGCTCGGTGAAGGGACGACCTTCACGCTCATGCTCCCTCACGAGCTCACTCTCACGGCGCCCCCAGGCAAGCCTGCGATAGAAACACCTCGTACGCGCGTCTCCCCCGGCGCTGCCAGGGAGACCTCGCGTGGTCGAGGTCTCCTCGTGTGAATGCACGCCCGAGCTTTTTGACAGCGGATGAGGAGCGCAAACGTCTCGCGTGAAGCAAGAGGGCGGCCAAGGTGGCCCTGGCGCCAACCTACGCCAGAGAAACGAGCCGGGTGGTGACGCCGAGCATCTCCTCGAGCAGGACCTTGTACCAACTCATGGCGAGGTCCGTTCGCTCGGGCAACGCGCATGTCCCCCAGATGACCGTGAGCGTCGTGGTCGTCTCGTCGTCTGTCTTCGTGCGTTGGGCATCCTTGACAGCGTTGGCGCACCAGCCAGCCTCGTCACGCAACGCGAGTAACCCGGAGATGTCAATGGTTTGGCCCGAAGGGTTAAACGGATAAGATGTCCCTTCTGGCGCGACGCCAATCGAGAGCTCGCCGCTGGTCTTTGCAAGATCCACCACGCTCATCGGCAAGCCGCTGTGGAGGCTGACGACATTGCACGCATCGACGACGGCATTGATTCCCTGAGTTGGCGAGAGGAAGCCTTTCTCGACAGCCTTGATCAGGTACTCCGAGGCTGGCTTGTTGCGACCGCTGGGTCGAAAGCCACCCGCGCGCAAGAGGTCGCGGATCGCGACGCGCACTTGCTCGGAGCGCGTGATCGGTGCGCTGGCCTGGGGCGAAAAATACTCGAGCAAGGAGGCAGGGCTCTCGAGTTGGCCGAGCGGTGTGGGGAGCTCGCACAGCAAGCAAGCCGCATCCAGCAAATCACCGGAGAGTTTATGGTCGCCAAGGTCGAGCTTGATCTTGTTCACGTCAGTCAATGTCTCACTCCTCGAAGCTCGAGAGGTCGTCTTGTTTATCTGCGGGCACATCTTCGGGTTCGGGATCATTCGCGCGCTTCGCGTTCGAGGGGAGCGGGTACTCGTGGCGCACGCGGAGCGTGAAGTCGTAGCGCTGCCCTCGGTGAGCACCACCGACGACCTCGAGCTTGCCATCGAGGGTCAACTCCAACTCGCGCGCGGTCTCGATGTCACGCAGCGAGTGTCCTCGGAGCGCCATGTTCGCGCTCACGGCGCGGCCGCCAACCTCGATAACCACCGTCCCAGTCAACGTCAACGCGAGGTGCGCTGCGTCGCGCCCCGAGACATCCAGGATACGCTCGAGCGTCAGCGAGCCTTCAGGCGCGTCGAGGCGTGGGGTTTGCCAGAACCCGCGCGGAAGCTCGATCGCTGATGCAGAGATCTCGACCTCTTGCGCCTCGATAAAGATCCCGTGGTCGACGAGAAAATCACCCAATGGGTCGACGCGATCGAACGCGTTGTAATCCGCCGCGAGGAAAGCTCGCTCGGTGCTATTGGCAGGGCGGCGCTCCAGATCCACGTAAAAGCGCCCCCTGTCCTCGACGCCGACAATATACGATTTGGCGTCGACCGCGAGCGCGTCTGGCCCCCTGGGCTTCATCGTCGTCGCGCGTTCGTACTCGATAAAGACGCGACCTCGTTGGGAGGAGGTGTCCTCAAGCCGTCGCCGCGTCATCTTGAACGTGACATCTCGGTAGACCTCGTGCCCGCGATCTCCCCCTTCGAGGTGCGCCGAGACGTAACTTCGCACGCGCTCGTTCACGTCGATTGGCCGGTTGTTCGAGAACTGCACCTCCAGTGGTGGAGGCGGCGGCTCTGGTGGCGGCGCGGGTTTGCAAGACGCGCTCGCGAAAAGGAGCAACAGCGCGGCGAGCAATGAGACAGGTAACCTCATCGAGATCCTCGAAGAAGAGATCTCCCGATTCGGCGCCGTTTGCTCCATATGCCATCATCGATCGGCAATCATGGGATGGATGGGGCGACAATATCAGAAAGACCTAGAGAAAACTTTCCGTTTAGAGAAAACATGATACGTGTCGTTGCCCGTCTCAGGACCACTTCCACGTGTTCATATCGAGACCATAGAAATCCAACAGGGGATCGTCTACCAGCATCTTTTGCGATGGCAAAGGCTTGGCGAGGGCGGATCACTTGGGCTACATTACCGTATCTTTAAATCAACGAGCTGGGGTCTTCACCTTCATCTATCACCCGAGGATGGTGCTCGGGTGTAGGAACATCGCTGCACTGCGCTGAAACTTGTGAGCACAAGCCAACCTCATGACCACACCGCCTTCATATTTCTTGAAGACGCTCTTCAATCTCTTCGAGACCAAGCTCTTCAAGCAAGCGATCCATGAATCGGTGGTCGCGCGCGGGCCGCTCGAGACATTGCGCGCGAAGTTGTTGGCGACGGTGGGGGTGATGCTGTTCTTGTTGGGTCCTGCGGTTTCGATCGGCTACTTCCGCAGGGGGCAGGGATTCTTCGGGTCGCTCTTCTTGCTCTGTGCGCTGATGGGCATCCTGATCTTTTTTATGATCAGCCGCCGAGGCGCGACCCGAATCGCGAGCCATGTCTGCTGCGCGGCGCTCTATGCGGCGACCATGATCGGGGTCTACGCGCTCGGGGGCGCAGGATCATCCGCCTCGCGCTGGTTCGCGCTCGTGCCTGTGATGGGGGTCCTGTTCGGGGGTCTCGGGTCGGGGCTTGTCTGGTTTTGCATCTGCTGGCTGAGCTATGCGGGGCTGCTCTTCTATTACCCGAATGACTTCAAGTACGCGGCGACCGCCGCGCTCAATCATGACGCCTCTCACCAGCTCGTGGCGATGAGCATCTTCATGATCACGGCGCTGCTCGCGGTGGGATCGAGCGAGCTTTTGAGAGAATGGCTCGTCAAGCTCATCGGCGAGAACGAGGCGCGCACGCGGACGATCCTCGAGTCGGCGCCAGAAGGGATCATGCTCGTCGATGAAAGCGGTGAGATCCAGCAAACAAACCCGGCGAGCGAGCGTCTCCTCGAAGAGGTCGATCGCGCGACGCTCCAGAACTTCTTACGCGAGCAAGGGGCGAGGGACACGCACCTGACCTGGTCCAACGAGAACCTCCACATCGAGATCGAGCAAGCGCCGCTCTCCTCGCAGCTCTCGCGTTATGCACGCGTGGTGATCTTGCGGGATATGACCTCGACGCACTTGAACTCGTTGACCTTGCAACGCGCGCTCGAGGAAGCGAGCAAGGCGAGCGAAGCAAAGAGTCGATTTCTCGCGATGATGAGCCACGAGCTGCGCACGCCGCTCAACACGATCATTGGCTACGCAGACCTCCTCTCGGGCGATCTCGAGAGCAATGATATGGAGGCGATGCTCGAGGACATTCAATCGATTCAAAACGCCGCCGAGCATTTGCACTCGCTCGTTTCGGATACGCTTGATCTGGCAAAGATCGAGTCAGGCAAGCTGATGCTCGATCTGGGGCCGATCTCCTTGCACAACACAATCAAGGAGATCGCGCGCACGATGCGTCCCACCATCGAATCCCAGGGCAACGAGCTCGTCCTCGCGCTCGGCGATGAGCCCGGACCAGAACATGTGCTCGAGACGGACAACCTGAAGTTGCGGCAGGTGCTCATCAACCTGCTCTCCAACGCTGCAAAATTCACCACCGATGGCACGATCACGCTGCGCGCAGATCCGAGGCGAGATGGCATCGTCATCTCTGTCGAGGATGAAGGGGTCGGAATGTCTGCCGAGGCGTTGACGCGCGTCTGGGAGGAGTTTGTTCAGGCAGACGAGACCGCCGTCAGCTTCCACGGAGGCACCGGCCTCGGGCTCGCGCTCGTCAAGCGCCTGACCGACTTGCTCGGTGGGCACATCGAGGTCGAGAGCGAGGAGGGCAAGGGGACCATCTTCACTCTCTCGTTGCCATGGCAGCATCCTTCGCTGGAGCGCTTTCACGGCTTTCCTGAGCGGAGCGACGCCGACGAAGACGAGTGAACCAGATGCTCTCGGCGGTGAACATGGCGAGCCCGACCCAGATGAACAGGAAGCCGATAAAGCGCTCCGTGCCAAAGGGCTCCTGGTAGAGGAACACGCCGAGCAAGAACTGAATGGTGGGCGCGATATACTGCAAGATGCCAGCAGTCATCAGCGTCAGGCGCCTGAGCGCTGCGGCGAAGAAAATCAATGGCGTCGCCGTCACCACGCCAGAGCCGAGCAGCAAGACCGTCTGCCACGTCGAGACTTGCCCGAGCGCGCCCTCCCCGTTGGCGTGGCAATACCCGAGGAAAGCGAGCGCTGGCAAAAACAGCAACGCCGTCTCGAGGCTCAAGCCCTCGAGTGAGTCGAGCTTTGCCGTCTTCTTGATCAACCCGTAGATGCCAAACGTGACCGCGAGCGTCAGCGCGATCCATGGCGGCTGCCCGTATTGCGTCGTCAGAAAGAGGACGCCACAGGCGGCGAAGGCGATGGAGAACCACTGCCCCTTGCGAGGACGCTCGGCGAGAAAGAGCGCGCCGAAGACGACGTTGATCAGAGGATTGATAAAGTAGCCGAGCGAGGTCTCGACCACGTAACCGGAGTTGACGGCCCAGATGTAGACCCCCCAGTTGACCGCGAGAAACAACGCCGCCAGGAAGTATTGCGCGATGGTCTTGCCATCGCGCGCGGCGGCCTTGATCCAGGCCGTGCGGCGGAGCAAGAGCAGCAACCCGATGACAAACACCAGCGAGAGCACCATCCTGTAAGCCAGGATCTGGATCGCGGGCACATCGAGGAGCTGCTTCCAGTAAACGGGAAAGAATCCCCAGAGCCCATACGCGACGACCCCATAGAGGAGCCCCTCGCGGCTCTCGCGCGTGCTCAACCCTGACGCCCTTCGATGGCAAGAAGCAGCACGACCGCAGCGATCCCGAGGCGGCGATCCAGGAGGTTGCCGGAGTCCATGCTGAAGTCCAGGTCGTACTTGGCGACGAATGGGTTGAAGTGCTGGTCGAACGAGGCGACCTCGGTCCCATTGATCGTCGCGGTGAAGCTCTGTGGGATGAGGTTGCTCATAAAGCGACGCAACATCGCGAACAGCATCGAGTCCTCGATCACCTGGCCCAACTCGTTGTCATGCGGGTCAAGGATCGTCCACTCGTCACGCATGATCGACTTCAAGCCCTGGCGCTTGAGCGCGCCGACTTTCTGGCCGGTCGCCACGTCGGTCACATCATAGGTCCCCGAGAAGTCCATGATGCTGCGCGCCTTGATTTCCATGATCGGCTGCGTCTTGCCCTCATCGCGGTAGACCGTGATCGCTTCCTTGAGCTTGAAGGCTTTCTGCTGGACGAAGAAACAGAGCGTGCCGTTGGTGTCATAGATGTGGAACTTCTGACCGAGGAAGGCAAAGATCGCCTTCCTTGCCATGTACTTGTCGTGCCCCAACGGAACCATCGCGCCATCGCTCATCACCCACTCCTCACGTCGAAAACCAAAGCCCCTCTGCATCCTCACCACGAGCAATCCGAAGGGACAATCACTGTTATCGGGATTTACCGAGGCGCGATGATACACCCTCTCGGCGCGAGTACAAGCCTCGGGGATGGAGAGGAGAAAGCGTCGGTGGCCGAGCAACCCGAGGGGGCGAAAAATTTCCCGACCTGGGTGGCGCACCGCACCAGGTTGGGAAATTTTTCGCC
>JAYZVO010000148.1:0-48633 GCA_036155555.1 Myxococcota bacterium
TTCCCAACCTGGTGCGGTGCGCCACCCAGGTCGGGAAATTCTTCCCCGCCATTCTTTTGCTCGGCGACCATGCGTTTACGCAGGATCGCTTTGATAAATCAGGGGAGCACGCCCAGCTCTTCGAACACCTCGCAGCGCCCATCGCGGAAATCCCCCTTCATGTCCGAGATCAGGCCGATCTCCAACACCTCGGGATCGCTCGCGTCGAGCGGGCGCCAGCCACCCTCCCAGGTAGGACGGCCCGTGTGCGCGAAGGCGCCCCAGGCGGTTTGCATCCTGGCGCTCAGGTCGAGGTCGAGCAGCGTCGGGATGACCCCGATCTTGTCAAAGTTTCCAAACACGTAGGGGATATTCGCCGCATGAAGTGGGCCGTAAACCGTCCCGAACGGCGCCGGTCCGTTCATCAGGTGGTAGACATACGCCTCCCCATCCATGGCGCGCGCGACGTTGTAAGTGTCACAGTTAAACAACAACTCCCCGAACATCGCCACGAACGCGTCCTTCCCCGAGGGGTACTTCCAGCGAGGGTACTGCTCGACGATTGCTCTGGCGGCATCCTCGCTCCCCAAAAACTCGGCGACGAAGTCCTCCATGTTGCCGCGCGTGACGATCGGTGCGGTCGAGGCGAACATGGCGCCCTCATTGCCGTTGCTCCCGAAAATCACCGGACGCGCTGGCGCTCGCCCCTGTCGCAATCGCTTCGAGGGTTGCTCGGGGAGCGTGACGCCATCGACGACAGGCCCGAGCGCGACATCGGATTCAAAGAGCGAGAAGAGCTTGGTGATCTCGATCGCTTCGCTCAGATCCTTTGCGGGGAGGTCGCGCAGACACTCGCGGCGCGTGGCCGGATCATCGCAGCCAAGCTCCTCGGAGATGTCCTCGGAGAAGGCGACAGGGTCCGCCATCATCGCGTGCTCGCCAGGGACGCCAAAGAGCGAGCAGTTGCCGCTCTGAACGATCGCCTTGTGGAAGAGATCATCCGCCGCAGGCGCGCCCATCAGCGCGCAGGTCGAGATCGCGCCCGCAGATTCGCCAAACACGGTGATATTGTCCGGGTCTCCGCCAAACGCTGGCGCGTTTGCCTTGATCCAGCGCAGCGCCTCGATCTGATCGAGGAGGCTCATGTTGCCCATGGCGCCTTCCGGGTCTTCCTCGGCAAGCTCGGGCAGCGCGAGGTTCCCGAAGAGCCCCAGGCGGTAGTTTAGCGTGATGACCACCACGTCCGCATCAACCGCGAGGTCCGCGCCTTCATACAGCCCCATCGCCGTCTCGCCGAGGATAAATCCCCCACCGTAAATCCACACCATCACAGGGCGCTCGGCCTTGTCGTTGTGCGCCCAGACGTTGAGCGAGAGGCAATCCTCGCTGGTCTCGTTGAACGCGAAGGGGCTCTGCATGCAGGAGGGGCCAAAATCACTCGCGTCCAGCGTCTCGTCCCAGGGAGCAGCGCTCTCGGGGCGACGAAACCGACGCTCTCCCACGGGAGGTTTCGCGTAAGGGATGCCTTTAAAGACGCGCAAGCCGCCTTCTTCCTTGCCCTCCACGTTGCCATGGGTGGTCTCGACCTGCGCGCCGCTCTGAAACGGAACCTCGCGATCGAGCGCCGAGGGCATCTCTTCAGAGGTGTCAGTGGGCTCCTGCTCGGGCTCGCCATCCTCGCTGTTGACCGCTTGCTCGGAGGGGTCTTCTGTGGGGGAGGTCTCGTTGTTTGCAGGAAGCGCCGCGTTGTTTGCATCGGCAGTGTTCGCGGCAGCATGTGTCTCTGCATCCGCACAGTTCATCGACGCGATCGAACAAAGCGAGAGCATCGTGAGCGCGATCGTGGCACGTGTGTGCATTCCAAACTCCCCTGGTTGTTTGGTGGTCATACCAATAGGTTAGAACGCGCGGACTGTAGCGAGGTCAGGTCGTCGAGTCAAATGTGTTCAGGCAGGTTATCTGACTGAAAATAGGTTGGATTCGACGATCGCGTCGCGCCATTACGAGATCCTCGCAGTGGCGCGATCATCTGGCGGTAGCCGATCGAGGTCAGGAAGAGATTCAACGCCCCAAAAGCGCCACATCGAACATGCGCGCGAAGGCCAACGAGACGCTCGTGCCTTCTTCCTCGCCGCCGCTGACTGGAACGCGCGTGATGAGCGCTGCGCGCCAGCGCCCTTGCTCTCGGATACCGAGCTCTCCTCGCCACCAGAGCGTGTTCGGCGCGCGCTCGGCGTCACCCACACGCCACGGGCGCTCGAGCTCTGCTCCTGTGGTCAGGTGAAGGCGTTTGGGGAAGACCCACGAGGCGGTCAGGCGCGTGGTGAGCTGGTGCGCGGCGTGCGGTGAGATGACGGCGCCGTGCGGACCTCCCACGTTGGTCTGGGCCTGGGCGTCGTCCTCTCGGAGTTCTCTTGGCGAGAGCGCGTCGACGACGAGCAAGGTGAAGATCAGGTTCCTCCACGGCTGAGAGCTCGCGACGACAAATGGCGCGAGCTCGAGGTGCCCTGCACCGAGGCCATCCTCGACCACACCCGTCGGGAGCTCCGCGCCAAGCCCTGCCGAGAGGATCAGGCCACCGTGCATGCTCGAGAACAAGAGGGCGCGCCCATTGATTTCGGCGTCTCCCGTGCCCAGGACGCCGCGCCCATCATCGAAGCCGACCAGCGCCCAGGGCATCCTCGCGCCGACAGAGAAGCGCTCGTGGAGGCGAACTTCGCCCGACATCGAGAGGCGCAAATAACGCCCGCGCCAATCCTCGCCATGGTCGAAGCTGGCCGACTCCATCGAGACCTCCGCGCGTGAGTTTGGCTCGACCCACGCGACGCCCGCCTCCGAGACCACGTGGTGCGCGCCCGAGGAGGTCGGGACAAGGAGCGCGAGCAACAACAACGGCGCGCCGCAAACAAACCTATTCATAGCGAACCTCGGCGGCGATGTTCTGGCGCAGGTTGTCGAGGATCATTCTGCCGCGCGCCTCTTCGTCGAGGTCATCGCGCTCCACAGAGGACGCATCCGCCAGGTGCACGAGCGTCACGCGCAGCTTTATGTCTTCCTGATCTCCGAACACGAGCGGTTCATCGAGCATGATTTCGGCATCTGCCGAGGCGCTCGTGTTGGCGAGCACGCGCTCTCCATCTGCCGTGACGAGCAGCGTCTTCCCCAACATGGCATGGGCGTCAACGCTTGCTCCCTCGGCGTCCTCGTCTGCTGCGGACCACGTGATCTTGATGGAGCAGTAGGAGCCAGGATTTGGCGCCCAGGTGCCGAGCGCGATGGGGCGAGCGTCGTCGTCAGAGAGCAAGATAACGCGGGTGGAGCCGATGCGTGTTGGGGTGGTGGGGCCGTGGGCGTGTGCGGTGCCGAGCAGAAGGCGCTGTGCCAGACCGAACCCCGGAGGCCGCACGAAGTCATCTTCGTCGCGACATTCCAGAAGCTCGATCGAGGAGAGCGTGATGTGGGCATCCACACTGTCAGGGTGCTCGGGCATCGCGAACACACCTTCGACGGTGACTTCGTGACGCGGCCAGTTAAAGCGTACGGAGCAGGCGCAAACTGTACCGAACATCAACGCGACAAGGATACCCACCCGCGAGAGAAAGAGAGCGCGGCGCATGAGCCTCTCCGAAGAGTTTGGCGGGAGGAGCGCCTTTTTATGAAAAAGGCGCTCCTTGAATCAACGCGTCGCACGGTAGAGAGCAGCGCCGCGCTGTTCAAGAGGCAACTTGTCGCGTTCTTCATGAAATCACTGGAAGTTCATCAGGTACCAGCCGCCACCTTCGCCGCAGGCAACCTTGGAGAAGCTGTCGCTCGTCATGTTGATGTAGTGGCCATGCTCCTGGAAGTTCTCGCCAGGACCTTCATCCCACATCTGTTGCAAGCAGGTCCCGATGGCGCGCTCGGGGGTGCCATAGTTCGGGCACTCGTTTTGTCCAAAACCACTCGGCGAGCAAATGCGGCTGTTGAAGCCATCGTGTGGCGTGTTTGTCGAGGCGTCGTGAGCGGCCTGTTGATCGGCGCAGGACTCTCCCTCGGTCCAGCGTTGCAAGGGGGGAAGGCATTGACACTCCCAGCGAAGCTGGTTGATGCGCTGGACGCAATCCTCCTTGAAGTCGCCCGTAGATGGGTAGGGGGCGGGGCGACAGTTGGCGATCGGCGCAGACAGCGGCCCGTTGTCGCAAGGGTTTTGCAGCGGCGGTGGGCCCATGTCCTGGACAGGAGGCGTGGTCCCGCCCCCCATGTCCTCCTCGATGGGCGTCGTGGCGTTGCCCATGTCTTCCTCGCCAGGGGTGGTCGCGCCCATATCGCTCAGGCCAGGCGTCGTGGCGTTGTTCGCCGGAGTCGTGGCGTTGTTTGTCGAGGGGGTCGTCGCGCCGTTGTTGGCAGGCGTCGTGGTGTTGTTTGTTGGTGTGGTTTGGATGGGAGTGGGTGTTGTCCCATTGGAGTCAGGCTCTTCGAGCGTCCCGACACACCCGAGCGAGAGGATCAACAGGATCGAAAGCGTGGCGTTAAAAGGGGTCGCGTGTTTCATGATCGAGCCTACCTCGAGACGGTGACGGTGACGACGCTATGGGTCATGGGCGGTCATGATAGCCGTGATGGGAGGTGACCTCAATGCCGGTAAAGGGTGAACCGCGAAGCCGCGCGAGGTTGTGATTCTCGGTTGTCATCACCATATATGAGATGTCAAAAAGAAGTGCTCTCTTCACACACAAGACGCGAATTTCGAAGACTCGAGGAAGTTGCCCAGATGCAGAAAAACCGCGTGATCCTGATCGCCCTCATCGCGCTCGCTGCCATCGGTGGTGGGTTTGCTTATCTGTCGATGCCAAAAAACGAAGGTGTCGTAGATACTTATAATGACACAATCATCGAGAAGCTCCCCGAGCGCGCCGAACTCAGCGAGCAGATGAAGCGGGACGCGGCGATGCTGGCCAACCTCCTCGGCGAGATCGATCATCTCGAGAAGCAAATGCTCGAGATGAACGAGAAGTTCCAGGTCTCGCAAAACGCCAACGAAGGGCTCTACACCGTCGAGCAAGAGCGCTTTATCGCGCAGGCTTACGCGCGCTACCTCGTCTTGCGTCGCGCGTTGTTTCACGTCGCGTTTCGCTACAAGGACTACGCCGAGATCAAGAACACCCAGGAGCAAGACGAAGCCTTCCTTTTGGCTTACACCTCCGGGCTCGTGCTCTATCGCAACGCGGTCGTGTTTGTCGTGATCTTCAAGGATCAACCCAACGCGCGCAAAAAGCTTAACGAGGCCGATCCTATCCTCGGGATTCCTGCGGGGATGATGGACGAGATGTATACGAACATCACCACCCCGGCCAATGTCGAGCTCGTGCTCGGAGGAGTCGCCGAGTTTGCCCAGCGTCGCGAGCGCTTGAAAGACTCCGCCTTGCTCGAAACCAGTGGGCTCGAGAAGCTCTTCGAGCGCCTCGACAAGCACGAAGCAGAGCTCGCCAAAGCCTACGAGCGCCTCGCTGAAGGAAAGCGCGACATCCTCTGGACGCACCTCAAGAAGAACGTCGAAGATCCCGCCTACAAAACCCAGAGCTTTGTCTCGACGCTGATCAGTCATGTGCGCGTGCCGTTGCATAGCAAGGGGCTCGAGCCCGAGAGCATCGCCAAGGATCTTCGACCCTTGCTCAAGCCTGGCGACATCCTGCTGACGCGACGCGATGGCTACCTCTCCAACACGTTCCTCCCAGGCCACTGGGGGCACGCGGCGATGTACCTTGGCTCGAAAGAGGAGATCTTGAAGGAGCTTGGCTCTGACAAGGAGCTCGAGGCAGCGCTCGCAGATTATGAAGGCAAGGATAAGGATGGCGAGCCGTTCGCGGCGATCGAGGCGATCGGCGAGGGCGTGCGGCTCTCCTCGCTCGAGTTCGCGTTGCACGCGAACCTCATCGCGGTGCTCCGACCAAAGGTCGAGCCCGAGCATGTGCGCACCGCGATCGTCCGCGCGCTGGCGCTGCGCGGGACCCCTTATGATTTCTCGTTCGACCTCTCGAGCCAGGACAAGATCATCTGCACCGAGCTCGTCTACAGAGCCTACGCACCCCACCTCGAAGGTCCGCTCGAGGAGGTGATGGGTCGAAAGACGCTCAAGCCGGACGGGATGCTGCGCACGCTCGATCCGACGCTCGAAAAGCCGCTGGCAGACTATGTGGTTTATGGCGCTTCGGATGCCGGGAAGCTTCAGGTCGCCACGGTCGAGGAGCTGATGAAGACGGTCTCACCCGCGCCTTGAGTTCACACGCCGCACGATCCGTGCTGGCGCGCCAGCGACGATCGTCATCGGCGGCACATCGCGCGTGACGATCGCTCCAGCGGCCACGATCGCGCCCTTTCCGATCCTCACGCCGGGCATGATCTTGGCGTGCGTACAGAGCCAGACATCGTCCTCGATCACGACAGGTCTGACGTCGGATTTGGCGACGGCTTCGCTGCGCCGCGCGATCGGATCTTCGGGATGACCTGCATTGTCCGAGATGCTCACGCCCGAGCCCACGCGCACGTGCGATCCGATCGTCACGCTCTTCGACACCGAGATCACGACCCCCGGCCCGAGGTTGGTGTGATCGCCCAGCGTGAGCGTGGGGCGGTCATAGACATGACCTGCCACGAGCGAGGTTTGCGCCGAGATCTTGCATTGCTCTCCGATGCGAAGCCTCAGATCACCCCCTATATAGGGGAGCCCCTGATACATGTAGAGGCCACCCCCGACCTCCTCGCAGCGCGCCCGAAACATGGGCTGGTAGAGGAGCACGCGCATCACGTGTTGTCTTGCATTCTTGGCGGCCTGGTGCGCATGGAATGCAGGCAAAAAGAGCGCCTTTGGCGCGGGTAACTCCGCGCGAAGCATGCGCTTTGCCAGGCTCTTGAGCGCGGCGTGTGCGGGCGTGCGCTCGCGCTTGATGTCCACGATAAGATTCGAAATCATCGCCTATCCTCCTCCCTCTCCCACAAGGTCTCTCGAGTCTCCCATAAAGGCGCGCTCACCCGTTCGCGAACATCGCGTGGATCAGACGTGTCCAGGGCCTGGAGACGCGCTGGCGCGTCCTCGACTTGACCCCCAGCATGTGCGCCAACCCGATGCGCTCGAGCTCGCCGCGAACCTCTGGACAGACCCTCGCCAACGAGAGCTCGCGCCTCGACGCGCTCGCCCAACCGATCGCGCGCACCAGGACCGCCACGCCGCTCGCGTCGATGCTGCGCACTTGCTCGAAGTCGAGCACGACCTGCTGCTCGCCACGCCGGGCGTCGAACAGGCGCCGAAGCTCGGGCGCGATCGAGAGCGCCAGCTCGCCGGTCATGTCATGTGGGACGGAGATCATCGGGTTCGTGCAATGCGTGTTCATGGCGACTGCTCCTTCTCTTTCTTCAGCGAAAACCTCGCCGACACATCACGTCGGCTACCACTCCGACTCCTAACAAGAGCCATGCCAGGACCCGAAGGTGTCCTCTCATTGCCTCATAAAATCAGGGGAAGCTCGATTTGACAGGGTGAAATGTCTGGTTCGAGGCGCGTCGCACTGACTCGTTTCGTGACAACCTCCCTGGCGAGGTTGTCGCGTCGCGCGCCAACGCCTGTCGCCTGAACAGAGCAGTGATTTCGGTTTCGCGCGCCAAAACAGGGGTGATCGCGTGGTTTGGCTCGGGTCGGTACGGTTTGTGCGGAGGCTCCCTGGCATGAAGCGAAAGGCGCACCGCGCCGGACGAACCACTGACAGAGAGGAACTCGCCATGGAACCGACGCTCATCATCAACGGCATCTTGCTCATCATCACGCTCGCTGCGCTGGCTCTGCTGGCCGCTCCTTATGTCGTGTACCCGAGGTCGATGCGACGCGTGCGTCCTCGCGCGTTTCGCGTTGGCGTCGGAGCTCGCGCGACGGAGCGCGTCAGCGTGATCGTTCCTGCCTTTAACGAGCAGGAGCATATCGCGGACAAGGTCACCGAGCTGCTCGTTCAATGCGCAGATCCCTCCCACACAGAGATCCTCGTCGTTTCCGATGGCTCCACAGACGATACGGTCATCGCCGCGCGCGCTGCCGCTGGTGAACGTGAGGGCGTTCGCGTGGTGGAGTTTCTGGAGAACCATGGGAAGTGGTCTGTCCTCGAGCACGCTGTCTCACTCGCCACGGGCGATATCCTGGTGTTTACGGATGCGAGCGCCAGGTTATCGCCGGGGGCCATCGACGCGCTGGTCAACGCGTTCGAAGATCCTGAGGTCGGTGTGGTCACGTCGACATATGGCGTGCTCGAGGATGGTCCCGAAGCTGCGTACTGGCAGAGAAAGCGCGAGATCATCGAAGCCGAGGCTTCGCGCGATCTCTTGCTCGGCGCGCACGGCGCGTGTTGGGCGATTCGCCGTGAGGCGCTCGACTTTGGCACAAAGCCCATGATTCATGACGACTTCGTCCTCACGCTCAGGGCACGTATCGAGGGATGGCGCGTCGCGGTCGCTCCAGAAGCGGTCGCCGTGGATGCTCCCACAGAGGATCTCTCGATGAACTTTCGGCGCTGGGTGCGCGTCGCGCAGGGAAACCTTCAGATGTTGTCGGATTACCGCAGACACATCGGAGACCTCGCGCTCCTCGATGTCACCGCGACGCTCGCGATGACAAAGCTCATCAAAACGCTCGGTCCCGTATGGCTCCTTATCGCGCTCGTCTCCGCACTCGCCATGGCCATATCCTTCCCCACCATCGCGCTCGTCGTCGGCGCGGTCATCCTCGCTGCTTCGAGCGCGATGGTCGCCGCAGGGAAAGGGGATGCGTTGGTGTTCGGCGCGGTCGCGCAAGTGGCCACTGGCGTCGGCGTGGCGCGGAGTATGTTGGGGATGCCCGCGCGTTGGGGCACGAGCGGTGCGCGTCGCTCGAGCGCGCCAGCGATGCTGCCAGGGGTCGTGCGCGCGGCGAAGCGCGCGCTCGATATCGCCGCCGCGAGCGTCGGCTTGCTGTTGGCCGCGCCAGTCCTGGCGGTGTGTTCCATTCTGATTCGAGCGGAATCCCGAGGGAGCGCGATCTTTTCGCAGGAGCGCGTGGCGCGCGTGCATGATGGCGAGGAAGAAGTCTTCACCATGTACAAACTGCGCACGATGTACATCGACGCCGAGGCGCGCAGCGGCCCCGTCTGGGCCTGCGACAATGATCCTCGCATCACGCGCGTGGGGCGCCTGTTGCGCAAGCTTCGTCTGGACGAGTTGCCCCAGCTCTACAACGTGTTGCGCGGTGATATGAGCCTTGTTGGTCCGAGGCCAGAGCGCCCCCACTTCACCTCCAAGCTGCGTGGGTTGATCCCTGGATATGATGACCGCGTGAGCGCGCTCAAGCCGGGAATCACCGGGCTCGCACAGATCCGTTGCGGTTATGACACGAGCATCGACAGCGTCCGCGAGAAGATCCTCCACGATCTGACCTACGCCGCGCACCTTTATTCGCTGCCGACTTACCTGCGCCTCGAGCTCCGCATTCTCCTCGAGACCGTCGTCGTCGCGTTGACCGGCAGAGGATCGAAATAGCACCGGACGAGGGTGACTCCCGACGAGACAAACAAAGGGGCAGGGTTGGCTCGAAACGAGCCAACCCTGCCCCTTTGTTTTTTCAGCAAAAGCGTCCTCGAGCTTGTAGTAAGCCATGTTCGAGGTGCTCCCCACAAATTGGCACGCGGCTTGAACATCACCTCTGCCAGGAACGCAACAGCGGCCATCGCGTCGCTCACCGAGCAGAGGAACCGAAGATGAACAACTCCACCAAACGCCTCACCACGAGCACGCTGTTCTGGTTCGCGCTCTTTTTCTCGATGGTGATCGGCGCGCCAGCGGGCAAGGCACAGGAAGCAAGCGTCCTGGGACCGGGTGATGAGGTGATGATCCTCATCCCGGAAGGCGCCGAACTCGAGGAACATCGCGTCGTGATCGACACCAGCGGCGAGGTTGCCCTCGGCGTCTATGGTCGCGTTCAGTTGAAAGGACAGACGCTCGCTCAAGCTCGCGCCAGCCTCTCCAGCGCGCTCTCGACGATGCTCGCGGACACCTCCGGTGTTCACGTGACGGTCCTCTCCAGGGGGGCGCTCGTGATGGTCACCGGGCACGTCGCCAAACCGGGCGTCGTGCGCCTCGAACTCGGCGCGCCCGCATGGACGGCCATTCAGGGAGCTGGAGGTCCAAACCCAGGAGCAGATCTCACCCGCGTCGAGCGCATCCATGAAGGCACCAAACAAATCATCGACGTGCGCGCCTACCTGACGCGAGGGGAGGGCGCCGCTGTGACGCTCGCTCCTGGCGACACGCTCTTTGTGCCAGCGGACATGACGTTGCCCGCCGCGCACGCGTCGACCGCGGCGTTGCTCGATGCGCGCTCGCTCGATGGGAAAGTGGTCGTGCTCGGGGAGGTGGCCGAAGCGGGCATCTTCACACACGGGGAGGGGATGACGTTTCTCCAGGCGTTGGCGCTCGCCAGGGGGGCGTCGCCCAATGGAGACCTCGAGTATTGCTACGCGATCCAGCGCGAGGGGTCGACGCGCGTCGACCTCTCGCGCGAGCTGCGCGGCGAAGTCGGCGCCACCGTCATCCCGAAGGTCGAGGGAGGAGTGATCCTTTATGTCCCATTGCTCGACCTCAAGCGCCCAATCACACACCGCCCTGTCGCGCATGTCATGGGCGAGGTCGCCAGACCTGGCGAGGTCCTCGTCGACGCGCAGGGCAAGCCGTTGGTCGTGGTCCTCTCGCAAACCGGGGGGCCGACCTCGAAGGCAAATCCCAGGCGAGTGCGCGTCGTGCGTCAGCAGAGCGGGATGACCATCGCGTCGACCTATGACCTGGAGCGATACGGGCGCCGCGGCGGCTTTGCTGGCCAGGCGCGCGTGTATCCAGGCGACATGGTGATGGTCGAGACGCGAGACCAGGATCGCGTCAAACGCATCGCCCGAACGATCTCGGACGTCGCCATCATCGCCACGACCTTCGCGCTCTTGCTGGCGCTTTAAAGGAGGAGATTATGTCTCGCTTGATCCTGATTTTGCTCGTGTCCACCACGATGATCGGTTGCCAGAGCTCGCTGCTCGTGATCCGGCACCAGGACCCGACCCAACCTGTCGCCGAGGTTCGCATCGACGGCGTGGACCAGGGCTCGCTCAACTATGGCGAGGAGCTCGAACTGCGCGTCAAGCCAGGGCAACACGAGCTCTCGTTGACCACGCCAGGTTCGGACACCAACGCGTGGAGCGATGACCAGAAACCTGTGGGCTTTGTCATGGACGAGCGCTGCGTGGTGACGTTGATGACGCCACCCTCGCGCGCGCAGAGTTCCAGGGATGAGGAGTCCTCCGCGACGGATACGGAGGAGAAGCAATGAGCGCCACGCCTATCGAACAGCGCCGCGCGCGCCTCTGCAACCAGCTCTCGAGCGCGCTCCGACGATGCGCCAGCGAGCACGAGGCGAAGTCCTTGTTGCTCGTCACGCCTGATGATCAGGAGACGCTCACAATGATCGCCGCCGCGTTGCGCCAGGGGAGCGCGTCGATGGACCTCGAAATCCTCGAAGAAGACGCGCTCGAGCAACCTCCAGAAGAGTACGAGCCATCGAGCATTCGCTGCGTCGTTGGAGGAGCGATGCTCGATGGTCTCGGGCTCGCGGCGCTCTCCTCGCAGTGGCGCGACGAATGCGACGGCGCCATCCTCGTCGTCTTCCACAGGAGGACGCGCTGTGACGCGATCGAGGAGTGTGACCGCTGGTTGCGCGACGCGGGGATTCCGATCCTCGGCGTGGTGCTCAGCGAGGAGCGTTGCCCGGATTTCTCCGACCGTTGGTTGCTGCTCAAGCATGGCATCACCCAGAAGCTCCTCTTCTGGCGTCGCCCCAGGACGTCGATGGTCGAGGAGGTGGCGCGATGAATCCGCTCCAGGGAGTCGTAAACCTGAGGTTGATCCTCGACGCCGTGATGACGCGGCTCTGGCTCTTCCCTCTTTGCGCCATCATCGCAGGCGCGGTCGCCACGCAAGGCGCGCACCTCTACCGACCGAAGCACGTCTCGAGCGCGAAGGTGTTGGTGCAAGAGAACATCAACGTCAACCCCTTCCTCTCGGACATGATGGTCGATTGGAAGTTGAAGACGCGCTTGCCCGTGATCACGAACGTGATGCGAAGCAGGCAAACGAGCGAGCAGGTTCTGCGCGAGCTCGGGCTGGTCACGAGTGACATGGAGCCCGACCAGGTCGACCAGGCGATCGACGCTTTCCAGCGCCGCCTGACCATCTTCGGGCTGGGGGGAGGCATCGTCCAGATCAAGTATCAGGGCACAGGCCCCGACGAGGCATTGCGTGGCGTCGAGCTGATCATGGAGATCTTCACCGCCGAGATGTTGCGCCCGCAAAAGGAAGCGCTCGACCTCTCGGTGACGTTCCTCGAAGGACAAATCACGCGCGTTCGCAATGAACTCAGCGTCCTCGAAGAGAGGTTGCGCATCTTCAAGGAGGAGCACTCGACCGAGCTGCCCGATGTCTACAAGGCCAACCTCGACACCTACCTCAAGGTGGTGCAAGACCGCGTCGATACGCGCGCCGAGCTTGCCACGCAGCGCCAATCCTTGCGCCTCACCAGAGAGCGCCTCGTCTCCTATGATCCGGTCGTGCGTGGCCTCGAGTCACAGCTCGTCCGAGCGCGCAGCGACCTCGCCACGCTCAAGGCGACGCTCGCGCCGGAGCACCCTCGCGTCAAGACCGCCGTGGCGCACCTTCGCGCGCTGGAGTCTCGCCACGAGCGCGCGCGCGCGGCCTCGAAGCCGCGCGCCCCGGAATCACTCGAAGGGCTCGCGCACGTCCCCTCCCGCGTCAGCGTCGCCATTCCAGGAGAAGAGAGCGCTGGTGCGCACGACCTGCTCACAGGGGATTTGCTCGAATACCGCAGCGCGCAGAACAGCGTGGCGGCGCTCGAGCGCCGCCTCGGGGACATGGACGACCAGGCAAAAGACGTCATGCAGAAGGTGCGCGCGTTCGCCAGGCACGAGAAAGAGCTCGCAGGCATCGAGCGAGATATCGAAGCAAAGGCTCGCATTTACAAGAACTTGCTGGAGCGACACGAGGACGCGCTCGTCACCCGAGAGCTGGCATTGCGCGGCGAGGCGTCGCGCGTCTGGTTGATCGAGAAGCCGATCAGACCGTCCGGGAAAAACCCCTTCGAGCCATGGATGCTGGCCGTCGCTGGTGCCTTCGCGGGGCTCGCGCTCGCGGCAGGCATCATCATCGCGCTCGAGCTCATCGACCCGACGCTTCGGAGCGAGCAAACCCTGGCACGCAAGACTGATGCGCCGCTGCTCATCAGGTTGCCAGCGTTGGGGATGGAGAAGACGCGATGAAGAAGGAGGTCGCGATCGGGATCATCG
The DNA here is from genome assembly GCA_036155555.1 of Myxococcota bacterium. Classification (GTDB taxonomy): domain Bacteria; phylum Myxococcota_A; class Bradymonadia; order Bradymonadales; family Bradymonadaceae; genus JAYZVO01. The sequence goes on from JAYZVO010000148.1 coordinate 13,371, forward strand.
CGGCGTTGCTCGCGGCGCTGCTCGGAACGATGACGGTGACGGTGCACCCGCTGGCGCCGATCGTGATCATCCTCGCGTTCGGGATCGCGGCCTTTTTTACCTCGAGCCCCTACACGCTGTTGCTCGGGTTTATCCTGGTGTTGTTCACGCGCCCGGCGGAGTTTTTTCCGCAGCTCTCTGTCCTCCAGATGGGGAAGCTCGCGTCGCTCTCTGCGCTCGGGTTCTTCTTCGCGAGCAAGGTGATACGCCAGGATCTCTCCTGGGCGAAGTCACGCGTGAACATCCCGATGATCGCGCTGACCGTTTGCGTCTTCCTCTCCTCGCGGTTGGGCTCGGACCCAACCGCGAGCACGGCGACGTTTACAGACGTCTTCGTCAAGATCCTGATCCTCTACATCCTGATCGTGAACCTGATCGATACCCCGGCCAAGGTCTCTGGCTTCATGCTGACGATCATGGGCGCGTGCAGCTTCTTGGGGATCTATGGGTTGCAGGCGCAGATCATGGGGACGGCCACGATCGAGGGGAGCAGGGCGGCGCTCGTGGGATACCTCGGGGACCCCAATGATATGGCGATGACCCTGTTGATGGCCGCGCCATGCGCGCTCCAGGGGGCGGCGACAACGCGCGGCAAGACGCGCGTCTTCTTCGTATTTTTGGCGCTGATTCTTGTCGGGGGCATCCTCTCGACGCAATCGCGAGGTGGATTGCTCGGGATCGCTGGCGGCAGCTTCTTCGTGCTGCGCGATCGCGTGCGCTCGAACCTCGTGATCGGCGCCATCCTCGGGACGATGCTGCTCGGCGGCGTCGCCGCCGCCGGGATCTCGGATCGCGCCAGCGGAGGCTCGAACCATGGCGAGGCCGGGATCGACGAGTCTGCTCAAGGCAGACTCGACGCGTGGGCTGCCGGAGGGCGGATGGTCATGGCCAAGCCATTGCTCGGCGTCGGGTTCTCGCGCTTCGGGGACAATTACGAGCGCTACGTCATCAACCCCGTGATTTGGGGAAAGCACGAAACACACAACGCCTACATCAAGTGCGCCGCGGAGACCGGGTTGCTCGGCTTCGGGTCGTTCATGTCCCTGTTGCTCATGGGCTTGTGGGGCGCCTGGCGCGTGCGCGAAGTGATCGGTCCAGATGACCCATCCCTTCGCGCTGCGCTGGCCCGAGGTCTCTTTTGCAACATGGTCGCCGTCGGGATCTCGGCCTTCTTTCTGTCGGCGTGTTGGTCCTGGTTTATCTACATCCTCGTGGCGCAAGCGGTCGTGCACGAGAGGATCTACGTGACGGCCGCATCGCAAGAAGAAGAGGGGGTGTCGCCATGATGCGGATCGCGAAATTGGCAGGCTCTACGATCGCAGTCCAGCTCTTCACGATCATCGCCCAGCTGGCCGTCGACGTGATCGTCGCGCGCGGCCTGGGGCCAGAGAAGCTCGGCGTGCTCGTGCTCGGGTTGAGCGTCGCCGGGTTGCTCAGCGTCTTCCTGCTGTTTGGCTCTGGCGAGATCGCGATGAAGATGTATGCCGACAGGGAGCATGAACCTCAGGCCGTCCTCACCGCGTCCTGGCGCGTGCTGTCGAGGGGCGCGCTGGTGATGTTCGCGCTCGGGGGGCTGGTTTGCCTGCTCGCTGATACAGATGTCACCGCGAGCGTCGCGGTGTTTCTGGCGCTCGTGGTGTTGCTGGTCAATGGCTTCTCCTCGACGCTCGGGCACGCGATCGTGGCCTTCGACCAGTCCAGACCAGATCTCCTCGGGGTCGCCATCGCGCGCACGTTGATGTTGATCCTGGCGAGCATCGCGGCGTGGTACGGGAGCATCTATGGCGTCCTGCTCGCCTACCTCGCTGGCGCCATCGCGCACGCCAGCACGCGCGCCTGGCTCGTAAACGCGAAGCTCTTCGAGCTTCGCTGGGTCAACAAACCCGCCGCCTTCGATCACCTCTGGCGCGAGGGAAAACACATTGGCGTCGGCTCGATCTTTGGCACGATCGCGAACCGACTGGACACGGTGGTGATCAGCGCTCTGACCACCGCGCATGTGACAGGGCTTTACGGAGCGGCGTATCGATTCGTGACGGGCGCGCAGGTCCTCTCGCAAGCGACCTCGTTCGCGCTCTACCCCTTCCTGACCCGAGGCAGCGCCGAGGATCGCTTGCCAGTGCAACGCCTCTACATCTGCCTCGCCATCGGCGGAGCGCTGTTCTGGGCAGGGTGCGCGGCCTTCTCGGAGCTGCTCGTCGAGCTCGTCTATGGAGCGCAGTATATCGGCGCGGCACCCATCTTGAGCGTCCTTCTTATCGCGGTGGGAGTGCAGTGGTTGTCCGCGTTTACGACGCGATGGCTGATCGCTTCGGGCAAGCAATCGATCCTCCCCTACGCGCAGGCGGCAGGTTGCCTGGTCAACCTCTCGGCGCTCTTTTTGCTCGCGCCGCGTTTCGCTGGCGTGGGAGCTGCATGGGCTACTTTGCTGGCGGATGGCGTCGTCCTGATCGTGCTCGGTCTGGTCGCGTTCTCGCCGCTGTTGGCATCGAAATCGGGTCCTCGACAGGAGGAACCGAGCAACCCATGAGGATCGATCATGAGCGCGCCACACATCCTGATTTATGACAGCAGTGATGCGGTGGGCGGTGCGTTGACGAGCATCGTTCACTTGCTCCCATGCCTGCTCGCCAGAGGTTGGCGTGTATCGATATGGACGGCATCTCATACCTGCGAGGCGTTCCTCACGCGCGAGCTATCGCCGCTTCCAGAGGGTGTCTCGGTGGCTTCCTTTGCTGAACATGGCGGGTGCTCGTGGCAGGTATCCACCGCGCGCGGAGCGCGCTACTTCGCGCGAGAGATGAAGCGCGCGAGCAAGCTCGCGCGCTTCATCTCTCGCGCACATCCCGATGTGATCCTCGCCAACAATGCTCCACAGGCCAACGCAGCGGTGCATCTCCTCCCATCCTGGTGCGAGGTTCCCGTGATCCAATACGTGCGCGGCGCGTTTTACGCCTCGGGCCTCGCCAGAGCGTTGCTTTCCAAGGCCGCGCACGTGCTCACCGTGGGCAACGAGCAAAAGGAACGCGTCATCGCGTTGGGGCGCCCGGACGCAAAGTCAGTCGGGGAAGGGCTCTCCTCGAAGCGATGGCCATCCCCGCGCCGTGCTGGCGAGGAGCGGTGGTTTTGGGCGTCTTCCCTGATGCCATGGAAGGGGAGTGATTTGTTGCTCGAGGCTTACGCGATGCTCGAAACTGCGCCTCCCGTGGATGTCTGTTACCTGCCTGTTCGCGGCCAGAGCGCGAGCAGGTTAAGGAGCGAGCGTCGCTTCCAACTCCACCGCGCGCCAGAGGAGCTCGACCGCATCCGCGCTGGAGCATCTCTTTATATTCACACCGCGCTCGAGCCCGAACCCTTTGGCCGCAGCATCCTCGAAGCGATGGCCGCGGGGCTTTGCCCCGTGGTCCCGGACGAGGGCTCCGGGCCGATGCTCGTCGAACATGGCCGCAGCGGGTTGCTCTACAAGGCGCGCGACGCGCGCGCGCTCGCCAGCGCGCTCGATTACGCGCAGCATCACCCCGAACATGTCGCGAGGATGGGACGGCGCGCGATGGCTGAGGCGCGTTTTTTGGGGCGTTGCGATCGCGCCTTCGCGCCCGTTCTCGCTGCGTTGGCCGAGTGTATCGAACCCAGGCAGCGCGCACGTCGATTGGCTCGAAATGAGACAGTCGAGCGCGCCAACCCACGCGTTCAGATTGTCGCATCTACGCTTGATAGGCTGGCGATCGAGGGTTTCGCGAGATCATGGCACCGCCCTTGCGAGCGAGGTAGCTCGAGGTTTTGACTACACCGAGAGCTACCGGAGCCCAGCGATGAAAAAGATCCTCCCCTTCCTGAGCTTGCTGATCTTCTCGCAGCTTGCAGGGACGACCACGACCGATGCGTCCGACTACAAGGAGACGCGCGTCGCCACCCGTTTTCAGATCTTTGTCCCACCGAACAACGACCAGACCGCGCGCTATTCGGCCATCATCGTGACGGCTGCGGCGGGTACTGTCGCCGATCCATGCGTCGTCGATCTTATCGATGATGGCGCAGATGGGGACGTCGATGACACGCTCGTTGGCGTCGAGTTGAAGGCAGGAGAGAGCCTCGTGCGCTACATCAAGGACGGCGACGTCAACGATGACTACGGCTCGAATGGACCATGGGATGGTGACTACATGCGCGTCGAGTCGACGCTGCCTGTCGCTGTTCACATCGTCACGGATTCGTTCTGGCAACACGACTGGGCGCCCTCGACCAACGGCACCTTGCGCGGCACGACCTTCTACCTCTACTCGAGCTACAGGAGCCGCGATGTCAACGTCTTCGCCTACGAGGATGATACGCGGATCATGCTGCGCGATGTCACTCAGGGGGAGCCGCTGACAGGTTCCGGGGTTTCGCAAATCGATACCGACGCCGAGCGCGAACCTCTCTTTGTCGTCGACCTCGACGCGGGGGAGGATTTGTGGATTAGGCGAGGGATGGGGGGAGGTGTGCTCGAGGCGGGGCGCACGTATCAGCTCGTCGCCACGAAGCCTGTGACGAGCCTGGTCGGCGCGATCTCGACCAATGGAATTCGCGATGGTGGAGGCTTTGTCCCGAGCGCAAACGGCTCGACTGTGGGCGATGATTATCTGTTCACGGTCCCTCACGACGCAGGCTTGATCCGCGAGCAGGAGATCCGCGTCGTCGCATTTGACCCTGGCGTCACCGTGACGTTGGAGGGTTGGGACGAGCAATCAGGGAGCTTTCAAAACATCACGACCACGACGCTCGGGCGCTTCGAGCACCTGGATCATGTGGGCGGCCCTCACGCCTTGTTCCGATTGCGCGCCGTGGGAGGCGTCGTCGCCGTGTTCGAGGCCAACTGGCTCGAGACGGGCGCCATCGGCACCTCTGATATCGCCAGCTTTGTCTCGGGGCGTTACGGTCCTGCCGGAGAGCACGACTTTTTGATCTACATGGGTCCTCCTGGGATCGAGTCGAACACCTCGCAAAATGGGACCTTCAGCCACGTTTACCTCTTCAGCAAAGAGGGCGCTCAGGGGGTCGTCATCGAGGACGCGGATACCAACGGCCAGATCTTCTCGCGCACTGTGGATATCCCGGCGCTGGGGATGGTCGATGTGGCGCTCGACGCGACCGAGTACAACGCGCTCGACCAACCATCACTGGGCAAGCGACCTTACCTGCGCGTGTCATCGCCTTCTCCCATCGCGGCGATGATGAGCAACTGGAATGATAACTGGATGGCGTATGCCACCGCCGTCGTCGTGCGCAACCCGGAGATCTCACTCATCGCGCCCGATACGCTCGATGTCGGTGGGAGCGCGACGATCACAGGATCGCTCGCGAACCTCGGCGCGGTCGGTCTCGTCAACGCCGAGGTTCGCGTCATGCTCCCGGAAGGGATGAGCTACACGAGCGCCACGCTCGGCGGCGCTGGCCCAACGCGCGTCGAATCAGGCACGACAACCACGTTGATTTTCGAGGTCGGCCCACTCGCCATCGACGCCGTCTTACCACTCTCACTCGATGCGACGCTCGACGCCGCGCAGGCAGGTTCCCTGTTGCACATCGAAGCGCTCGCCACTGGCTATGAGGGAGGAAGTGATGTCAGCTCTGTCACCGACGCGAGCATTCGCGTCATCGACAACTCGGTCGCCACGCTCTCCAGGCTCGCCGCGACGGGCGGTGACGCGAGCGTCGACCTCACCTGGGACATCGATGGCGCCCCCTCGGCGCTGGTACTCGAGTACAAGCGCGCGAGCGCCTCGACTTATCAGGTCGCAAACAGCACGCCGTTGGTTTATTCGCCGACAGGTTCCACACAACAAATGACCTACACGCATACAGGCGTGACCAATGGTGTGCTCTACGACTATCGCTTGCGCGCGATAGGAGCGCTCGGCGCCGAAGAAGTCGTCGGTCCGGTGAGCGCGCGTCCGGTCGATTTGACCCCGCCAGACGTCCCATCACTCGCGGTCGTGGATACGAGCGGGCAGGTTGTATTGGTCAGCCAAACAGGGATGGAGCCAGATCTTGCAGGGATCATCATCCAGCGCCGACCTCTGAGCTCGGGCACCTGGTCCACGTTAACGCCGTCGGTGGTCTCGCCATCATCTTTCGTGGATGACCTCGCGACCATCGGGCAAACCTACGTCTACCGTGCGCGCTCGCGCGACTTCGCGGGCAACGCGAGCGGGTGGGGGGCAGAGGTCGAGGCGACCCCCCAGGTCCCGGAAGATCGCACCTTCGACACCATCCTCGCCTTCGAGGACATGATCGGACCTGGTGAGAACGACTGGGATTACAATGACTTCGTGGTTCGTCTGGAGGTCTCGCTCGATTATGGAACCGAGGGCCTCGAGCAGTTCAGCGTGACCTACGAGCCGATGGCTCGTGGCGCTGGGTACATTCACTCTCTCGAGCACAACATTGCCATCAACGGCACCTGGAGCGCCGCGTTGATCGCCTATGATCCGAGCGCACCAGAGGTCGAACTCGCGCGCGAGGATCGCACCGGGAGTGGCCCGATCGCGTGGGCGATCTTTGCGGACACGCGCGAGGCGTTGCCTCCTGTCGTCGGCAACTTCTCCAATACGGACGCGCGCCAGGCGAGCTTCGAGAGCGCGCTCGTGCACAAGCGCCTCGAGGTCGTGCTCGATCAGCCTTCGCTCGATCCTGTGGCGCCAGCGCATGCGCCGTGGGATCTCTACCTTCACCTCCCATTTTTGCCTCTCCCCAACGAGGTGCATCGCCCCGAGTTCGGGGGCGCGGTGGAGAATACGAGCTATGAAGCCGAGCTCGCGGGCAGGCCGCTCGACTTTGTCATCGAGTTGGACGCCACTCAGCTCGCGTGGCCGTTCGAAGGATATCCCATCTGGCGAAGCTTCGATAACTACAAGGAGCGCGCTCTCGGCGCGCTCGTCAACCTGCCGATTTCACCGCGCGCGCTCGAGGCGAGCTTCCACAAGTTTCGGGATGTCCCCAGCGGCGTCTGTGGGTTGGCGTTGCCTGACCCGGACAGGGATCAGGATGGCTCACCCGACTGCGTGGATGCCTGCGAGGATGATCCTGACAAAATCCTACCTGGCCAGTGTGGATGCGGGTTGGCGGAGCCAGCCACATGCGCGCGCGCTCACGAGATCGAGGCGCAAACCTGCGTCTCGCTCGAGAGCTCCTGCGCCGCCGCGGTGAGTATTTGCGAGGTGGATGAAGCGGCGTGCCCGGCTGCCATCGCGTTGTGCGAGCAAGCGTGCGCGCAGTGGCCTGTTTGTTCTGGTCAGGTCACGCTCACTGCTTCTGGCGCGGAGGCTGCCATCGCGCTCACGGCGCCATGCCCATAAGGGCTCGTCCACAAGACCTCGTGCGTCCACGACCATTCGACAACACTCGATCTCGAGAGGAGATGTGATGACTTCGATAACGATGCTTTCGGCGACCTTTCTCATTGGCTTGACGGGTGTGCTCGCGCCTGGAGAGAGCCCCACGCTCGATGAACATAGGGTCCTCTACGCGGGGCATCCCGACAACCAACAGGCGATGCTCGAGCTGAGCGCGACCAGAGACGAGGCGTTCATCGCCGTTAACGGCGCGCAGGTCATGACATTGGAGGCTGCGGTCTCTCGCTTTGAACCTGGCGTCTGCGTCGATGATTCGGGCGTGATGCTCGCCATGGCAGCGAGCGGTGCGGCGGGCTTCGAGTTGATCATATGGGGAGAGGGAGAGGGTGTCTCGCGTGTTGGCCTGAATCATCAGGCCGCCAGCGCGGTTCGAGCGGCCAGGCGTGATGGCGCATGTTCGTTCGCGTTGTTGGATGTCTCGGGTGCCTTGCATGTGATCACGCCGTCGAAACACGAGCATGCCATCGCCACTGGTTTTGTCGCCGAGGTCAGCGCGCGCGAGGAGCTGACCATGGGATTGTCGCTCGAGCACAGCCCGGAGTGGATACTCGCCACGGACATGGTGAACCGGATCTCGATCCTGGAGTTCGAGGATCGCAGCGTGCGGCAAGTGGAGTTGGATAAGCCCGCCGTGGGTCGAATGCTCTTGAATGGCAAGGGGGCGTGGGTGTCGAGCTCCTCCGGGGTGCTCTGGTGGGTCCCGCGAGGGGAGGGCGCTGGTGAGCCGCGTGCGGTGGTGAGGTCGAACTCGAGCACAACGTCAGGGCTCACGGTCTGGAGGCCAACTCATGATGAGGAGCCGATGCTCGCCTGGGTCGGGCTCGATGGTGTGGTGCACCTTTATGATGGCGAGCATCGGCGCATCAAGATCTCGCACGCGCCTGTGCGCTGGCCGCTGCTCGAGGCGGATTTGCTCGAGCGAGGTGCGCCGCAGCTGATCGCGCTCGGAGATGACGGCGTGCTGACCGTGTTGGAGAAGCAGGGAGACTCTATCGGATGGCACAGAGAGGATGTCGGGTTGCGACCGCTGGCGCCTGGCAAGCTGTCGCCAGGGATCGGCGGTGAGCCATCCCGGCTGCTGGTTTCCTCCGGGGTGTTGGCGACGCACGCGCACGTGCTCGGGCACAGCGGCGCGATCCCGCTTCATCGTTCGATGCGCTCTTGGTGGGAGCGCGGAGCCGCGCCGCTCGCCTACGACGAGCGCGCGCAGTCAGGCAAGGTTCCAGGTGTCGAGGAGGAGGATCGCTCGCTCGACGCAACGACACCTGGAACCTTGCCTGACGAGAACCTCGATGCGCCAGTGGTTGTCGGGTGTCAGGCGGTCACCAATGGGATGAGCATCCCCCATGGTTTTGCGGGGTGGCTTTCGCTCTTGATGGCATTGCTCGCCATCAAGAGAGTTCGATCTGGTCGAGGTGAAGATCGATAAAGCGCGTGAGCTTGACCCGCGCGTCCATCAGACAAATCTCGAGCGTCGAGACGTGGAGCGAGAGCTCTTCTCTGGACGCGATCTTTGCCTCCGCTTCGAAGAAGTGTGAGGCATCGATGATCGGTTCGAGCGCGAAGATCTTCGATGAGCCCTTGATGGTATGCGCCTCGCGCGCGAGCTCTTCTCGCTCGAGCGTTGGCTTGAGGCGCAACAGCTCTCGAATGCGTTGCAACCGAGCGGTGGCGTCCTCGAGGTAGTCGAGGATGATCTCACGCGCGACCTCTTTATCTCCGAGGTCGCGCACGAAGCGCTCGAGGATCTCGATCTCGGCCTGAGGCTCGGGAGGGCGCACCGCTTTCTCTATGATTGGCTGTGCGCGTAGCATGTCGGTTCGATCGCGATCCCACGCGTCGCTCTCTTGTTCGATGCTCCTCTCGATAAGCTCGAGCTGTTCGATCAGGACGCGCTCCAAAACATCGAGCGTGAGTGGTTTCGTGATGTGCTCGTTCATCCCCGCGTCGAGCGCGCGCTGGCGCTCTTCCGGGAGCGCATAGGCTGTCAGCGCGACGATCGGGATCTCAGCGTTCCTGTTCGGCAAGTTGCGGATGTGTTTGGTGGCCGTGTAACCGTCCATCACGGGCATGGAGCAATCCATCAGGATCAAGTCGAAGCGATCCTGACTTGCGAGCTCCACAGCTCGCGCTCCATCCGTGGCGATGGTCGTTTCGATCTCGAGGCCAATGTTCAACGTCTCGAGCATGCGCGCGGCGACCTGGAGGTTGATCGGCTGATCCTCGACGAGCAGGATGTTCACGTAGGCCGAGTGTGCCTGCCCGATGAGGGTGTCTCTCGAGGGTATGGAGAGCCGCTGGTTGTCTTCGATCACTTCTGACCAGACCGAGTTCCCGTCCATCAACGAAGAGGGGTGCATCGTGATGGTGATCACCTCTTCCCCCTCTTCGATCGTCGAGGAACCTTGCAGGAGCCCCTCCATCGCATACGTCAAGGCGCGCTTGCGCACGGGGAGGTTGAGGTAGGGCGCTCCGGCGGGCGGGATCTCGTCGGCGTGTTCGAGCCAGTAGATGATCAAGGCGCGTGAGCCAGGCAAGCGGCGCCTCCCCAGACCATCCTTCCATGGCGCGAACACGAACGCGTACTCGCTGTTTCCCTGAGGGAGCTCTTCGAGCGAGGTCAGATGCACCGGCGCCAGGTTCAACTCGCGCAGTGACACGACGAGTGATTCGGGTGGTGCATCTTCAGATAAGATCCAGACGCCTGGCATGGGGGTCGCGAAAGAGGATGTTTGCTCGACGATGTCTTCGGGCGCCAGCTCGAAGGAGGCATAAAATGTCGATCCTTCTCCGAGCACGCTCTCGACCTCGAAGCTTCCTCCCATCTTCTCCACGAGCTGCTTGGCAATAGAGAGCCCGAGCCCCGTACCACCCGCTCTGCTCCCCACATCGGTCTGCACAAATGGCATCAAGATGCGCTCGATATCCTCTGGCGCGATCCCCGTCCCCGTGTCTCTCACCCCGATCACCCACTTCAACCTTCCATGCTCTGCGATCGAGGCCGTCGAGAAGATCTTGACCTCGCCGCGCGGCGAGAACTTGAGGGCGTTGTGTGTGAGGTTGGTGAGCACCTGACGCAATCGCGCGCTGTCGCCCAGGAGCGCTTGCGGGACGAGCTTCGAGCAGCTCCACCCGAGCGAGATCTGGCTGCTCTGCGCCTGCGCCGCGAACAACAGGCAGATGTCTTCCATCAACCCACGCGGTTCGTAAGGGGCGCGTTGGAGCTCCACGCCATGTGCTTCGATGCGAGAGACCTCGAGGATGTCATTGATGAGCCCCAACAGCGCGTCAGCGGATTCATCGACCAGGTTCACGAGCTCGATCTGTTCGGGCGCGAGGCGCGTGTTCTTCAACAGTTCGAGCACGCCGACGATCCCGTTCATCGGCGTGCGTATTTCGTGGGAGACGTTGGCCAAAAAGGAGGCGCGCGTTTGCTCGGCGCGTTTTGTCTCGCTCTTTGCCTGCACGAGCTCGCTGCGCAGTTGCTTCGTCTCTGTGATGTCTCTGCCCATGAGCCAGGCGACCACGCCATCCCGGCGAGGCGTCTGTGATGGCGCGATACTAAGCTCCACCCAACGCAATGCCCCGTCGATGCCTCGGATATGGACCTCGATCACCTCCACGCGCCCACCGCGAGGGGGTCCCATGAGGCACCTGTCGAGCATATTCGAGGTCTTCTCGCGGTCTGGCTCCTCGACCATGCGGACCAACCAGATCCCCTCGAGCACTCGAGGATTCCACCCGAGCAACTTTTCCCAGGTCGCGTTCGGGTCGAGCAAACATCCCTCGCGATCGAGCCCCGCCATAAACAGATCAGGGTGAGCCCAAAACGGGTGACGATCATCGTGTGCGGCTTTATCCATCGACAGAACCTGTTGGGTTGGGCACCATGTCAGTCACCGAGTAACATGCAGTCTTAAAGGTACGGATGGTTCGATGAGCATAAAGCAGAAAAAGAGCCGCGTGCTCATCGCGGACGATGATCGTATCCAGTCGAGGCTGATTTCGCACTGGCTTCAAAAAGAGGGCTTCGAGGTCGCGCACGCGCTCGATGGTCGAGAGTGCCTCGACCTGCTGGACGAGAACGTCCATGACGTGTTGCTCCTCGATGTGCATATGCCGAGGCTCGATGGCCTCGGCGTCCTGGAGCGGCTCGAGAAGCTCGATATCAAGATCCCCGTGATCATGCTCACCCAGGAGGTGAGCGTCGAGACGATCGTGCGCTCGATGCGCCTTGGCGCTTACGATTACTTGAGCAAACCGGTCGACAGGCTCAAGCTCCTGCCCGCCATGGAGCGCGCCATCGAACATGGCAAGGAGCAGCTCGACAAGCTCGCGATGAGCCGCCAGATCAAGGCCATCGATGGCGACTCCCCGCCAGGTTATGGCGCCATCATCTCGGGCTCCGAGGTCATGGAGAGCCTCTTTCGCGAACTCGATCGCCTCGTTCACTACGACGTGAGCGTCCTGATCCACGGACCATCCGGTAGCGGCAAGGAGCTCGTCGCGCGTGCCATCCACGATCACAGCCGCCGCGCCAAGGGGGGCGCGTTTGTGCCGGTCAACTGCGCGGCGGTGCCAGCCTCGCTGCAAGAATCCGCCTTCTTCGGGCACGAGCGCGGCGCCTTCACCGGCGCCGAGACGCGCCACATCGGCCACTTCGAGCAAGCCAACGGCGGGACCATCTTCCTCGATGAGGTCGCAGAGCTCTCCCCCGAACTCCAGGCTTCGCTCCTGCGTGTGCTTCAAGAGAAAACCGTCCAACGTCTCGGCTCGACCGAGACAGTAAAACTCGATGTTCGCGTCGTGGCAGCCTCGCACAAACAACTCGATCACGAGGTGAGTGAAGGGCGCTTCCGCCAGGATCTTTATTATCGACTCGCTGTCTACGAGGTTGAAGTCCCTCCGCTTCGCGAGCGCCCTGAAGACATCCAGTTGCTGGCCAGACACTTCCTCGATCAGATCACGCACGAGGCCGGTCGCGCGCCCCTCGAGTTCTCCGCGCGCGCCAGCGATGCGCTCGCGCGCTACTCCTGGCCGGGCAACGTGCGCGAGCTCAAGAACGCGATGCAACGCGCGGCCATCATGGCGCAAGAGGCCGTCGAGGTCGCTCATCTCCCCAGAAAACTCAAGGATGAGCTCGACCTCCAGGATGACGCGCCCCAGGAAATCGACGCCCACAGCGTCCTCTTCCACGGCGATGATATCCTCCCGCTCTCGGAGGTCGAGCGCCTCGCGATCCTCCACGCTCACGAGAAGACCGAGGGGAACGTCTCGGAGTCCGCGCGCAGGTTGGGGATCTCACGCGCGAAACTTTACCGACGCCTCAAGGCTTACGGACTCGTCGAAGACGAGGACGCGAGCGGCGATTGATCCAGCCGGATCTCCACCCGTTGCTCGAGTTGATGCCCGAGCAACAACGCGCCGGGTTTGTCGTGAGAATACTCCTCACCATACGCATACACGCGCAAGCGCTCGGGCGGGACGCCGCTTTGCACCAGAAACATCGCCACCGAGAGCGCGCGGCGCCTCGAGAGTTCCAGGTTGTGCGAGCGTGATCCTGGCGTCGAGGCGTAGCCCTCGACGACCAGGTTCCCCGCGTCTGGATGCTCGAGCATCCAGACGACGACCTCCCGCAAGAGCGCCTCGCTGCGCGGCTCGAGCCTGTCCTTGTCCCGGTCAAAGTAAACGCGCTCGTCCAAGTCTGCGCTCACGCGCGCCGACACAGCGTCGTCCTCTGCCAGGTCTTTGTCTTCGTCTGTTCTCGCTACAGGATCTTCCTGTTGGCATACCTGTGTGGGCGGAGGGGTCATGGACTCAGCCTGGATCGCGACCTCCACGGGAGGAGCGCTCTCGACCTCTTTCGGGGCCGGGCAACCGCCATGAGGAGGCACCCCTGCCTCGTTCGGGCAGAGGTCATCGATGTCCGCGATCCCATCGAGGTCGTTGTCCGGGTCGAGGCATCCGTCCTCGTCCATGTAGCCATCGAGGTCTTCGACAGGGTGGAGGCATGTCGTCTCTGGCTTTGGCGCAGGTCTGTAGGTCACCCCTGCGCCTGCCCTCCAGGCAGGCGCGCCGGGCGCGTCCCCGAGCCCCCAACCTCCAAAGAGCTGCCAGTCGACGCTGAAACGCGTCTTGCGCATCAGCGCGAAGGTCACCTCGCCGGGCGCCGCGACAGGTACGCTCTGTGTGATCCTCTCGACGAGCGCTGGCGCGGATGCGCGTGATGTGAGCGCACCCCTTACTCGCCAGCGCGAGAGCAAGCCGATGTCTCCATAAACTGTCCCGATGATCTGGTCGTCAAAGCGTGCATCGAGTGCCTCGACATGCTCGCGCGATTGAAACCCGAGGTTTGCCCCCAGGCGCCAACCTCGCCAGCTCTGCCAGTCGAGGATCATCCTCCCTTCCACGCGCGCGCTCCCATCGGAGGTCAGCAGCGCGGGCGAGCCGGTGGGCAAGTGGAGCGTCGCCAGTGCCCCGACTCCTAACCCCGCGTGGGTGCTCGGGTCGAGCAACCGAATACGCGCGCTCGTCCTCACATCCCCCAAATGCGCCTGCCCCAAAGCTCCCCCTGGCTGCCCATCTTCCAACATCAGCTCGCCACGTTGGTAGGCAATGAAAGGGATGCCGACGCCGACCTCGGCGCGCCCGAAGAGTCCCAGCGATGCGACGAACTCGGGCTTGAGCTGACCGGTCACGATCGAGACCGTCGGCGTTCGGTCGCGTTCCCCCAAAACCAGCGGCCGCGAGACATAGTGCGCGACCACGCCGACCTCGTAGCGCAGGTGCTCGGGGAGCTTCGTCGTCGCGGCGTGGAGCACGTTCGCGCCTTGATTTGGCATCGGCTCGAAGTGCTCGATGTGGGTTTGCGGATAGGGGACGGTTTGTCCTGCCACCAACCGCGGAGCCAACATGATGACACTCGACACGAACCACGCGCTGTTTCGTCGGCTGGTTCTTGTCCTCGTCGCAAACAAGAGCAATAGCGCCAGGATAAAAGCCATCAAGGACGCTGGAGTGTTCGACGGTGGCGACGTGGAGCACCCCTGGCCTGCGTAGGTGTATTCGCTCCTTGCAGGGGGCGCGATACCTGCCTGATCCACGCTCGGGTCCGCGCCCATATCGGCCTCGCTCATGTCGGTCTCTGCGAGGAGGTCGATCAACTCGTACTCCGGCTCCTTATCTGCCTCGTCCATGTCCATGCCGAGATCCTGTGCCATATCCGGGCTCCCCATGTCGGTTTCTTCTGCTTCCAACATGGGAGGTTCCAGCGCAGGGAGGATCTCGATCGTGGCGCTCGCGTCGTTGTTTGTCATGTCGAGCTCGTAGCCACGCGTGGCGAGAGAGGCGATCTGGAGCTGGGTCGTCGGCTGCCCGTGGACCGTCCCAGTGATAGAGAGCTCGGCGACCTCGCCAGCTTCGAGCGTGATAGGGAGGTTGTCTGCGTCCTCTCCCTCACAGGCGCTCGCTGGTGCGCACGAGAGCGTGATGTCTGTCAACCACGCGGCGCTGTTCTGCTCGAGCGTCGCGCTAGCGCGTTGCGCTCCGAGGTTCTCTATCTCGAGCGCGAAGGAGAGACGCTCCCCTTCATGGGCCACCTCTGGGATCTCGGTGATTTGCACCCCGAGGTCTGTCGGCGCGGCGATGGTCAGGTTGCGCAGCTCGTGGATATTGTGCGAGTTGCCTGTCGACGCTGCGTAGCCGAACTTGAGCGTGGGCGGAGGAGCGTCGGGCAGCGTGTAAGCCGGGATAATCTCTTCATAAAGATCGCTCTCGGACACCTTGAGCGCGACGGAGATCGAATAACTCTCTGCGACCGGTACGATCGCGATCCTGACGCTGTGATAACCAGGATCACCAGGCCCTGGTCGAGACGCACATTGCCATCTCGGGCAATCGAGCGCGCGGATGCTCTCGGTCGTTCCCGTCAGGTATGCGTATCCTCCTTGCCAGGAGCCTCGAACCGCGATCGCGTCAGGGACAAGATCCCCCGAGGAGCCTCCCTCACGGCATTCTCTGTAGTTCGAGTAGTTCCCAAACTCATCGAAGCCGATGCCGACATACCCACCGGCCATCCCCACGCTCGTGCAACGCTGCGCATAGCCCAGTGAG
This sequence comes from Myxococcota bacterium, assembly GCA_036155555.1. GTDB lineage: Bacteria > Myxococcota_A > Bradymonadia > Bradymonadales > Bradymonadaceae > JAYZVO01. The sequence goes on from JAYZVO010000148.1 coordinate 28,916, forward strand.
CCGCCCCAACCTCCGATCTGAAAGGGGTTGGAGTCGAGCTCACCGACGGAGCCATCGAAGAGGAAGGCCGTCATGCCATCCGCGCCGATGCCTCCCCACGAGGCGTAGTCGAATTCGATGATCAATCCATCATCTGTCGGGATCGGGACATCGTAATACGCCACGCCGCGTTGGTTGCTCTCGGCGTCTGTCAGCCGGAGCCACCCATCCCCCACGAGATCGACCGAGGGTGCAGTCAGCGCCGCTTCGTCTGTCAGTATCCACGCAGGATCGGTGAGTGTGGACCCTGTAAAGGACTCCTCGAGCGCGTCCCAGGCCATGGCCTGGCCTGGCTCAACGAGCGCGAACAGACAAACGACGGCTGAAATCCGTGTGAATCTCTTGGCGAACATGATGACCTCTCATGGCGATTCGGGCGGTTGCAGTGCGGAGACGTTCGGCGCGCGCTGCCCAGGATTCCGTGCGCATCGAGCGCGCGCGTTGGAGTCGAACAGCGGTCGTTTCTGGGTGCTTGGCCAGCTTCTCGAGCCACGACACCACATCCGCGGCGCCGGTGATGCGTTCGATCGAGAAGCGCGCGAAGTCGACCTCGGGCATTTCGACGCATGCTGTGGGGAGACCTGCCGAGAGGTATTCTCGCAACTTGAGGGGGTTGACCGCGGCGGTCAGCTCGGAGACCTCGAAGGGAATCCAGGCCGCCGACCAGTGCTCGATCGCCTGGGGCAACGCCGCGTAGTCCACCGCGTCTCTAAAGACGATGTTTTCGATCTTCTCGAGCGATGCGGGCACGTCGCGTCTTGGCCCGAGGAATTCCAACGTCCAATCCGGCTTTGCGAGCGCGACCTCTCGGATCAGGTCCGCGTCGATCCACTCGGCGAAGAGGCCAAAGAACCCCAACACAGGTCGTCCAGGGACAGGTCTGTGCATACGCATGGCGAAGTGCTCGAAGTCCACCCCTTGAGGCAGGTAGAGCGTCTTCGTAGAAGGATAGCGCCATGGCTCTGGCAGGAGCTTTTTGGCCGTCGCGACGACGAGGTCGGCGCGCTCGATGAGTCGAGGCTCGATCTTGTTCACGAGCTCGGCGTCCACGCCGGGGAGCCGGGCGTAATCATCGAGTCGCAGATACACCACGCGCTCGTGCGGGATGGCGTCGAGGTAGAGCGCCGCGAGCGGCGTCGCGCTCAGGATGGTGACATCCTCCAGGCCGAGGGCCGCGCTCGTGGTCTTGATGGCGCGCGCCAGAATATGTGCGTTCACTCCTGCGCATCGCACATGCCATGGTAAAATCGCTGGCATCATCACGCGATCTGGTGCGCGCTTCCCGTGTCGCTCCATTGTGAGAACGTTCTCCCCGAGATCGCCCGGCGTGATACGTCCCGAGAGCATGCTCTTGAGCTTGCGCACGGCGCGCGCGCCATCGGTCACGCTCAGCTTTGGCGAGCGCATCCCGATGGAGTCGATCCAGAGGATGCGGTCATTCTCCCTGAAGTGTGAGACGAGGTGCTGTGTGGTCGAGGGATGCCTTCCCCAATCGTCGCCAAAAATGATCCAGTCCATCAGAAGCCTCCTCTCGAGTCGATCAGGTTCGTGTAGTGCGCGTTGGTTTGTTTCGACCACCGCTTCGCCGAGAAGCGATGGCGCGTCTTGAAGGCGCTCTCGAAGGCGCCCGCAGCGAGCGTCGGGTAGTGGATGACAAAGCGCTCGAGCGCGCGCGCCATCAGCGTGGCGTCGCCCGCTTTTGTCAGGATCGCGTCCTCTCCGGGGCGCACGATCGAGGGGATGCCGCCGACGTTTGTTGCCAGGATGGGAAGCCCCGCCGAGAGCGCCTCGATCAAGGCCATCGGCATCCCCTCGCGGTGTGAAGGCATCGCCAGCGCGTCGTGTGTTTCGAGCAACGCGCGGACGTCGTCGACGAACCCGAGGAATGTCACGCGATGTTCGAGGCCAAGCTCTCGAACCTGGCGCTCGAGCGCGCCCCGCATGGGGCCATCGCCAGCGATGTCGAGCGTGACGCTCTTGCCACACCGCGCGATCGCTTCGATCAAGGTGTCGAGCCCCTTCTCTTTGGAGAGCCTCCCCAACGCCAGCAGTGAGAGCGGTCCTTTGACGCGTCGCACTCGCGGCGCCGGAGCGCTCATCGCCAAAAAGTTCTCCACCAGCGCGACGTCGCGCTCGCCAAGCAGTTGCATCAAGCGCGCCTGGTTGGCTTCATCGACAGCGAACACCAGGTCGCAGCGTCGGTAGATCTTGAGGCTGAGCTCTTCGTAGAATTTTGCCTTGAGGTTACCCGAGAGGTCGCCGTGATGAGTCGTGACGATCCTGGTCGACTTCGGCTTCGCAGCCCAGCTCCAGGCCAGCGCCTTGTGGCCGTGCGCGTGGACGATGCTCGTTTGGCAAAGCTTGTGGTGGAGGTGTCGAATCGCCGAGAGCTCGACCTGAGCGCGCGTCGGGATCACATGCGGATGGATGCCGTAGGCGCGCGCGGCGCTCGCAAACAGCGCGTAGCTCTCGGGAGCGCGCCTTTCCTCGAGCACCACGAGCTCGACCTCGTGTTCTCCATCCGCGCGCAGCGCGTCGATCCCACCCAGGACGACACGCTCCGCGCCAGCCAGACCGCCCGGAGCGATCACGTGTATGATCTTCTCCTTCCTCATGCTCGCCACCTCTTTTGCTCGGTCAGGGCCATCTCCTCGTAGATGTCTGTGTAAGCGCGCGCCATCGCCTCGGAGCTGTGTGAGTGCTTGATCCTGGCGCGCGCGCGTCGGCCCTCGGAGCGCCGTAACCTCGGCTGCCCCATGAAGCTATCGAGTGCGCTCGCCATCGCCTCTTCATCTCCGTGCGCCACAACGCGCCCGCCGCCATCACGCAAGAGATCTGGCAGCCCGCCAACGGCCGTGACCACCACTGGGATGGCGTGACCCATCGCCTCGAGCACTGCCAGCGGCAGCCCCTCGCGGCGAGAAGAGAGCGCGAAGAGGTCGAAGGCTGGCAGCAGCATTTCGACGTCATTGCGTTGACCGAGGAAGTGGACCTTGTCAGCGATCCCGAGAAGACTTGCCGATGCTTCGAGGTTCTCTCGCTCCGGCCCATCACCGACGAGCACCAACGCCACGTGGTTCTTTCGGCGCGCGACCTTGGCGAAGCTGCGCAACAGGAAGTCGATGTCCTTCTCGGGCGCCAACCGCGCCACGCAGCCGATGATGAATGTGCCCTCACAGATCCCGAGCGAGCGCCTCACGCTTTTGCCATCAGAGCGCCCGAGCGTGGGCATCGGGACGCCATTGTGAATCACCTCACAGCCGCGCCCCAGGTACGCCTCGCGCCACTGGCTGATCTCTTCTGTCACCGCGACAACCCGTGCGCGTGCATCCATCCACTGCCCGAGCGCTTGCCGCCTGGGGACATCGTAGAACTCGTGTGAATGCTCGGTGTGCACGTGTGGCGTGGTCAGCGCGCTCGCTGCCAGCATGCTGTAGAGAAATGGGCCGACGTGGTGGCTGTGAATCACATCGATCGCCTCGCGCTCGAAGGCGCGCGTCAAGTCGAAGCTGCGCCCGAACTGCACACCCTTCACGGGTTGGTCGATCAGGTGGGTCGCGATGCCTGCGCGTTCGAACTCGAGGCGCATGGGGCCATCCCCCATGTAGGCGAAGACGCTCGGCGAGATGCCAAATGCGCGGGATGCATGCGCCAACCTCAATACCATGCGCTCGAGGCCGCCGACGTCGAAGTATTGGATCACGTGTGCGACCCGGAGTGGTGTATTTCGTCGTGTTGGTGCCATGAGAAGACCTCCTGAAAAGAGTCGTCTTCTCCTCTCGCAAGCGGTGTGCCATCCCCCTTGTGAGAGGATGTCGATGGCACGCACGACCGCTTGTTATCTCGATATGATGGGATTCCTCTCCGCTATACGCTCGCCACGCGGCGAGCGAATCGCTCCAGTTTGGACCGATGCCAGGGTGAGCGACTGTCTCGAACCGAGACAGTCGCTCACCCTGGCATCGGTCACTGCGACCACACAGATCGACGCCTCGACCGCTCACGCTGCCATCGATCGGCCAATCGATGCCTGAGTTTGGGTCGTGTGGCACGGCTCTTGTTCTCTTGCTCGGCGTGCTCGCGGATGGAGGACTGGGTGGTCCAGTCCTCCATCCGCGCCCCAGCCACGGAGCTTCGAGATGAATGTTGAGCGAAGAGAACAAGTCGTGATGTGCGTGATCGGTACTCGTCCCGAAATGATCAAGATGGCGCCGCTGATCGACGCCCTCCGCGCTCGCCCCGAAGCGCCAACCGTCAAGGTCGTCTACACCGGGCAGCACAAGGAGCTGCTCGATGATATGGCCGTCTACTTTGGCATCGAAGCAGACGTGAACCTTGAGGTCATGGGCAAGGGCACCTCGCTCGCACACAACGCCTCCCTGATCCTCGAGAAGCTCGACGCGGTGATCGCGCGCTTTGCTCCTGATATCGTCGTCGGTCAAGGAGACACGACGAGCGCCATGTGCGCAGCCCTCGCGGCCTTTTATCGCGGCGTGCGCTTCGCGCACGTCGAGGCTGGATTGAGGAGCCCCGATATCAGCAGCCCATTCCCGGAAGAGGGCCACCGTCGCCTCATCTCGGCGTTGACCTGGGCGCACTTCGCCCCCACACGAAGCGCCATCGACAACCTCCTCGAAGAGAACATCCCCAGCGAGCGGATCTTCTGCACCGGCAACACCGTCATCGACGCGCTCGAGATGGTCGCCAACTGCGGTATGTCATGTCCGCCAGCGCTCGAAGGGGTCCGCGACCCGATCCTTCTCACCCTCCATCGCAGGGAGAACCACGGCAAGATCGCGCGTGATATCTTCCAGGCGGTCCGAGACCTCGCGCGCTACTACCCCGACCAGACCTTCGTCTACCCCGTCCACCCCAACCCAGCAGTGAAATCACTGGCGCACGAGATCCTGGGCGAGAGTCAGAATGTGATTCTGACTCCCCCGATGTCTTATGGGGAGTTTGTCTACACCATGAAGCACGCGCGCTTCATCTTGACGGACTCTGGCGGTGTTCAAGAAGAGGCCCCTTCGCTCGGAGTCCCCGTCTTCGTGCTCCGCGAGGAGACCGAGCGCCCCGAAGGTATCGCCGCTGGCGCCGCAGCACTTATTGGAACCAGCCCGGCGGCGCTGATCGCCACCGTCGCGCGCGCGCTCGGCAACCCACTTATGCTCGAGCGCATGCGCCGCGCAAATAGCCCCTATGGAGACGGGGTCGCCGCCGAGCGTTGCGCCGAAGTCCTGATGACCGGGCGCCTCACAGACCCCTTCGGCGCGCCAACGCGCGCTCACCACACTCGCGAAACACAACCTGCAAACTTCGAGGTGGCATCATGCGTGTCCTGATCGCTCTCAAGATGAACGCCAACAAGATCGGCGCCATCGAGCACTACATCGCCTTGCTCGCCAGGGCCCTCGATGCGCGCGGAGATGAACTCATCGTCTCACCGCTCTCCTCCTCGGAGCTCGTCGCCGCGAGCTGGCGCGTTCACGGCGCCAGGGTCTGTCCCTGGGGGGCGCGAGGGCTTACTGGGTTGATGGATGTGGTGCGCGAGCATCGCCCTGATATCTCGATCCTACAATTCTTTCCTATGGTAAGTTCTGTGAGCTGGGCCGTGCGTCTGGCAGGAAGCAAGGCGGTCCTGGTGGTCGACGATCACTCGGGTTGGCCCGAGCACAGCGGGCTCGTTCGCGAGGTCGCGCGCGTCGTGGCACACCGCGTTAGCCTGGCACCTGCGCGTCAGATCATCGCCGTCTCGAAGTTCGTGCGTCGACGCCATATCGAGCGCGTCAGGCTCCCGGCGACGCGCTCGAAGGTCGTCTACAACGGCGTCAGAGCGCCCGGTGTCGCACCTGACAAGGACACGAACCCCACGCTCGTCATGATCGGCAACATGATCGAGGACAAGGGCTTCGATCTCCTCATCGACGCGTGCGGAATGCTCCCGGAGCACGACCTCAGGGTGTTGTTTGTAGGCGACGGCCTCGAGCGCGCCGCGCTCGAGGCGCGCGCCAGAGAGGTCGCCCCTCACATCGAGTTTCTGGGGCGCCGGGATGATGTCCCGGAGATCCTCTCGAGCGCGCATATCGCCGTCGTCCCTTCGCGTTGGCAGGAAGCCTTTGGCTGTGTCACGGCCGAAGCGATGCGCGCTGAATGCTGCGTGATCGTGACCGACGTGGGCGCCTCCCGCGAGCTCATCACGGATCATAAAACGGGCCTCGTCGTGCCCACAAATGACGCCAGCGCGCTCGCGGACGCGATCCGCTTCGCGCTCGAGAACCCAGAGAAACGCGCGCGCATCGCCGCCGCTGCAAAACAAGACGCGGATCAGCGCTTCGACGTCGAACGCATGGTCCAGGACATCCTCAAAACACTCATCGAGGTCGATCATGAAACCCGCAAAAGAGATGACCGTGCTCACCAACGACTTGCTCGCGACGCTCGAGCGTGATGGCATCGTCGAGCTCCCGATGCTCCTCGACGCGCATGCGCTCGAGCGCATGCAGCGAGCCTTTGTCGACCGGGTCGAACACGTCGCCTACAACGGTGAGCGAGGCTACAAGGCGATCGATCCCTACCGCCGCTTCGTCGATGACCTCTGCTCCATCTCGCGCGATTACATCGACGTCGCCACACACCCGCTCGTCGCAGAGCTCGCGCGTCAATACATCGGCGATGATGCCATGATCACCGAGGCAAAAGGGTGGCGCTCCTTGCCCACTCACGATGACTTCCACGGGTGGCACAACGACGCGTGGTACGATCATGACCTCGAGCATGTCCCCCGTCAGCTCAAGCTCGCCGTCTACCTGAGCGACGTCAGCTCTGGCGAGTTTCACTACATCCGCGGCACCCACGGGCAGCGTCGCCACGCGCACTTCTCCGACGAGGATGTAAGCGGCATGCTCGACCGCCGCCTCGCGATGAAGGCCAGCGCTGGCACCGCGTTCTTGTTCGATGTCTCGGGGATTCACAGGCAATCGTTCCCGATCCTCGAAGATCGCGATGTCCTCTTCTTCGTTTACAATAATCCAGCGGTCCCGCTTCAAGACATCGACGTGCGCGCCAATCGATACCGCCCCTTGATGCTGCGCGCCTCCGACCTTGGCGACTTGAGCCCATCACGAGCCAAGCTGCTCGGGATCGGGAACACCACCCTCGCGCGCACCTTTGCGACACTCGATGAACCAGACACCATGCGCGACTTCATCGACCGTGCACATCATGCGCTGATCAAGGGGACACGGCTTGTCGACAGGCTCGATCGTCGCGCGAAGATGATCCTCTCGAAGGCATCCTCGCTCAGACCTCGCGTGCGCATCTGGTAAGCCGTTGCCCTGGTTCGCGTTTTGGAGCAGAGGGTCGAAATCGGCGGCGAGTTTGGGGGTTGAAATAACCTCTCGGGCGCATGTTGGGGGGACAGCGTGATGAGGATGTTGTAGGCTGTCTGGCGTCGTGATGGAGACACTCCGAATCAAATTTTGCAGGTTGCCATGGAGACGGGGGACAAAATCGCAGGGCGGTATGTCCTACGCCAACAACTCGGGCGAGGAGGCTTTGCCACGGTCTACGAGGCGTGGGATGAGTCCGTCGGTCGCGTCGTCGCCATCAAGTGCATGGACGTCTCCAGAATCAATGAAGCCTCGACAGAGCAGGGGATCTTGCTCGAGCGCTTCCGGCGCGAGGCTCAGATGGCGGCCACGCTGCGCCACCCCAATATCATCGAAATCCATGACATCGGGCAGCTCGATGACGATCCGACGCGCCCCTTTATCGTCATGGAGAAGCTCGAAGGCTACGACCTCGGCGATCAAATCGAGCGCCACGGCGCGCTCCCTCCCGCGCGCCTCTTCCCGTTGATGATTTCCGCGCTCGATGCGCTCGGAGAGGCACATAAAGCAGGCATCATCCACAAGGATCTCAAGCCCTCCAACCTCTTCCTGAGCCGCCCCGGCTCGCGCGCCGAGCAGATCAAGATCGTCGACTTCGGGATCGCCTACCTCCATACCCCACTGAGCGGTGATGACACCTCGCCCGAGCGCCTGACTCAAAACGGTCAGTTGCTCGGCACCCCGCAGTACCTCGCACCCGAATACATCGACGAACAGGATGTCACGCCCGCGCTCGATGTGTACCAGATGGGCTTGATTATCATCGAGCTCTTGATGGGCGCATACCTCCTCGAGGGGAAGACCTCGCTCCAGTGTCTCGTCGCGCACACCAAGGGGGAGCTCGAAATCCCGGAAGCTTTCATGGAAGGAGAGCTGGGTTCTTTCTTGCGCCGCGCCCTCGCCAGAGCACCGGAGTATCGCTTCCAGGACGGCGACGAGATGGCAGAGGCGCTCGAACTCCTCGAGCCGAACGAGATCGACCTCTCACACGTCGTGCGCGCGGCGCGTCCCATCTCCGGGCAAAAAACCGTCGCCATCGCTGACATCGCCGCGCCCACCGTGCAAGTCGGCGCCGCCGCCATCGCCGACACCATCGCAATGAACGCGGACTCCGTCGCGATGCACACCGAGCTCGCCGCCACAGAGACCATCTCTGTCCAACCCCCGCTCGTAAAGGCGCCTGACCCCAAAACCGAACCTGAACTCATCGAGACCAAAAAAGCGGGCCTCGTCATCGGCGGCTCGCTCCTCGCGGTGGCGATCCTTTGCGCGATCGTATTCCTCGCCATGACGATCGTGATCCTGCGCGACCAACGCGACCCGCCCAAACCTCCCCCCCCACCAGCTCCCACCGTGACGATCGAGGTCGATCCTGCCAAAGCCGCAGATTGGCGCGAGCGCGCCGAAGAAGAGTGGGAGGACAAGAAGAAAAAGAAAAAGAAGAAGAAAAAAGACGACGACGACTGAGCACCTCATGGATGCATTTGATTTCAACCGTGGAATGGGGCAGCTGCGCAGTCTACTCGGCGAACGCTTTCCAAAACGACGCATCGAAGAGCTCCTCTCGCTGATCGAGCACGCCAGGGCTGGCGATTCGATGCGATACGATGACCAGTGGCTCCCCTACCTCCAGAGCTTCGCGACAAAGCTCCCTCGACCGCTCCAGGTCAAGGGCACGCCCGAGCGTTGCATGGCCATCGCGGAGTGTCTCCCCTTTGCCTCGCTCCACCTCGTGCTCCCCGAGTCACTCGTCGATGATGACCTCGCGCGCATGTCCCAGGAGCCCGTCTCACGAGCGATCACCGCGCTCACCATCGAGAGCGACCTCGTCTCCTCGCAAGGTCTCCTCTACCTCGCGGACGCAGACTGGTACCCGCAACTCCAGTTCCTGCGACTCGCCTCCGATCGCTTCGGTATGGCTGGCTATGAAGCGTTCCTCTCACAAATCCCCGCCGACGCGCTCGACGGGCTCGAGCTCGCCACGCGACACCTCAAGGGCTCGATCCTTGAGCGCCTCTTCGCGTGCCCTCCGCTCGGGCATGTCAAACACCTGAGCCTCTCGGGGAGCGCGCTCGGGGAGTCGTTCGAGAAGCTCCTCGAACTCCTCGAGCCGCTGTCACTTCGCTCCCTCGGGTTGCCCAGGTGCAACCTCGACGAGGTCACCTTCTCGGCCCTGCTCGCCACCTCCCTGGCACCCAGGCTCGAGCGCCTGAACCTCTCGCACAATAACTTCGATCTCCGCACGGCGCGCCAACTTCAGCACGAGGATGGCGTCTTTGCCAACCTCCAGAGCCTCGACCTCTCGCACAACAAGCTCGGGGATGAGGGCCTGAAACTCCTGCTCGACACCGAGGCGATCTCCTCCACCTGCGAGCTCGATCTTTGCTTTAACGGGATCACATTCGCTGGCCTCGACGCGCTCGCTGCGCACCCCCGACGCGAGCATATCGACGTACAAGAGGACTCACAGGCCGCCATGGTCTACCTCTTCACGCGCTTTGGTTGGATCGACCCGAAGCAGCCGCTCGTCCAGCTCGGAGACCTCGGCGATCTTGTCCCCGAGAAAGCGACCCTGGCGGACACTTTCGATTGCCTCGATTTGCGCTCGGCCAGGCTCACCGACCTGGAGTGCGCCGTGCTCGCTGACCTCCCCGCGCTCGAGCACGTGCGCTACCTCGACCTCTCCTACAACGACATCTCGGATGCGGGGCTGGCAATCCTGGCAGACTCCCCCTACCTCTCGAATGTCCAACAGGTCGATGTACGCGAGAACCCCATCACGGCCTGGGGCATCCTCTACCTCACGCGCTCGGTGAATTGGTCCTCGCTCCAGGAAATCGAGTACATCCCGTTTGACCGAGAGCATGGATTCTTCTCCAACGAAAGCATCGCGGTGTGCCGTCGCTTGCTGGACCCGGCCAGCGTCGTGGTCCTCTCCTTCGATATTTACAACCGCGAAGAGCCGATATGGGAGCTCCTCATCGATGGCGTCGTTCAGGAGTTCGGGGTCCTCTTTGATGAGCTCGCAGACGCGCCCCTGGAGCAACCTTCGCGGTTTCCTGCGTCGCTCGCGCTCGACGAGTTCTCTCTCGTCGGTTACGACGGCGAGCAATGCCTCTATAGCCTCGCGCGAGCGCCAAAGCCGCTCACCCATATCCGTACTCTGCGCGTCAACAACTGCGAACTCGGCACGCTCAACGCCATCCATCACATGTTCCGCGATGGCTTTGCCTTCGAGCGGCTCGACTTCTGGCGCGCAGGCATTGGTGATTATCACTGGTACAATGAGCTCGATGAGCGGCCCCTGAATTTTGCCCACCTCGCCACGCTCGAGCCAACCTCGCGACTCACGAGCATCAACCTCGCTGGCAATTACAGGCTCCAGTTCGACTACAACGAGGCCGCCGCCTTGATGCTTCCTGCCTTCGACAACTTGAGGGAGCTCGTCTTGCCCGATGGCGCCATCATCATGAACAGCGTGCTCCAGGCACTGGAGCACAACCGCCCCGAGCTAAATGTCATCAAACGTTGATGACAGAATAAATCGCGGCGCGTTTCGGTTGGCCTCACCTGCCAAACAAACCTGATGTACTGGCCCGAACTCGTGAGGACACCATGCTATCCAAACTCCCCCCTATCGAACGCGTCCTCACCGACCTCGAATCACCTTCCGTCGAAACACGACTCGACGTGCTCGGTTTACTCGCAGCCAATGATGCGCGCGCCTTCTCACCAAATGAACGCTCCCGGCTTTGCGAAGCGCTCCTGGAGAGCGCTTCTCCTGATCTCGGCGCGCTCGGTTGGAGTGCGCTCGCGAGCGCACTGGATAAGTTCTCCCTCTGGCTCCCCGATGGCGTCTTCCTGCCCACGCGACCCGAAGATCTCCCGATACACGTGGAGCTCGCGTGGCGCCAGCTCGAGCTCTTGCTCGGTCAACCAGCGCAGCTCGACGCGCTCACCCTCGAAGCTATCGCCAGGACAGACCTCGCGCGCCTCTCTTTTCCTCTCGAAACGCTCGAGGCGCTCGCTGACCTCGAACCACTCCCTACGGCTGTCCTCGATGGAAAGCTCGGCGAGTCGATTCGAACGGCCGCGATCCCCAGTGAACAGTTCGCCACCATGTTGCTCGGGTGGTTGGATCGCTCGGCCCCTCTCGCGCGGCTCGCGATAAAGCACCTCGCCAGGCCATGGGTTTGCCAATCCCAGGAAGCGCGCCGCTTCACGCACGTCTTTCGCCGTTGCATCAAATCAGGTGACGACCTGCTCGCCCGAGGTGCGCTCGAGATCCTCTCCCTCCTGGAAGACGCTGACGCGATCAACCTCGCGAGCCGTGATCCCGAACAAACCACGCGCGGTCACTTGCTCCTCCTGATGCACGCCGGGCATTTGCTCCCTCACGAGGCGCTCGCGCATGGATTCCGGCTCGCGATCGAAGATCCGTGGCAATATGGCGACGCGATGGTCTCCTGCCTCGAGAAAATGCACGCCCGCGGCGTCTTCTTGAAGCCCGAGCAAGCCCCGGATCTCCTCGAGCTCTTCGACCGCCACGCAGGCTTCCTTCCAGATCAGGCAACCAAACATATCTACGTCATCAGAGATAGCGTTTATGCGCTCCTCGACCAGCTCCCTCTCGAGGACCCGCGCTGGTTCAGGCTGCTCGATCTGGTGCCCGCCCTGCGTGACGAACACCGCGAAGCGCTGCTCTCGAAGCTGCTCGCGGCCCCCGAGCCCCTCTTCTCGAGCGTCTGCCGAATCGCGCGAGTTTCAGGGACGCATTGCCTGGAACAGGCGCTGCTCTCCACGATGGAGAAGAACGCCGATGCAGCGCTCCGCGCGCTCGAGGCATGCGGTGGCGAGCAAACCGCCCGGACGCTCGAAGCGCTGATCCTCGAAGAGGACGGCGCGCCGCTCTGGTTGCGCCCCTCCATGGACCGCGCGCTCGCCACGCTCTGGCACTTTGGCGATCCTGCGTCGAGGCAAACGCTGCTCTCGAGGCTGGAGCCTGCCGCGCTCCCGGCGCGGATTTTCGATGATCTCGGCCCTCGCATCGATGAACGCACGCTCGAGCTCCTGATGCTCTCTCCTCAGGTTGGCGAGCAACCCGAGCGCTCGCTTCGTGAGCTGTGTGAACACGCTGGCTGCGAGGCGTTGCGTTCTGGCGCGATCGATATCTTGCTCACGCGCACGCTTCAGACGGTCGCCGGAGATCGCGCGACGCCAGATCCTGCGCGGCCCTGGCTAGCCCGCAGCGAACCGATCCTCTCCGAAGAGGTCGAGGACGCGCTCGATGCCTACGGTCAGCGACTCTACGCGCGTGGCTCGCTCGCTGCTCCAGCGCTGGCAAGAGCGGAGAGCGCCGCGCAGGCAGGGCGCGCTCTGCGCGCCCACCTGCTGCACATACAAATCGAGCGCGCCGAGGACGCGCGCGTGCTACGCATCGCCCTCGACGCGCTCGCGCGCACCGAGGCGATGGAAAACCGCGAACAAATCCTCTCTCTCACGCGACATGACCACCCCGATGTTCGCAAGAAAGCGATCCTCGTGCTCTCCACGCATGCCAGTGATCCCGGCTTGATCCCGAGGTTTGGCAACCTGGCAAAGCTACCCGACATCCAGACCGCGCGTCAGGCGGTCGAGGCGCTCGGGAGGTCGCGCGATCCAGGCGCCACACCCTCGCTCATCGAGGCGCTCGAGCACCAAAACATGAACATCAAACTCAGCGCCGCCGAGGCGCTCGCGACCTCGGGGGACACGCGCGCGATAGAGCCCTTGCTCGGTTGGCTCGAGCGCCATGACCACGAACGCTTCCGCACCCTGATACTGCGGGCGCTCGATGCCATCCTGAGAGACTCTCGCCTCACCGTGCTGATGACGCGGCTTTCAGAAGCAACCTCCGAGAGAAAGATCCGACTGCTCCGCGCGGCCATAAACGGCCTCTCCATTCACACCCTTCGAGCGCGCGATACTCTGGGCGATGGCGCCGTCGGCTACATCTACGAAGGGGTGGATCTCGGGCAATGCAGGTTGAGTGACTTTTCACGTCAGGAGCTCCTGGCGTGGTTGGGTGAGGACGCCGGGCGTTGGGTTCACTCTGACCGTGGTATTTTCCTCGATGCCCCCCTCGATGAAGCGCGCCTGGGCGCGCTGCTCGCGGATGTGGACGCGCTCGACCTCGACGCATCCTGGGTCGAGCAGCACGCGCCGTTGTTGCTCGGATCGATCGCGATCACGCGCGGAGAGGCGCTCGACCGCCTCTTGATGTTGCTCTCGAAATCGAGCGAGATCACGCGCTTTGTCTCCACCGAAGCACACCTCGACACATGCGCACAGCTCGTGATGCTACTGCTCGAAGAGCCGATGTCACCGAGCCGCGAGAGGATCACGACCCTTCTGGAAAAGCTCGCCTCGGCGCTCCCGCTTTCTGGAAAGCGAGCCGTTCTGGCAAGCGTTCGCGGTATCGAAGCATTCCCAGGCGGAGATGGACGAGATCGGGCGCGTCTCCTCGAAGCGCTCGGCGTCGCACCAGAACCACAGGACATCCGCGCGATTTTCGCAGACTGCGAGGTCGCGCGTGACCCCGACGCAGCGCGCCAGCGAGCGTCGAAGTTGCTTTTTCCAAAGAGATCCAACACGCCCACCCAGGCACACATCGATGCCCTCGAAGCGTGGCGTGAACGAGACGACTTCGCGCAGGCTGCATCCCGAGAAGAGCTCGTCGCAAACATCGGCGCATCGCGCGTGTTGTCCTACTTGCTCGGGCGCTTCGAGCGCGGGGAAGACCCCACTCAGGATGTGCTCGAGCACATCCTGGCGCTCGCACACCTCGGGAGCCGCGAGTGGCGCTCACACATCACCCCGACGAGCGCTGATGATGTGAGCACACCCTGGAGGCCCTCGAGGGCGTGGCGTGTCGGCAAGCTCCAGACGCTTCGCGAACACGAGGACGCAGCAGTCCGCGCGGCCAGCGCCATGGCACTGCTCGGCACGGACGCATCGCTCACCCGAGAGGAGGCGCAGCTTCTCCTGGAGCGCTACCTTCGCGGTGACTACGAGCTCTCCTACGCTGGATGTGGCGCGCTGGTGAGGGCGCTCGAGCGCCTCTCACCGCATCTCCTGTTGCAACCCTGGGAGCCGGATCAGCTCCTACGCTGGTTCGATCTCCTCGAGCACACCTCGCTCCCGCTCCTCTCACGCCACGTCCGAGCCCTCATCGAGATCTGGCGAGGCGATGACGCGAAGCGAGCCGAACGCGCGAGGTTGCTGCTCGCTCGGCTCGATGGAGATCTCGTCTTCGCGCACATTTACCCGTCGATCCGGCGCGGCGAGCATGCGTTGATCGGGTTGATATCTCGGAGCATTACCGAGGATGCGCATGTGCGCGAGCTGATCGCACTGCTCGAATCCCAGGGTGAAAGGCGCCTCGCGCAACACTTGCTCGGTCTACTGCGCGAGGGGCATCTGCTCGATCCCGCGACCAGAAAAGCGCGCGAGCGCGACCTCTCGATGATGCTCTCTCCGCCTGCTCCGATCCCCCCCGAGGAGCGCGTCCTCGAGCAAGGGGAGGGCGATGTCCTCTCGGCGCTCCAGAGCGAGGATCGCTACGAGGTGCGCGCTGCGTTGCGTCGTGTTCCGAGCTTTAAAGAGAGCCTCGCGCTCGAAAAACGGGTCGTCGCCATCGCGCTCGAGCATGAAGACCTCTCGCTTCGAAGCGCAGCGCACCGCGCCTTGCGGCAAATCTCATCGCGTCAGCTCTACCTCGATGTCACGCGTCGCTTCCTCGATGATCCTCGCCGCGACACCGTGCGCCAGGCGATCCGCATCCTCGCCTATGGAGGCTCCACACAGGAGGTCGGTGTGTTTGTCGAGATCATGCTCGGCAATGATCCGATGCTCGCAAAGCAGGCGCGCGAGGGTTTGCTTGTCCTGGGCGAAGCGGCGCTCCCAGCGCTCACACGGGCGCGCGACCACGCGCGCCCCGATAAACGCCCCGCGATCGATGAAGTTATGGCGCAGATTCAGGCAGGCGTTGTGATGTGAGCGGTTGGTTTTGGCAGGATCTCAAACCTCGAGCGCCTTCGCTTCGAGCTCCATCCAGCGCGCGTAGAGCTGCTCTGACTTCTCGCGCGCTGCCGCCAACTCCGCGTGCAAACGCTCGAGCTCCTGGCCAACATCCTCGCGCTGATAGAGCGTGGGGTCAGCGAGCGCGAGCTCTATCGCCTCGCACGCTTCCTCCGCTTCGAGGATCGCCTCCTCCAACCCATCGAGCTCGCGCTTCTCACCGTAACTCAGCGCGCGGCGCGACTCGCGCTCACGTTCGGCGCGCTCGTGACGCTGGCGCCGCTCCTCGGCGCGTTCGCTCGCGCGCGCCTCACGTTCACGCTGGATCTGGCGGTCCTTCTTGCGTCGGTAAAAGTCGTAGTTCCCCTCGTATCGCACGAGCCGCCGATCCTCGATGGCGATGATCACATTGCAGACACGGTTCAGGAAATAGCGGTCATGCGAGACCACGATCACGCAACCATCGTAGTCTTCGAGCGCCACCTCGAGCGCTTGCAACGAGAGGATGTCCAGATCGTTGGTGGGCTCGTCGAGCACCAACAGGTTCCCGTTCTGAGCGACCACACGCGCCAATTGCAAGCGCCGCTTTTGCCCCCCAGAGAGCAGCCGAACCTGGCGCTTGAGGTCTCTGGAGTCGAACAAGAATTGCTCCAGAAATCGCCGCTTGTGATGGCGCACATCACCCACCCAGACATAATCACTCGGCCCGAGCGCCTCGTATAACGTCGCCTCCGGGTCGATCGGCGGCCCATGCTGTCTCAGGTAGGCGACATCAGTACGTTCGCCGATCTCGATCACGCCCACATCCGGGCGCATGTACCCCATCAGCATCTTGAGCAAGGTCGTCTTGCCCGCTCCATTCGGGCCAACGAGCCCGATCTT
Source organism: Myxococcota bacterium (assembly GCA_036155555.1). Taxonomy (GTDB): domain Bacteria; phylum Myxococcota_A; class Bradymonadia; order Bradymonadales; family Bradymonadaceae; genus JAYZVO01. Next base: position 45,283 of record JAYZVO010000148.1, read on the forward strand.
GTCGCCCGTGCTGACGTCGATGCCCGTGGACTCGAAGAGCACCTGCCTGCCGAGCGTCTTGCTGATCCCTCGCGCGGCCAGAATCAATGGTCCATGCTCCTTGCCGCGCGCGAGCCGCATGCGCATCAACTCCTCGCTGTCATCCTCTTGACGCAACACATGCTGCTTGCGCTCGAGCTCCTGGAGATGCTGCCCATCCTTTGACCCACGCGACACTGAGTGCAACTTGAGCTTCTCGATCTCCTCGCCGATCAACTTCTGCTCCCGCGTGCGCGTCTTCTGGTCGACGGCCATACGCGCGAGCTTGCGCTCCATAAAGACGCGGTATTCGCCAGGATAGTCGTAGAATGCGTCGCGGCTGACCTCGACGATCCGGTCGACGACGCGCTCGAGGAAGTAGCGATCGTGCGTGATCAACAACAGCCCACGCGTCTTGCTCTTGAGCCAACCCTCGAGCCAGTCGACCGTGTCCGGATCGAGGTGGTTCGTCGGCTCGTCGAGCAACAGCAAATCTGGCGCCTCGAGCAACACCCGAGCCAGATCCACGCGCCGCTGCTGCCCACCCGAGAGCTGCCTCGTCGGCACATCCAGCAACGCCTCCAACCCGAGCCTGTCGAGCATCTCCTCGACGCGTCGCTCCCAATCCCAACCGCCCAGTTTGTCGATCTGCTGCTGGAGCTCGTCCTGCTCGTGCAAGAGCCGCTCGAGGTCATCGGATGCGCCCATCGAGGCGATCGTCTCCGTGGTTGCCTCGTGCGCGGCGATCACTTCCTGCACGCGCTCCACGGCTCGTGCGACGACCTCGCGAGGCGTCTCGTCACCCGAGAAGCCGACCTCCTGCGCCAGATACGCGACGCTGGCCGATTGCCGCATCGCGATCTCCCCGGCGGCGGGCTCGAGCGTCCCCATCAGGATGCGAAACAGCGTCGTCTTCCCGCAACCATTAGGGCCAACGACGGCGACCTTCTCGCCATCATCCATGCCAAAGCTGACCTCTTTATAAAGAGGCTCTTCTTCGAATGCGTGCGTCAGATGTCGGATGGAGAGGAGGTTCATCGGTCCGCCTACAATAGCGTCTTCTCGGCTTGATCTGGCGGTATACTTAGAGCAGAACGCCGCAAAAAGCGAGCGAGGCGGCGCTCCACGATGCGTGTCAATTGATCGGCGGCGTGATCACGACGCGAATCACCTCGCGCTCGGTCGGTCCGATCTCGATGAAGTACCTCCCTCGCTCGACATTGTGCACCGAGCTGCACGCCTGCGCGAAGGTCTGCGCCAGGACCTCCGCCCCCTGAGAGACAAACCGAACGGGCACATCGCGCGTCGCCGCGAGGCGATCGGTCTCGACCTCCAACGTGCCGCCAAACATCCCGTTCCCCTCATCGCGAAGATAAACGTCGATCGGGTAATGTTCGGGCAGGTCGAAGTTCGGGATATGAGGAGCATTCACACGAACCGCAGGCCGCACATCCACCGCCGCGAGCGAGCCTTCGAACAACCCGCAAATCGAATCGCAATCAGACGTCACACACTCCATCGCCATCGACTGACACGCATCCTGAGCGCCACAAATTCCACCGCAATAGCGGATCAAATCATTGGCGACCCCGCAGCTATCCACCCAACGCAACGCGTTGGTCTGGATGTCGCAGATCGAGTCCACGTCCGGCTCGCAAGGACCGCTCATATCAGGAGCCATGTCCTCTGTGCCCATATCCTCTTCCGCGCTCGTGCCCATATCTTCAGGGGTCGAGGGCATATCCTCGTCCTGATCCTCTCCCCCCATGTCCATCACAACAGGTTCTGACGAGCAGGAGCAGGCGCCAAAGCGACTCTGGCTGCATGTGCGCGTCGACATCGATCCATCTGGACATTCACACGCGCTGATATCGCCATCCTGGCACGTGTCACAGACGCATGCCTCGTAGCCCGAGCCATCCTGCTTGCAGAGCTGCGCGCCCATCGCACCACCGGCGCAAACACACGCGACTGAACGCCCCGGATCACACGCGAGCTCACCGGACGGGAAGAGACACCCCGAGGCCAACACCGGGAGCGTGATAAGCACCAACCATCGCATCAACACGAGCAACCTCCCGGACCACAGTAAGGATAGGACTGCCCGCAGACGTTGCCCAATGTATCGACGTAGTAGCAGTAGTAGCCATCGAACCTGTAAGAGGCTGGAGAATAACCGCACGCGCTCCCGGCGGCATCCACCGCGACGCAGTTGCGCGTCGAAGGATCGTAGGTGAGCCCTGTGATCGGGACTTGTTGGCAAACCTGCCCGCTCGAACTCAGGTACTGGCACTGGTTGCCCGCGACGCGCAGAGCCACCGGGTTGCAGCTTGGCGCCGGGTTCATGCTCACGGTGCAGTCGGGGTCTCTCGGACATTGAGGATCACAGCGCCCGTTCCCATGCAGCCCGTAAGCCTGACAGGTGTCCACGGGAGGTTGCTCGTTCTGGCAATCCGAGTCGACCGAACCACACCCTGGATCACAGACGCCATCAGCTGCGCATGATCCTCCCTCGGCGGGACAAGACCCTCCCGGACAGAGCAACTCGATGCAGTCCTCATCGAGCTGGCACTGGCCATCGCAAACGTCATCGCGCTCGCAAGAAACCGCACGCTCCGAGAGCGCCACGATCCCCTTGATCCAGTCGGCGTGAAGATCGAGGCGTTGGTAGAACCCATAACGCTCGCACGTCTCGTCTCCCCACGAGGTCACGCCGACCTGAACCCAATCCCCATCGATCTCTATAAACGCAGGACCTCCCGAGTCCCCATTGCAAGCGCCCATCCCACCGAAGGTGTAGCGCAAGGCTTGCGCGGTCAGCGTGTCGAAGCGCACGGTGCTCGCGCGGCGGATGCCTCCGCCGACAGGGTAGGGCTTGCCCGCGACCACCGTCACGTCCGAGGCGCCATAACCGACAAGCCTCGCGGGCGCGTTGAGCAACGCGCTCGGGTCGCCAAGGTAAACGTTTGCGGGCCGAACGCTGGTGATTTCCTGGTCGAGTTCGAGGATGGCGAGGTCATGGCCGTTCTGGAAAGTCCACGGTTGCGCCGGGTTGAAGTCGATGTAGCTCGGGTGCTTGTGCACGCGCGCCACGGCGCGATCGATGGTCGGCGAAGAAGGATTCGCGCCGAGGCGAAAGCCCATCTCGAAGCTCGCCAACCCCGAGACGCAGTGCGCGGCGGTGAGCGCCATATCTGGGGCGATCAAGGTCGCCGTGCAGATCGCCTTCGAGCCATACACCAGCGCGCCCGTTGCCGCGAATTCACGCGACCTCTCGCCGCCAATGATATACTCCATCGGATCGACCGAGGCGGATTGCCCGCACTGACACGA
>JAYZVO010000149.1:0-23718 GCA_036155555.1 Myxococcota bacterium
CCCCCCCCCCCCCCCCCCCCCCCCCCCCCCCCCCCCCCCCCCCCCCCCCCCGCCCACGCGTTGGCGATTCGCGGCAACCATAGCGCTTCTAAGCCGTCGAGAAATCGTGTATTCTGAACGTCGAGCCAAACTTGAACGCCCCCAGCAACCAACACCTGGGACCGCTCTCATTCGGGAGGCTTGGAGCCTGACTTGCCGATAGGGATGACCTTGAGTCGAGGTGCCAGTGAATAGCGTTGAAATCGCGATGTTTGGAGGGGGTGCGTTGATGCTATTCGCGTTGCTCGCTGCGGTCCTCTCCGAGCTCTTCAAGGATGAACAAAACGCCTTCGAAAAGCTCACCGAGGAGACGATCGGCTTCCTCGATCTCGCGCCACTCGACAACCTCTATGAAGCCTCTCGAGCCGATCGAGCGCTACAGCGTTCGGACTGGGTCAACTTCCGAATGAAGCCATGGAACCCAGGCACCCAGGCGGTCGAGGTCGCCATCGACCTCACACACCTCATCCCCGAGGATGTCCAGCTCACGAAGCAGCGCGAGGGCATCCCAGCTCCTCCCTGGCTGCGCGGTCCAAAGACGCTGACGCACGACGCCGAGTTCGATCGCGCCTTCGAGGTGCGCGGCGCTCCTCTAAACGTACACGCGATGCTTGGCAAAGCGGCGAGGAATCAGCTCGCGATGCTCATCGAGAAGACCCACTATGGGAGCTGGCAAGAGGTCTGGCTCGACAAGCGGAGGCTTACCGCGAGGCTCGTGATCGACCATGGCGCCGAACACCTCCAGGCGTCGAACTTCTCGAAGATGACCCAGGATCTCATCCAGACCGCGGCGTCGATCTCCTTCACCGAAGCCACCATCTCCACTCGCCTCTGCCAGGAGGTCAACAAGCTCCAGAGCAACCTCTATCGCGCCTGGTGCGTGAGCCACTTGCTCGATCACTGGCCCCAGGCGCCGGAAACCCAGAACATGCTCGACCTCTGCCGCCACCACGGCGTCTGCGAGCTCCAACTGGTCGCCTTCGAGTTTGCCCCGCAGGACTTCAGCGACGAGGAGCGCTACAAGCTGATGCTCGCGGTCTCGGCAGGTCATGCGGACAACCGCATCCGCGAGAACGCGCTGCGCGTCATCATCGACGACTACCTCGACTGGGTGTTCTTCTCGGATGATGTGCCGCTCTTCCAACAGCTCCTCGTGGTCGCGCGACTTACGAGCTCGAGACCTCCAGCAGAAGTCGAGGCGCTGCTGACGCGCGTCTTCGAGCGCCTCGAGGATCGCGAGCGCCGAGAGTACATGCGCCAACTGCTCGAGGTTCACTGGCTCGCCACGACCGACTTCCTCATGCACGAGGTAAAGCGCGCGCATCCTCAGGAAAATTCACTGCTGGCGCTGTGCGACTGGATCGCGATTCACTCACCCGAGGCGCAAGAAACCCTGGCGCTCGCCATGCTCGATCACCAGCGCGCGAACAGCGCGCGCAGCTTCGCCATTCGCGCACTCGCCAGGCACGGAAGCATCCGCGCGCTCGCGACGCTCGGGCGCCTGAGCCAATCCACCGGTTCCGCGGCACAGAGCGAGCTCGCGCGCGAGGCGCACGACGCGATCGCCGCGATCCAGACAAGGCTCGGAGAGCCCGTGCGCGGCGCGATGACACTCGTCACAGGTGATGACGCGCACGGGCAGATCTCACTCGTCCACGAAGCTGGCGGCCTCACCCCTGTCGACCCCTCCGACGAGGAGCACACGCATGGGTGATGTGATGGGGGCACCGATCGATCTCGCGCTCGTCGCGGTCATCTTCCTGGCCGCCGCCATCGCGCTCTTTCGCAACCGCCAGAAGCACCACCGCACACGCGCTCGGATCACGATCCTCGAGGCGCTCGAAGAACAACTCACGCTGCGCCGCGGCCATGATGGAAAGCTCACAGGCGAATGCATCGGGCACGCCATCGAGATCGACGTTCGCACGGAAGGAACGCGCTCCTGGCTCGCGATCGACCTGCCGCTCGCGCGAAACCTCTCGACCCTCGCGCTCACCGCGCGCACCCCCAACGCTCACCCCGATGGAGAACACATCACCACCGGCGACGAGCACTTCGATCCTCGCTTTCACGTGCGCGGTGATAGAAACGAAGCGCTCATGTTGCTCGGTCGAGAGACGCGCGATGCGCTCGTCTCATTGCTCAACGCGCGACCTGGGATCTGGTGGGATTCGATCTCGATCCGCGAGCAGCGCATGCAAGCCTCCCTACAACTCATGGCGAGCGATCAAAGGCTCGACGCGCGGTGCGCCTCGATGATCCGAGAGCTCGTCTACTGCGCGAGCGTCCTCGATCAGCCGCGCCGCGCCGCGCCATTCACACGCCTGGTCTCCGAAGCATCCAAACAACAAGCCCCCGGATACCGCAGCAAGTGCCTCGAGCTGCTCGCCGAGTCCCACGCCGACAACCTCGGCTCCCTGCGCGCGCACCCGGACATTGGCCTGCGCTTTATCTGCTTCGAGCGCCACCCGGAGCACTTCAAGGAGCCAGCCTACCTGCGCGAAATGTTGCTCGAGATCGCGCACAACCACGAGGACGCGCGGCTTCGAGCGCGCGCGCTGGCGCACCTCTCCGAGCTGATCGACGAGGCGTGCATGGTGGACGACGAGCAACCGCTCCTGGTCCGCCTCGAAGCGCTCGAGAACGCATCGAAGCGCCGCACATCTGATGAATTCGACGCGCTCGTCAGGAAGATGCTCTTTGGCGCCCTGCCTCGCGAACGCACAGCGATCGTCCAACGCCTCGAGCGCTTTGGTTGGGATGGGCTCTCCTCACTGGTTATCGACTACGCTCACCACGAGGACCTCGGCCCGGTGGACACCGAGACCTTGCTCGAGCTTTCGAGGAACCTCTCGCACACCCAACGCCGAGAGGTCCTGGAGTCACTGCTCCAGGCCCCGAGCCACCTTGTCAGGCTGCATACGATCCGCGCGCTCGCTCGAAAAGGTGGCTCCAGATCACTGGCGCTGTTGCGCGATGCGCGCAGGCAGAGCCAGGAACCGGACGCAGGCAAACTCACCGACGCGCTCGATGACGCCATCGACACCATCGAGGAACGCCTGGCTCACGCCGAGTTCTAGCGCACTGGTTTTGGTCATAAAAAGAGGGGCATCAGGAGCGGCGACCACGCTCGAAGGCGCGCCGCACGCGCTCGAGCCAGTCGGGATCATCGAGGATCGCGCGCGAGACCCACTCCACATATTCGCTCGAGTAGCGATGGTGCGGAGGCTCCTCATCAAAGAAATAGAGCGAGTTCCCAGGATCGACGCGCACGTCATGTTGCGCGTCGATGACCTCGATGGCCGCGCTCGAGATACGCGTCGTATAAGGGAGACGCTTATTGATCTCGTGCACGACCTCTGCCGAGTTGTAGGGGTAGGTCTCACGAGGGGTGATCGCCTCGTCGGCGAGCCTCGATGTGTGGTGAGAGGCGAGCTCGAGGTGGGTCTCGTGTACGCGCGGCGTCAACACGAGGTGGAGGGAAGGATCGGCGCAAAAGATCTCCGTCGAAAGCTCCCCCTCTTCCACGTGAAGCGCTGAAACCAGAGCCGTGATCCGACGCGCGAGGTGCGCGCCATAGCGATCCTCGATCTGCTCGAAGGTCGCGAACGCCCCATCGAGCCCCATGGCCAACATGCCCGCGCCGCGATCGAACAACCGACGCCCGGCGACCGCCTCCCAGCGACGCCTGTAATTGAGCGCGCACGCTTGCAGCAAGCGACAGAGGTAAGGTTCGATCTCGGGGACGAGCAGGTACGCGGCGGCGTCGTGCAAGTGACTGAGCCACTCGAGGTTGCGCCGCACGGGATCTCTGGGGTTTGGAAAAAACCTGGAGATAACCTCGGTGAGCCCCCTGTGGGGCGTCACGAAGTTCGAGTCGGTCAACTGCTCGACGCCCCGGATTCGCACCGTCTCGGCATCGAACAAGATCCTCCACGCATCACAGAACAGGCCACAGCACGCGAGCACGCGACCGTTGGCGCCCTCCCTATGGTAGAACTCGAGCCCGAGCTTGAAGCAAGCCGCGCTCTGCGCGATCAATCCCTCGATGACCGCGTCTTCGCCGCTCAATTCATCGAGGTCCAGTTCACTCCCCACAGGATCACCACCAGCAGACACGACATCCGCCGGGGAGCTGCGCTGGGTCATGTAATCGATGAAGCTCTCTTCATCGAAGCCGCCCAAGCCCGCGGCCTCGTAGACGCCGTCCTCGTCGGTCTCCTCGACCAGCAATCCCTTCAACCGCTTCCCATAGTAGGTGCGGATGGAGCTCATCTTGTAGCCAGTGGCGTCCGCCAGATCGGACAGAGAGAAGGTGCCCTCTTCCTGCTCCATTTTGGCCAGGAAGGCATACATCTTCTTGAACTTGTCGTGTCTTCGACCACCCACTCTAAGACCTCCTCACCAAAAGCGAGGCATGGAGGAAACATACGTCGTACCCTGTGAGTGGCAATCTAATGCGAGGATCGGCAAGAGCGCAACTTTTCGGCGATTTCACTCCGGTGGCAAGGTCAACCAACTCGACGCGACGCACACGTTCGAGGCAACATTCCAGATCGCGCGGCATTCGTATCCTTCTCGACACTCGCTATCCTCGGCGCAACGCTCGAGGCATATATCCAGATCCTGCTCGTTGAAACCAACATCGCCGCAGATCTCCTGCTCGCCACATGGGAGCTGGCGGCAGTCTCTCGAGCAATACCCGCCGGGCGTCATCCCATCGATGTCCTCGTAACAAGAGGACGCTCCACAATCCGCATCCTGCTCGCAAGGGTCGCCGAGGTGCTCCGTGGGAGGTGGGAAGACCAAGCAGATGTTACCGGCACCGCCGTCGATACATTTCGCCACCCCGCCGCAGTCGCTATCCTCGGAACATGCCGGAACACAGGTCCCGAGTTCCAGGCTCGGGAGAGGAATATAGCCCCCCCCGCCCGAATAACAGCTCTTCGCGCCGCTAACTCGGAGGACACATATTCCTGCGGTCTCCGAAGTGCGCAAGCAGAGACCCGCCGGACAATCATCATCGTCTGTGCAGAGTCCTGATGTGGAGACTCTCTCTGCGGGCGCAGTGGCAGGCGTCCACTCCTCGACCCAACCCGTGATGCGCGTGGGAGGATGATCGAGTCCATCCTCCTGACCGATGCCAAGCTTTCCATCCTCGTTCGACCCCCAACACCAAACCTCACCATCGGCCGTGAGCGCGCAGGTGTGATCGACGCCGACCTCGACCTGAATGGCATCCGTGAACTCCGTGATCGTGTGGCTGTTTTGCCCAGGAGAACCCCCGAGTTGACCGTGATCGTTGCGCCCCTTGCAAACCACTTCACCGCTCGACGTGATCACGCAAGCGTGCTCGTGGTGGAATGACACGTAGGCAGGATCACGGACCCCGGCCCAGTCGAGCTGTCCGAAATCATTCGCGCCGACGCCGCCGAGTTCCCCTTGCGCGCCGACAAACAACGTCGCGCCGCTCCCTGCATAAATAGACATCGCCCCATGCGCAGCGACGATCTCGACAGGGCTCGAAGCGGCGGCAACCAACGGCTCCTGGAGCATCTCGCCAAGGTCCCCCCAACAGTGCACACCGCCATCAGTGAGGATGGCGCACGCGTGCTCCTCGCCAGCATCGAGCGCGATGGCTGGGGCAGGCAGCGCGACAGTGCCGATCGGCGTCGGATGCGCCCTCCAAATGTTCGCCGCGAGGTCGCTGTAGGCCACCTCACCAGCCTCGTTCATGACGTACACCGAGTCGTTACCTACAGCCAACACGCTCTCGCCGGAGAACGTCATGAGCAACGCACCGGGTGAGTAATAATGCTCGGGTGAAGGGATGTAGTACGGGCCAGAGTTTGAATGCTCCGCAGGGAAAATCAACCCGAAGGGAGCCCCCCAACAAAAAACCTCCGATACCGTCGGCTGACAAAACATCCCCGCGCGAGCATCGAGATTCACGCCACGCTGCTCGACTTGATGCATGCCAGGGACACCACGCGCGACACCCGAGTTGCCGAGTTGACCATCGCGATCGCTCCCCCACATATAGAACCGAGCGATGTTGGTGAGCGCGATCGTGTTCGACTCCGAGAGCACGAGCTTCTCGACCCGGCGATAACCCATGCAATTGTTCAAGCACTCCCCAACCGATGGAGGTATCCTCCTGTTCGCGACCCTCCAACCACTGTCACACACCTCGCCCTTCTCTGGTTCGAGTTCGCCGTTGCCACAATTGTGGACGACCCAACGACAGTCGATGCAAGAGCGCGTCAGGTCCAGGTTCGAGCTACCGCTGCCATCATCGCCAGGGAAAACATTCTCCGGCTTTGTCGCGTTCTCACACTGCTCGCCGGCCTCCCGCTGCACCACCCCATCACCACAACGCGGCGCTCCCTGGTTGTCGACCTCGACGATTTTGCAATCGACGCACTCTCGGCAAACGCGATCGTCCTCCGAACAAGGCTCGGGATCGTCATCGACCTCGCAGTCCTCGTTCGATTGCGTGATCCTGTCCCCGCAGTAGCCGATGATTTCCTGGCAATTCCACGAGCAATAATCCGAGGAGTAGCGGTTGCCATCATCACAAACCTCTCCATCCTCGACCACGCCGTTGCCACACTCGCCAGCCTCGACCTCGCCGCCCATGTCCACAGAGTTGTTGGAGTTGCCTGTGTTGTTGCCCGAGGATGAATCCGAACATCCCAGGAAGAAGAGGACGCCGACTGCTGCCAACGCCATGTGTAAAAACCTGAACCCGTAAACGTGCATAAAACGCCTCGCCAATCGCAACAAGATACACACAAATCTACCACGCATCTTGCCACGATGCACATCGATACGCACATCCCCCAAACAGAACGCATCGACATGCGCTCAGGGCAGCAAGTCGACAAACAGCTCTTTTGATTTCAGCGATTTAGATCAGTGAGAACTGAAAGGAATTGCAGCGCGCGTGACAAGCCCCCCCAAAACGCGCCTGCTGTTGTGAACCGGAGCACTTGCGTTGGGCCACCGTGCTTTAGCATAGGAATGACGGCGCGTTTTCGCCCCCCATTTCGGCGCTGCGCTTGAAATAGGGGGGAAACTTACGCTTCGACTCGAGGTTGATGGTTCGCGTCGTGCACTTCGAGACTTGCAGTGAGTTTCACAAGGCCACACACGCGAACTAGCACGCCAAATCGAAAGCTCGATTTCATGAAACTCCAACCTCGAGTCGGAGCGCGAGTTTCCCCCCTATCACGCGAAGCAAGTGATGGGGGGGCGAAAACGCGCCGTCTCACCTTTGCTAGCGCACGGCGATCAAAAGAAAACTCACTGCTTCAAGAATGCAGGCGCGTTTTTGGGGGGGGCTTGCTCCGCGTTCTGCGGAACCTTTTCTCAACACTCTCAGACGATCAGGTGGCAATAACGCAAGGACTCGGCATCGAGCAGCGTCTCGATCGCCTCGTTGGAGAGGTTGTTCTTTCGCAAATCCAGCATCTCGAGCTTCTCGACGCCAGGCGTATGCGCGATGCGATCGACGTCGATGTCCGTCAAGCCACACTCGCGCAGCTTGAGGCGCTTGAGCGAGGGGAGCTTCAACGTGGCGAGCGCGCTCGCCACGGACACCTGGAGGTCATGGTTGCGGTTGAGGTTGAGCTCGACGAGGTTCGCGAAACGATCCTGCCCTGTGAGCAAACAATCGACCACCTCGGGGGTCATCCCCACGTTGGCAAGCTCCAGGATCTCGAGCGATTGCAAGTGAGGCTGTGCCCCCAGTCGCTCGATGTCTGCGGCCGTCATCTCGAGGTTGAGATCCGACATGTTCAGCTCGCGCAAGCTCGACCAGCGCCCCTCGCTGTCAGCCAGCGCATCGATCCAGTACCGCGTGGGCATGTCCTGATACATCAACCGCAAGGCGGTCTCCTGATCGACATCCTCTGGCACACCGCTCGTACTCGAGATATCCAACGCACGCAGCTGCCCCAGGCCATGCTCCATCCCCGCGCGCGCCAGACGCATCGCCCCCTTCTCGCCGACCTGACATCCCCTCAAGCTCAACCACTCGAGCCCGTGCAAACCCTCGCACAATGCGATCGCCTCGGCGCCAATATCGCCGATATCATTCCACTCCAGATCCAGCGCGCGCAGTTGACCTATCCAGGGGCTCTCGAGGATCTCGCCGACCTCATCATCCATAAACATGTTGTTGGCGAGCGAGAGTGACTTCAAACCAGCGAGCGCGATCTCGCGGTTGAGCGAGAGGCCATCCACGTCGGTGAACTCGTCCCCCTCGATGGCTGGTTGGTGAAAGCACGCCTCCAACCCGAGGTGCTCCAACCCCGATAACAACTCCGAGGTGAGCAACGTGTCGAGATCTCCCGGCGTGAGGTCGCACTCGATGTCCAGCCGCTTTAGCGAGCGCAGGTGGCGCGTCCTGGCGATCTGCGCGACCGCCTCCTCGTATCCTCCCCAACGGTTAGCGCGAAGATCCAAGGACTCGAGCTTGCCAAGGTGTGCGCAACGCGCGATCGCCGAGACACCGCGCGCGCTCAGGTTGTTCCCCTTCATCGAGAGCGCGCGCAACCCCGAGACATCTCTCCGACTCACGAGCGCCGCGCAACCCGCGTCCGATACCCCGATGTCGGTCAGCATCAAGTGCGTCAGGTTCTCCAAGATCTCGAGATCGAACAGACGCTCCAGTATCCTGTCCCCCTCGAGCACGCTCTGCTCGCTGGCGACCTGCTCGTCCAGTGGCAACGCGCGCACCTCGAGCACGCGCACCAACTCCCACGGGTACTCCTCGCCGCCACCCGCCATCAACGCATCCGTCCACGTCCTCGGCGCGCGGCGTAGCTCATCCGGCCAACGCTTCAAATGATCCAATGTGTAGGGCAGCGCGCGCTCGATAAACATCTCCGCGCCCCAGGTCTCGACCAGCCGACACAACCTCGCCCACACACCGACGCCTGGTTGGCGCTGGAGCAAGCTGCGCAACTCCCCAAAGCTTTGCTGATCGGAGGATGACAACATCAGGAGCTCCTCTCCCAGAGTTCTTCTCGCAACACCGCCGAGCCTCGCAACGCGCGACGTCCTCGCTCACCGATATCGTTTCGACGCAAACCCAAAGTCTGCAATCCGCCAAGATGCTCGCACGTGGCGAGCGCGACCGCGCCATCATCGGTCAACTCACACCCATCAAGGTTCAGGCGCTCCAGACATTCATCCTGCAACGATCTTAACAAACTCCCCAGCCCGCTGTCTCCAATGGGATTGTCCGCCAGTGAGAGCGACACCAACTCGTCACAGATGCCACGGCTGGCAAACCCATGCAGCAAAAAGGCCGTGATCTGATTCCCCTCGAGCTCCAGCTCGACGAGCTTCTCCCTCCCCTGATCCAGGAAGTCGACGAGCCCCGACTCGCGCACGAACATCTCCCCCAGGTTGCAGTGATTGATGCGAAGCTGGCGCACATCCGCAGTGCACTGTGGCCAGTTCGCGCGGCAGGAGGACATGTCGATGTGCTCGATGCAAAGCTCCACGGGGCGCAGCACCTCCGAGAGCAGCAAGGAATCGATGGCGTTGGCGTCGAGCATGATGTCGCGCAAGGTCAAGCGCTCGAGCTGACCGGCGCGCTCATCCTCGGCCAACGCGCGCGCGCCCCATGCGCCGATTTGCTCCCTCGAGAACGACAGCTCGCGAAGAAACCGCGTCTGCCTCGACCTCATGATCGCTTCGAGCCCAGCCAAGCCGAGCTCGCCGCGCACCACGCTCACCGACGCGATGCTTGCCTCGAACAACACCCCATCGAACAGGCGCGCGAGGCCGCCGCGCGCGACCACCGGCCCACGAACCTCGAGCGCGCGAACCTCTTTGGGGTCAACCCACTTCTCCAGGCGCTCGAGGTTCGCGCCCCGGCGGGCACGCTTGCCCCCGAGCGCGAGGTGCCCCACCAACCTCAGCTCGGGCACGTCCTCGCCAGCCAACGCGCGCTCGAACCAGGACACCGGGTTCTTGCGCACGAGCGCATCCCACCCTCTGGTGTGTTCGCGCACGTAGGGCACATATTCTGCGCGCTGCTCGGGGCGAAACGCGTCGAGCAACGCGCAGATCTTCTCCCACGCGAGCACATCACAAGGCCCCATCACGAGGCTGCGCAACTCTCCGAAATCACTCATCGCAAAATCAACGCCCGGGCGCCGCCAGCAAAGGGTTGCGATTGCCCTGAACCTTCTCGATGCGGCGAGCGCGATCGAGCTCCCACTTGTCGGGAGGATCTTTGTGATGCCACGCCATAAACATCGCGCGCTCTTTCTTTGTCAGGTTGATGCGACCAGGATAAGCCCAGTCCATATACAGGTAGGTCCTGGCGATATCACCGCGAATGCGCTCGGTGGGTTCGATCATGCGATCCCTGATCTCGACATCGCACTTGCCATACTCGCGCGCCTCCCCATCGAGGAGCCCCATCTCGTAGTTGGAGCGATCCCCGTTGACCTCTCCGATGGCAGGCTGGAGGTTGTAGAGGTCGGCCTGCATGAACTGATACGCCTCGGAGCGATCCTCGGCGCAGTCCCTGCCGCGCCCCTTGCCAGGACAGCTCGGGTGCCCCTCGGTCCACTCCTTGAACGTGCGCCCGAAGCGAGAAGCAGGCACGACGTGCTCGTACTCGATGCGCTCGGCACGCTCCTTGGAGTGCTTGATGCGATAACCACAGCTCCGGAGCGCAGGGTCCTTATCGCGGTAATTGCAGCCGCAATAAAAGGTCTTCTCGTGCCTCCCCTGCCGGTGGATGTCCCCGAGGATTCTCTTGGACTTGTAGAAGGAGCCGTTGGCGCGATTGCCTCGCTTGGCGACCGGCACATCCGGGAACTTCAACTCGGAGTTCCCGCTCGCGACCTCGCCCCCTTCTTCCCCCTCACGCTCCTTACCAGCCGCGCTCGTGTCTTTATCTTCCGACTCCGACTCCGGCGCAGGCGCCTCGATATCAGGTTGCCCATCCGGGAAGGTGACCTGGGGCGATGAGATCTCGGGCTCGAACTCCTGCCCGTCGGGAGGCGCGGAGGCGATAAACAACATCACCCCAGTGGCGACCAGCACCACCACGCTCAACAGGACAACCGCTCCACAACCTATCGCGACCACACCACCTTTTGCCATACCAGCGACCTCTCGTGTCGAATCAGGGCATCAACCCGTCGAACCAATCTCGTAGCAGGGGCGCGTCCTCTTCGCGCGCGATCGGCATGATCGCCACGCGCAACAGCTCACGCCCGATGGCGACATCGACCGGCCCCTTCTTGCCCGTGTACCGAAGCAACGGGGGCAAGTGTCCCCCTTGGCGGTCAGACTCGCAAGCGCCCCACTTGACCTCGCGGCGACGCAACGCCATGAGCAACACGCCAACGAAATCACACAATCCCTGAAACACCATCGGCTCGAGCCAACGGATCGCGTCGGTCTGTCGCTCGATGAGCAACATGTCGAGCGAGTGCAAGGTCTCCAAATCAGGCTTGCAAGAGAGCTGGAAGTGACGCTCGAGCAAGCTCGCCATCGTGTGCGAAGGCGCTCCCGGACGCTCGCCCCAGATACGCGCGCCGAGCCGCTCTGCGAGCTCTTCGTGCACGCGACGCACCTTGCGCTGTAGCTCGGCGTTGGGGCTCGCGAACTCGGACCACCAGAGCGAACGCGGCGCGCCAGGAACAGACGCCCCGAGCGCCCTCCCCTCGTTCTTCCATGCGTGCAGGCGGTTGCCATAGACATGCTCGTCCCAGGTCACGCGCGTAAATCCATAACGCGCGAGCACCTCGGCGCAATCACCATCGATCTCTGCGAACGCGAACAAATGGAACCCGCGCAGCGAACGCTCCGCGGCGCCTCCCCAACCAGGAGGACGACTGAGTTCGAGCAACAACGTCGCCTCGATCAAGGCGGAGAGCTCGGCCTCCAACTCCTCGGGTGAGTCAGGCTTTCGCCAGAGCGCCATCGTCCACTCTTGCCACTTCTCGAGCTCGACCTCGAGGATCTTCGGGTAGAGCACCGGCAACGGCTCGTCGCTGCTCTCACCAGAGGGGAGGTCGTCGTTTGGCGCGCTCGGGGCGAGCAGCTCGGGAAAGAGCGCGTCGAGGGGCCTGTCCTCGCGCATCTGTTGCCACTTGGCTCGGTCCTTGTCTGACATGGTGCTGGGCTCCCTTTGGCGAAATCATGGGCAGAGAAGAAAGGAGGAGCGAGGTCTATCACCCCGCTCCTCCTTACCATGTTTGACACATTTGTCGATCCTTACCGCATCAGCCGCTGATGCAGACGCCGACCGTCTCTCCTGCCTGACGCGCGCAGACGCCCTCGCAGCAATCGCTGTCCTCGCGACAGTTTACGCCCGTGGGACGACAGGGAGGTTGGCAGATCCCATCACGGCACGTCCCGCCGCAACACTGGCCATCCTCGGCGCACATCTCGCCAGCAAAGAGACACATCGGGCACCCTTCGTCCGTGTCGCCATCGCAGTCGTTGTCGACGCCATCGCAAAGCTCTGGCGAACACTCCTCGCAATCCTCGTCGATCTGACCATCACAATCATTGTCGCGATAATCACAGATCTCCTCGCCATCGGACACACACGCCGACGCGCAGCCGAGCTTGATATCGAGCGGCGTGCCATTCATCCCGGTCGCCGCCTGCAAGCGATCACACGAGTTCCCATTGAGCGTGAGCGTGTTCGTCGCCGCGTCGTAGGAGAAGCCGTTGTTGTTGTTCCTGTTGACGCGCGTCCCCTCGATCGAGACCCAGATCTTGTTGGGGTCCTCGGGCAAGGAGTCGAGCTGGTAGGAACAGGAGATCACCTGCGACTGGATCTGGTCGAGGACATTGGCAAGATCCGCCGCGTTCGACGCCGTGTAGTACTTGCGATCTGGACCCGCCATCGAATCCGTACCGCCCGCATCGGCCATCTCGTTGAGCTTGGTGACGTCACCGCCGAAGTTAAACCCGACGATGTAAACGGGAATCCCCGCATCCCGCAGCGTCGTGGCCGCCGTGAGCGCGCCCTGATGCCCGCCGCAACCGCACGCGCCGCCATCGGTCACCAGGACCACGGCGCGCTGGCGCTGCGCATCGAGCGAATCATTGGCGTCCGAGAGGCGGCTGTTCATGGTCACGTCCCCGAGCGCATCATCGGTCTCGGTGCAGTTCAGTCCGCCTGGCTCGTAGTCGAGGTCCACGTAGGACATCTTCATCGCCGCGGGCATATGATCGCCGAGCGTCAACAGCTCCCGCGTCTTCTCGCCGCAGGCTTGCTGCTGGTTCGGGTTGTCGCGGTAAGGATAGGCCGAGATGCCAAAGCGGATCTTTCCAGCGAGCTGGTCCGCGATAAGATCCATCCCCTCCTTGGCGAGCACCATCCGGTTCTTGTTTGTCCCGTTGACCTCTGCGCGCATCGATGTCGAGCGGTCCACCACGATGTAAATGTTTGGCTTGATGATCTGGAAGTCCGAGGTCTTCTCGCCGCAAATCGGAACATTGTCCGGCGACACCTCGCAGGAATCACCCACGCCATCGCCGTTCTCGTCGGCCTGATCGTAGTTCGCGACCATCGGGCAGTTATCACAGGCATCCCCGAGGCTGTCGCCGTCGGCATCCTCCTGACCAGGGTTGGCGATCATCAAGCAGTTGTCGTTCTGATCCGGGGTCGAGTCGCCGTCAGTGTCACGGTCCTTGTCATAGAAGTTGCCCGTCATGCAGGCATCGCCCACGCCATCCCCATCCGAGTCCGCCTGGTCGAGGTTGGCAAACGCGACGCAGTTGTCACACGCGTCGCCGACCCCATCCTGATCCTGATCCGCCTGGTCCGGGTTGATGACCCCATCGCAGTTGTCCTCGGAGTCGAGGAACCCATCCCCATCCTCGTCATTAAACGGATTGGAGGAGTTGTTGCCCGAGTTCGGCGTGCTCGCGTTGACCGTCCCGGTGTTTGACGAGGTGTTGCCCGGCGTCGTGTTGTTCCCGGTGACCGTATTGTTGGCCACAGAGTTGTTGGTGCTCCAACCATTGTTATTCTGGTTGTTGCCTGTCGAGCCGCCATCCTCTGAACAGCCGACCTGCATCGCCAGGAGCATGGCCAATCCCACGCATACTCTCGTTCTCATTGCTCTTTGACGGGTGTTCATCTCTCTCCACTCCTGGGCGGTGAAACCGACGCGCTCGTGTACTTCGACAACGCCGACTATATCAGAAGCAGCCACCGCTTTTCGAGAAGAGCGCGCATTTGTCATGAGATCTTTTCATGCAAGGAGAGCCACGCCTCGAGCCGCTCGTGCGGCCTCCCCTCATCTCTCCAGAGGGCCGCTCTGGCGACCAGCGCTTCGATCGCGCGCGTCCTCGGGAGGTGGCGGCCACCTGCCGCCTCATAGAGCGTGGCCACCTCATCTGGTGACAGGTGCCGAAGTTGGCCGACCGGTGTTCCCGCGAGGCGCACGGGGCCAATCCGCACGCGATGGAGGTGACGCAGGTAAAGCCTCGAACGCCTGCACATGCGGCGGATTTGGCGATGCCTCCCCTCGTCGATGCACATCCTCACCGCGGTCCAGTCCTTGCCCCCGCTGCTCGCGCGCAGCGAGAGCGCCGCAGCAGGCTCCTTTCCATCCCCGATATCCACGCCATCGAGCATCGACTGCAAGCGCGCATCCTCGGGGTCGATCACACCGGCAAGTCGAAGCCAGTACTCCTTCTCGACGTGAAACAGCGGCTCGAGCAACAGGTAGGTCAGGTCGCCATCGTCGGTGAGTAAGATCGCGCCGGTGGTCTCTGCGTCGAGCCTCCCGACAGGGTGAGGATGCCCACCGAGCGCTTCGAGCCACGGCGCCAGACAAGCGCGCGCTTGCGGGTCACTCGCCGTCGAGATGACCTCAGCGGGCTTGTTCAGGAGCGCATAAATGGAGGGGACGCGAGGATGAATCTCTCGCTCATCGAGGAAAACACGGTCCTCCCCGAACACGAGCGAACTCAACGGACGTGTTCGCGGTGAGGTCTCATCGACGCGCATGACGAGGATACGGTCATCCTCGTAAGCGCGCTGGATTTGTCGATGGGAGAGAGAGGTTGCCTCGGACACGAACTTGGAGAGTCGGCGAGGCAGGAAAGGTTGGGTGGTCACTCTGCTGCGGCAGGCATCAACCCGTCGTCACCACCTGCGGAGAGGTCGTGGTATGCCTCGCGCATTTCCTCGGTCATGGGAGCTTCGAGCTCGCCACGAAGCTGCGTGAGGATATCGTGGTTGAAGATGTTCGAGCGAAGCTCTTCGGGAACCAGCGGGTAGATGGCGCGGTGGTAATTCATCAGATCGTACCACGGCACCGTGTGATTGAGGTGGTGCTCGAAGTGCATCGAGATGTTGAGCGGCATGATCAGGTTACGCCCAGGAAAGAGCGAGGTGCGCGAACGGAGCAAGGGCTCGGGGTGGAACGCGACCTCGCCGCCGTGCTCGAGCGCCCCTTTGATCTCATTGAGCGCGCTCAGGATCTGCATCGCCATCAGGATGGAGAGCGATGCCCACCAACCCACCGTCATGTAAGCGGCGAACATGAACGAGCCGAGGATCACGAGGCCAGCCGGTGGAATCCACCAGGCCGATCCCTTCTGCTGGAGCTTCGAGCGCACGAAGACGCGCTGGATGAAGACGTAGCCAGGGACAAACAAGAGCGCGAACAACCCGAGGAAGAGCTTCGGTCCAGTGACACGGTTGAGCGATTGAGGATCGTCCTCTTCGATGGGACGCACGTGGTGCTCGAGGTGTCCGACCTCCCACAACTTCCCGTAGTGCGTGAAGAAGAAGAGCGACACGGGCCATGCGAACAGGCGGTTGAAGAAGATGCGACGCTGGCGCCCTTCGGTCAGGATAAACATCCCGTGCGAAGCCTCGTGAATCACGAGGATGTAGAGGCAGAAGAAGGCAAAGCCCATCAACGGCGCAGCCCACGGGATATAGTAGAGCGGCTCGACGACTGTACCTGCCGCGATCACGCCGCCCACCAACGCCCACAGCGCGGTGAAGACGCTCAAGTTGATCAGGTTATGCTTCCAAGGTGTCTTGGATTTGTAGCTAAATTCCTTGCCTGCCAGCACACACTGACGCAACCACTCTGGTTTTTTGCTCCGTGCCACTCTTTTCTCCGTCTCACCGATTCGAGCGCGAGCGCGCTCATGTCTTCGGCCCTCTACAGACCGATACTGATGTTTCTCTATCCAAAGCCTCGCGAGCAATCCTATCCCGAGATGGGCTGGAGAGAAACGATCGCGGGGTGCGCGTGCTCAATCATTGTCTTGAAGTCGAGCAATCCCTCTATACAGCAAATCCAACAGGTGATGCAACCGCGTGATAAGCGCTTGTCATGCGCAACGAAACTCGACGCCACGCCACACGCTCTCCTTTCTTACGCGTCAGGTCGGCGAAGTGATCAGCACCTCTGCGAGGATCACGCGCATCGAACCTTTTTGGTCACGCGCGACCTTGTTTCGACCCCTGGTGCTTAAAAACGAAGCGTGAACCCGAACGGCGCTCCTGCTCCTCCGCCCGGCTGGAGCTTCGACGCATTCTGAACCTTGCGGTTGCTCATCATGTACCCAAACATTGCCCCCGTCCCGGTCATGACCGGGATGCTGACGTAGTTAAAGAACGGGACAACCAACCCGATAACCCCTGCGACCATGCCACCGAAGCCTCCCGCGATGGAGAGCCATACAGACCCCTGGTGCCCTCGGTGATCGCCGTAAGCGGACACCGAAGCTCCTGCCGCGACCGGGCACGCGAGCACCGCGCCCCCGAGCCCTATCGAGACCGCGCGAACAAAGGCGTCATCCCCGCGCGTGTCAGGCCCCTCGACGGTGCGATTCTCGATCACGAAGAAGGAGGTGAAGCCGCTGATCGTACCCGCGACCACAGCGCCCGCCAGGCATCCTCCAGCCCCGACCAATCCCGAGAGCACGACCTCGCGATTGTTCATGTAAGGATCGATGTCGTGAAGCTCTCCGAAAACCGCGCTCGCCCGAAATGTCTTGCTTGACGAGGAGTTCCGCGCCCCTGGCGCCTGCGTTGAAGGGCCCGATGACTCCTCCCCTGGCCTCGTGGGCATCGCCTCTGGCGCAGGAGGAGGAGGAGGTGGTGGCGGAGGCGGCGCATCATTGACGAGCACCACAGGAGAATCAGGCACGAGCACGCGATCGGTCACCTGCGCGACCCCCTCGGTCGCGGTGAAAGCAATCGACGAGCAAGCGACCACACACGACAACACATAACGCGACATCTGCACCTGCATTCTCCAACGCACCGAACGCCGCGAAACAAGACGACGTGATTCATGTATGAAGACAAGCTAGCAGTTGCGCGACCCCGAAAAAAGGGGACCTCTCACCACGTGTCCGGGTGGCTCAAAATGTAGGCAGGAGGCGCGCCGACGGTGCTGGCGAGCTTTCGCTCGAGCGCGGCGATATCATCCCCGCGCACTGGCCGAAGCAGCGGCCTTCCATCGACGCCGCAGGTCACTGGCGCGCGCTGGCGCGTGGCATCGATGGTGGAGAAGAACGCGAAGGCGGGCACGAACTCGGGCACGGGCTCGAAGCCAGCGAGCGAGGCAAACTCGACGCAATGCTCGATGATCTTTCGCCCGAGTGAGGGGAAGCCATCGGCAGGCGACACGAAGAGTTCTCGACGCCAGCGCCGCAGCTGCTCGGCGGAAGTATTTGGCGAAATCTCTGCGCTGCGCACCCCGAGGCATCCGAGGTCGAGGTCGCAACAAACCACGGCGAAGCGATCACCGGGGAGCTTCCTGGCGAGCAACAGACGAGTCGCCAGATCCTCTTGCCAGGTGCTCTCGAGCCAGCATTCGGCGACGGGACATGTCGCGAGGCGCGTCATTTCGCGGGCGAGCGAACGCACGCGACGAGGTTGGCGGCGCGTGAGCGCGGCCAACCTCGCGCGGGTGGCATCGGTAAAGATCAAGCTTGGATAGGTTCGCAAAATAGCAGTCAGGTCAACCCGGAGAGAGGGCCGTTGCAGTACTGAGCATCGCCGTAGGTCTCGACGTCCTGGCCAAATGCGTTGAGGATGTTGACCAGCAGATCATTGGTCGAACGTTCGGAGCCATAGGAGACAAAGCGCCCTGTCTTGAAGTAACCGCCCGCGCTACCCGCCATAAGGATCGGGAGGTTGCGGTGAGAGTGCGTGTTCCCCACCGCGATCTCGGAGCACCAGACAAAGACGGTGTTGTCCAGGAGCGTCCCATCACCCTCGGGGATCTCGTCGAGTTTCTTGAGCAGGTAGGCCGCCTGCTGCGCGTGCCAGCGGTCGCGCGCGCGCAGCTCCTTGGCAGCTGTTTCGTTGGACGGGCCTGCGTGAGAGAGGCCATGGCCATCACCAAACGAATCGACCCAGGGGTAGCGCAGCCCGTTCTTGGAGTTAGAGAACTGCAAGGTGACAAAGCGCGTCATATCGCAAGCGAGCGCGAGCGCCACGAGGTCGAGGTGCTCGGTGGCGATCTGAGGCATGGTGTCCTCGGAGTCGACCTCGAGCGATGGAGGCGTGGCGGGCTTTTCGCAATCACCACCGATGGTGCCGCCATCGACGGCGAGCCTGGACTCGAGGTCGCGCACCATCTTGAGGTGGCGCTCGAGCGTGAGGCGATCTTCGTACCCTGCGCGCTTGTAGACGGAGTCGAACTGAGACCCGACGGTGTCGAGCACGCTGCCGCGGCGGCGCTTGATCTCGTCCATGGCGCCAGGATCGGTCATCGCGTCGGTGAACATCAGGTTAAAGACGTCGACCGGATCATTGAGCGGTGGCGCGGGCTGGTTCGAGGCCGTGTACGAGACGCGGCTGCGAACCTCGGAGCCGATGTGACTGTCCGCGCGCACGCCGACATGCAGCGTGGGGAGCGGCGTGTCCTTTGCGACGCGTTCTGCGAGGTAGTGATCGATGGACTGCCCTGATCCCCAACCTGCGCGCGAACCATCGCCTCCGACGAACTGACCATCGTTGAGCGTGCGACCGGTGAGGATTCCACCCATCCCTTTCTGGTGCGGCTCGCCGGGTCCGACGGCGCGATCCCAGTTGCCGACCTCGAGGTTGACGTTCTCGAGCAGCAAGAGCTTGTCCTTGAGCGGCTCGAGGGGCGCGTGTGATTCACCGAGCTGGAAGTCACTGTCCTCGCCGCTTGGCCCACGTGTGGGGAACCATGCCTGCGGGATGACGCCGTTGGGGTGGATCATGAAGACAAAGCGCTTGGGGAAGGTCACGCCTTCGGCGGTGGTCTCTGCGCGTGCGTCGCGCGAGATGATCCCGGTGCTCAGGAGAGGGAGCGCGAAGGCCACCCCACCCATGCCACGCAAGAAGTGTCGCCTGCCAAATCGGTTCTTGATCATATCACTCTCCTCCTTGCTCTTCGGCGGCGTTTTCCATGGCGACGAGATCGGGGTTGGCTTCCTCGAACTCGGCCTGGGCAACCTCGGGTCGCTTTCGGTAGCGGAAGGAATCAGACAGGACAATAGCTTCGAACAGCGAAGGGAACGCCGTTTCGTCTTGAAGGAACTGCTCGTAGATGCGGCTCATCGAGTCGGCGTCCGAGGTATCGTTCGGGCGCCCCATGGCGAAGGTGAACCACTGCCTGGAGATGCACTTGGCGATCGCCTCGGAGTCGGCGAGGCGGTTGGCCAGATCCACGACGCCATCGAAGGGTCCGTTCATTGCTTGCTCGGGAGATCCGATCAGCTCGCCGCTCGTGTCGATCGCCTTGCCATTCTCGGTATCACGCCAACGCCCGAGCGCGTCGTAACCCTCGAAGCCAAACCCGAGCGGGTCGATGAGCAAGTGACACTCGGCGCACTCCTCGTTGGCGGTGTGAATGGCGAAGACCTCACGCGTGGTGGCGTTGGGGTCAGGATCGGGTGGCTCGATCTGGATGTCGCTCGGGGGTGGAGGCAAGTGCTGGCAAAGCAAGCGCTCGCGCACCCAGATGGCGCGAAAGATCGGGGAGCCCTGGTTGGGATAAGCGAGCAAGGCCATCATGCCTGGCTGCGTCAGAATCCCGGCGCGCTCTTCTGCCGGGAAGTCCTCGCGCCAGAGGCCCCCGCTCTCCTCGTTTATCGCCTTGCCATAAAGAGGCGCGAGCTCGGGCGTCAGGAACACCGCAGGAGAGGTCATAAACGCGTCGAAGGCGCCCTCTTCCCAGTACACATGCTCGATGAATGCCTCGATGCTCAGGCGAAGATCCTGACTCATCCCATCCTTCCACATCGGGAAGGCGGTCTCGTCCTTGACGACCGAGCCGAAGGCATCGAGCCCGAGCCACTGGCGGTGGAACTGGCGCGTCATCTCTCGCGCGCGAGGATCAGCGATCATCCTCGCGACCTGCTCCGAGAGCACCTCGGGCGTGTTCAAGTCACCGCGCTCTGCGGCGGCCAAAAGCTCCTCATCCGGCATCGTGCCCCAGATAAAGTAGGAGAGCCTGCTGGCCATCTCGTAAGGCCCCACCAGCTCGAAGCGCTCGGCGTCCATGCCGCCATCACGTGGCGGCAACTTCATCGGCGAGGGCTCGAAGAGCTCGAGGCGATAGAGGAACTGGGGGGATTGCAGGATCGCCTGGACGGTGGTCTCGAAGGCGACGCGCGCCCCTTCGCTCGAGCGCATATCGCGGTAGAGCTTTTGATAGAGCGCGACCTCGTCCTCGTAGGCGGGTCGCCTGAAGGCGATGGAGGTGAAGTCCTCGATGCCCTCCAGACAGAGCGCGCTCGAGGAGGCGTTTCCTACGCATCCCGAGAGCGCCGCGGGAGGATCTTCCCAGGCGCGCGCGCTGATCGACTCGCTCGCGTTGATGTAGGAGCGCAGCAAGGTCATGTTGACGTTGTGCGTCCAAGCGTTGTTCTCGAAGCCATCTGCGAGGTTCTCCGAGGGAAACTCACTCGCCGCAGAGATCGTGAAACCGAAGAGCGCGGAGGTCGTGTTGTCATACTCGTAGCGCGTGAGCAGGCGCATGGGAGAGCGGCCTGCCATGGGGCCATCAGGGATGACGATGGGAGGATCTTCTCGCGGATCGTCTGGCGTCTGGCTGTTCTCCTTGCCGCCATCATCAGGAGAGGTCTGGCCAGGGGTCGGGACTTGCGAGGCGTCGACATACTCATAACTGAGCGCGCCCTCTCGGCATCCCGTCGCGAGCACGCAGAGAGAAAGGCACAACAAAAGCCCCCCTCGCTTCGCCGCCTGGTTTCTCATCTTCATATTCATCGCCATGGCACCTGTGAGGTAGCTCGATCGCGCGCTTGAAACAATGGCGCGCGTTACAGAACAAACTCCGTCGCGATCGTATCCTAAGGATTGCCACTTCCCAAGACAAGACCAATCCCGAAATGCCCGTATTCCAAGGATGCATGCGCCCGAAGCAGAGGTGCGACAGGAGCACCTGCGGTGAAGTCGTGCGAGACCTACTCGGGCGCGCTCCCGCTGGCGGCGATGGCGCCTGTCAGGAGCTTGAGCGCGGTCGAGACGGTCAACCGCTCGAGATCGCTCATCTGCTCCATCAACTTCTGCGCGCGCTCCTGCGCGCTGGCACGCGCCGCATCCGCGAGCGCCTCGCCATCCTCGGTCAGTTTCAGCCTGCGCGCGCGGCGATCCTTGCAGCAGACCACCCGCTCCACCTGGCCATCGTCGTGCATTCGCTTGCAGAGGCGAGAGACATTGCTCTGGTCGATCTCGAGCGCGTCGATCAATTCGGACATCTCCACGCCCACTGGCGCCTGCTCCTCGCCGCCGTCACCCTCTTTAGCGCTCCTCTCCTCGCCGCCGCCCGCGAGCCGCGAGAGCTCGACGAGCGCCCTGGCGCGAACGCCGCCGACATCGTCAGGGAAGGACTCGCGCTCGAAGCGATCGAGCGCTGTGCGCAAGTCATGGAGTAACTCGCGAAATGCCTCGACCTCAGCTGTTTGACTCATCGCCTTGCTCCTCGTCTATATCTCTTGTGGGCCCACGGAAAAAACTAAATGCGAACGCATATTAAAACAGCACAAAAATAGATGCAAGCGCATCAAAATATCCCAGACGCCTCCAGCGCCGCGTCGACCTCTTCCTGTGTCAGCTTTATCTCATGCGTATTTGCGGCAGCAGAGATCACCTGCGCGAGCAACACCCGATCTGTCTCCCAGCCCTCGGAATGTCGCGCGAGCAACGCCTCGATCAACGTATGCCAGAACGCGCGGCGCGTCGATAAAGTCCCCCTTGGCTTGACCGCATCACGCAGGCAAGCGAGCACAGGCGCCATCTTCCCCCAGGCTGGCTCCTCGTCATCGAGCAAACGCACGAGACGCCTCGAAAACGCCACGCTCAACGCTGGCGCTCCACCCGCGGTGTGAACACCGACCTCGAGCCCATCTCCGCCATGTGCGACCCTGGCGAGCAATGAAAAATCCGCCGCCTCATCCTCAGGTTCGATCGTGGCGCTGTTGGCAAAGACACCGCGCGCTCGCGCCAACCTCACGACCTCGCCATTGACCACCGCGTCATCCGTCGCGGCAAACACCAACGCCTTGCCCTCGAGATCCTCCCTGGCGAACGCGCGCTCGTCGACACGCACCGACACATCACCATGGCGCTCTCGCAGCTCGGACATCCTCGCAGCGATCGGGTCGAGCGAGACGACGTGCACGCGCGCGCCTGCTTCGAGCAGGCGCGCGGCCTTGCGCGATGCCACCGCGCCGCCGCCGACGACCAACACCTCCTTGCCCTCGACATCGAGCGCCACGAGCAACCCTCGAGCGCGCTTCTGCCCGTCCCCTTCCATTCTCTGAACCCTCCGCCTGATTTCATGCTATGTACGAAGCAGGATTGGTGCTCCATGAATACCGGAGCACCCCCTCGAGGTTTGTATGACATGGAACGCGCCCCAGACCAGCGTCCTGATCGTGGCGCATGGTTCACAGATCAACCCCCATAGCGCCTTGCCTGCCTATACACACGCCCATCGCATCAAGCGTTGGGGGCGCTATGAAGAGGTGCGCGTGGCGTTCTGGCGCGAGCTCCCTTCTCTCGATCAGGCGCTCGAGCTGCTGCCTGGCGAGCAGCTCGTCGTGTGCCCGCTGTTTATCAGCGAGGGCTACTTTACAAAGACCGTGATCCCCACCGAGCTCGGCGTCAACCTCTGGGATAACCCACCTGCCATCATCGACGGGCGCCCCGTCCACTACGCTCGCCCCGTCGGCACACACCCCAAGATGGCTGGCGTGCTCGAGGACGGCGCCACACACCTTTTGGACCAGTCAGGGCAAGACAGCGCCTCTTGCGAGCTCGTTCTCGTTGGCCATGGAACCTCCCGCGACGCGAGCTCGGCAAAGATCATCTACGCGCAAGCCGAAGCGCTGCGAAAACTCGAGCGATTTCACGCCGTCACGCCCCTGTTTCTCGACGAGGAGCCCTTCCTCGAGGACTACCTCGAACACACCGAGTCCAAGGACCTGCTGGTGATGCCCTATTTCATCAGCGATGGGTTGCATACGCGCTGGGATATCCCCGCCGCGCTCGGGATCTCTCGCCCCGAGCGCGGGTTCGCCGTGCAAGCAGAGACCAACGGGAGGCGCATCTGGTACACCGGCGCCATCGGCTCCTCGTGGACGATGACAGACCTCGTCCTCGAACGCATCGAAGAAGCGCTCGCGGCAAACCCGATCGACTTTGGC
>JAYZVO010000150.1:0-12418 GCA_036155555.1 Myxococcota bacterium
CCAAAACAGGGGCCAGAAAAATTTTTGTGTCGGTTTCCCGTCGATATTCAGCCTAACAAAAAATTTTAACGCCCCCTTCTTTGCTGGCGCGAGGCTTGTGTTTCGCGACGCGCCGCACCTAAAACGGGATGATGTCGGCGTGTTCTGCTCTGCCGCCCCAGTGTGCGGCGGCGGCGGTGGTGATGGCGGCGACGCCCCACATCGAGATGCCAAAGAGGCGCCAGTCGCGATCCTTTAGCCGGACGCCCTGGTCATAACCCCAGGCGCCGAGCGCGACGACGCACCAGGCGGTGACGCCGAGGTCGCGGTGATCGCGAAGCACCTCGGAGCCCCCGCCACCGAGCGGACCTGGGGCAGACAGGATGCCAGCGATCGCCGCCGCGCAGGTCATGATGAACGTGATCCACCCAGCCCAACGAAGAAACGAGATCACCTCGGGCGTCTCGTTTCTGGAGGTCATCACACCCAAAACGGTGAGCGCCACGGTCATCACGATGGGCGCGTGCAGGGTGATGTGGTGGAGGTACTCGATCGACATGCAAAGCCAGGAGTGATTTCTAGGGGTTGAAGGCGCGCACGGTCTGGCCGGACTTCAGGTCATCGGGGTTCCCGGAACCTGTGGGGACGCCGCGAACGATGCGATCGTCGCCGATGACCTCGTAGTTGGAGAACTCGAGCGGGAGCCCCTCGGTGATGACGAGCTGTTTGGAGTCCTTGACGAGGTAGAGGCGCAGCTCTGGCTCGGTGGCCGAGCCGGAGTTTCCGCACTCACCGACCTTCTGACCGCGCTCGACGCGGTCCCCTTCCTTGACGGTGATGGAGTCCTTTTTAAGGCTCGTGAGGATCAGATCCTCCTGCTTGTCGACGCGAAGCACGATGTAATTGCCGAGCATGTTCTCGGTGCTCGGCTTCCCCGGCACGTTGTCGCGCTGCGCCGTATTCACGGCCATGACCTCGCCAGCCACAGGAGCCAGGACGGGGGCGCCATAGCAGGGGTAGTTCGGGAGCTCGAGAGGATCGCCATGAAAGCGCTTGCCATCCTCGGTCAGCTTCGTGAAGACGTAGCCAAAGCGCATGGCGGGCGCGGTGCCCATGTAGTTGGTGTCGAGCGAATCACCGCCAGCGACCGTGTACCACGCGTCCTCGAAGGGGAGGCTGTAGGTGTGATCGCTCTGCCACGCTTCGGTCGAGACGGGGGCGCGAAACTGCGGGTAGTTTGCCATGTAGGCGACGAGCAGCACGGAGACAAAGCCGATCGAGCGCGAGGGGCGAAAGATCGGCGGGTTGAGCATCGTCTTGACCAGTCCCCAGAGGATGATGGGGACGGCCATAAATGCGGTGAGCGGGATGCCCACGCCCCAGCAAAGGACGCTGACGTAACCGAGCTTCAAGAAGGCGGTGAGCCAGACCACGGCAGCGGTCGCGAGCAACCCGACCGAGGTCCAGGTCCACGCCTCCCAGATGTCCTTATCGATCTTGCGAAAGAAGAGGCTGCCAGCAGGTTCTTGCGGCGCGGTCTTCTCCTCGGTGGCTTCTTGCTCTTTCACGTCGGTCTTCTCGCTCATCATGGCGACGCTCGCACGGGAATGGTTTGGCGAGATGGCTTCGATGCCGCTTCGCCGCGTTCGATGGCGAAGGGCGCCATCGCGCTCCGCCTTGATGCCTAGACATGGCGTGGGGAGAGGTCAAGTTGAAAAGGAGCGATCGGTTCCTGGATGAAAGCAGTAAGGGAGATCGGTTAAGATCAGGATCACCCCATAAGATGTCGTCGAGCAAAGCACTGACGGGAACGCGCGAGCATCGCGAGCGCATCACCTGGCCGAGACAAAAAACCGCAGCGCATAACCCAAGCCGCTGTCTTGAAAGGAGATTCGCGATGAACACCTCACCTCCCACGGCCCCTCTCGGAGAGGACGCGCAAGGACCACCACGACGCGTGGGGTGGTCCCTTGCAGGATCGGGGTGCCTGGGGCTTTTGCTCGGGCTCTTGCTGGGGTTGGCGGGGTTGACGTTTGTCTTCTACAGCCTGGGCTGGGAGCTAAAGGCGGAGCAGCCCGCGGCGGGGTTCGCGCTGACGGTGGCGATCACGATGCCCCAGGCGGTCGTGATCGGCGTGGTGGGGATGTTCCTGGCGATGTTCTTGCGCAAGGAAGGTCCGATGAGTTTGTTGCCGGTGTTGACGACGGTGGTGATCTCTTGCGGGATCTTCTGGCTGGGGAGCGAGCTGCTCGAGGCCAGACAGCTTGCGCTAAAGCACGAGGCGGACGTGGCGATCACAGAGAACGGGTTTTACATCACCAAACAGATCGCCAGGGAGTTGAGTTGGAAGACGTTCTTTTTGATCTTCGTGATGTTGTTCACGGTGGTGATCGACCTGCTTATCTTGCCCTTCGCGGTGCTCTTTGACCCTGACGTGTTGCGGGAGGGGTTCGTGTTGCTGTTGATCTTTTTGGGATTAACGGGAGCGGGCGCTGTGGCGTCGGGGTTATTGTGGTGGCCATTGATCTTCAGGAAGCGGTAAGAAGCCACGCGACACCTCGAAGAGCGACGAGCCATTCTCTAGGCATAGCATCGAGGATGGTGTAGACTCGACGCGAGTGGGTTTCATGACAGCGTCGTTTCGATTTCACGAGAACCAGCGATGGACCCATGGCGAAGTCGCCAGATCTCGCTGGAACGTGTACAGGACCTGAGCGTGTTGATTCCAGAGCGAGTGATTGCTCCCACATCGAATGAGCGGACGAGATGCCAATTTGCCCAAAGTGTGGAAACCACAACCCACAACTGGCCGCCCAGTGCCCCAGAGATGATGCTTACTTCATCCACGAGGACGCCATCGAGCTGGCCGAGACAGATCCGCGCATCGGGACCATGGCAGCGGACAAGTATGTCATCGTGGGCCGCATCAGCAAGGGCGGCATGGGGGCGGTTTACAGGGCCATCCAGCTCCCCGTCGAGCGCGAGGTCGCCTTCAAGGTCTTGCGCACCGAGATGGAGGATTCGGACTCGGGGCGCGATCGCTTCATCCGCGAGGCGCGCGCCGTCTCGAGGTTGACGCACCCGAACATCATCACGCTGCACGACTTCGGTTTCGAGAAGACGGGCCACCCCTACATGGTGATGGAGTACGCGCCGGGCAAGGACATGGGCGCCTGGCTGCGCGAGGAGCCGCTCACGATCGAGCGCATCGTGCACGTGATCCGGCAATTGCTCTCGGCGCTCGATCAAGCGCACCGCGAGGGGATCGTCCACCGGGATCTAAAGCCCGAGAACATGATCATCACCACCACGGGCTCGGACCCTGATTACGTCAAGCTGCTCGACTTCGGCATCGCGCGCATGATCAACGAGACGAGCACGCGCGGCCTGACGCGCGAGGGCGAGGTCTTCGGGACGCCGCATTATATGGCGCCCGAGCAAGCGCAGGGGGCAAAAGAGGTCGGCCCACCAGCGGATGTATACGCGGTCGGGATCATGCTCTACGAGCTTATCACCGGCGAGCCTCCTTACGACGCGGGCACGCCGCTCGCGGTGTTGATGATGCACCTGAACGAGCCGCTCCCCACGATCCATCCGCGCCCTGGCGTCTCGTTGCCGCCGAGCTTCATCGACCTGATCTTGCGCAGCGTGGACAAGGACCCAACCAAGCGCTTCGTGGACGCAGGCGACATGCTCAGGGCCATCGACGGTTGGATGGCGCACTCCGGGATCTTTAGCACAGGCACCTTCCGCTCCCCGTTCCACACGCCCACGACCGCGCGCCCTGACCCGAGCGGCGAGTACTCGCGCGAAACGTTGCCAGGCGCCGGGGGCCAGCAGCCCAACGTCAACCTCCAGGGGTTTGGTGGAGGGGTCGCAGTCGAGGACCCTGACCCGAGCCAGATCTACGCGATCGACAACCTCGCGAGTGCCGACGAGCCCGATCCTTACGATGCCCCCTCGGGCTCGAAGAACAAGGCGGCGTTTGCCATCCTCGGCGTATTGGTGGCGCTTATCGTCGTGCTCGGCGGCGGCATCGCCTACGCGGTGCTCGGGGATAAGCCAGCAAAGGATGGGACCGAAGATCCCGAGGTCGCCGAGAAGACCGAGAAGGAGACCCCCGAGGAGAAAGACGGCAAGTCCGCGACGAACTCCGAAAGCGGGCTCAACACGGCGATGAAAGATCCCGAGGTCAAGGAGACCACCGAGCCCGTCAACGAAACGACGCCAACCGATCCGACCACAAACAACGAGACCTCGCCGACCGACACAGCAGGCAACGAGACCTCGACCAAGGACCCCATCGAGGAGAAAAAGGTCGAAGAGAAGAAGCCCGAGAAGAAACCAGAGCGGGTCGAGAAGAAGCCTGAGAAAAAACCGGAAGAGGCCAAAAAGCCCGAGAAAAAGCCGGAAGAGAAAAAGGTCGAAGAGAAGAAGCCCGAGAAAAAACCGGCCGACGAAAAGTGGGGCCTCCCCACCGTCGAAGAGCGCAAAGAGAACATCAAAGACGACAAGTGGTGACCCCTCCCCTCAGCGCGTCGAGATCAAATCGCGTATACTCACGCTCGGGATTCCCTCGCGTTGGCCCATGCGAAAGTTGACGCTGAACACACACGCCTCTATAAAAACGGAGAGTCACACATCCATCATGAGTACCTCTCCACACGTTGATGGTGGACTCTCACAACGCTTCCAACGATGATGAGAGATGACTCCGCTGGTGGAACTGCCTCTCATTGTTTGAATGTTTCAGCGATCGGGTTCATGAACACCTCCTCGAAAACATCCTGTTTGCCCGCCCTGTTTACCGCCTTGCTGCTCTGTCTGCTCCCCGCCACGGCGATGGCGGACACGGCCAACGCGCTCAAGTTCTACGAACAAGCCAAGCAAGCCTATGGCGCAGGCAATTACCGCGATGCCGCCGACCTGCTCGAGCGCGCCTACGCTGAAGATCCTGACCTGATCTACCAGTACAACCGCATCCGCGCGCTCGAGGCCAACCGCGACTACGAACAGGCGCTCAAGGTCCTCAACATCTACAAGGGCCCGATGATGCGCGATAAGGACAAGCGCTTCGAGGATGTCGAGCAGATCGAGGCCAACCTCAAGAAATCGATCGCGAACCAGGGCACCAAAGATCCTGACAAGGACCCCGAAAAAGACCCTGTCAAAGATCCAGATAAAACCCCGGATAAAGATCCCGACAAGGACCCTGACAAAGATCCTGACAGGGACCCCGACAAGGACCCGGATAAAAACCCGGACAAAACCCCCGATGGTCCTGGCACCGAGGAAGAGCCTGGGATGAGCGGTCGCAAGATCGCCGCCTTCTCGCTCATCGGCGCTGGCGTCGTCGGCGTCGGCGTCGGCACGCTCTTTGGCTCCGCGGTCCTCTACCCTGACGAGCTGCGCGAAAACGGCGAAGCAGATGGCGCCATCAACCCTGACGAGCCCACCTTCAAGCGACACAGGAGCATCGCGATCGCCGGATGGGCAGCAGGTGGTGCGCTCGCTGTCACGGGCATCGTCCTCCTCGTGACCGACAAGTCCGGCAAGAAAGAGGACGCCAGCTCGCGCAACCTGCTCATCACCCCTGTCGTCGGCCCCGACCGCGCTGGCGCCGGGTTGATCTTGCGCTTCTAGCGCTCCGACCAGAAAATCAGTACAAAGAGGCGGGCTCCCTGCGGATGCGGGGAGCCCGCCTCTTTTTTGACTGTCATGCGATCATTTATCAGATGTTCGCGCGGCGTGAACCGTTTACAATCAAGGTACCTGAAGAGGCCACATCACGGCTCGAAACCAAGCAAAGAGCCGGGTCCTCCAAGGTAAACAGGGAGCCCATGTCGTATTTGAAGGAGAAACTGGACGAGGCTGATCGCAAGGCCGTCATCGATGACACCGTCAAGCTCATCGACGCCGAGGTCGCGAGCAAGGGTGGTTTGAGCGGCAAGGTGCTCATGACCGGCTACAAGGCGGTCAAAAAGCTCAAGGGAGGTCGCATGATCGAGAAGGCCGTCGATCACCTCCTCGACGAGTTCACCGAGGCGCTCGCGCCACTCCACGAGTCCTACCGCGAACAGGACAGCGTCCAGGGCTTTGACAAGTACCTGAGCAAGAATGACAAGCAGGCATCCGATGCCTTGCTCGCCATCACCGATGCTCGCGTCGACAGCGCCGAGAACAAGCTCGTCGCCAAGACCTACAAGACCTTGCGAGGGCAGGCCGAGAAGCACGTCAAGGACGCGCTCCCTGGCGTCGGGCGCCTGATCGACAAGTACGTCGATTGAGGCGATAAAGCGCGACGAGGGCCTGTCTGGTCAACCACGAGCGAGGTTTATACAAACCTCGAGGAGCGAGTGCCATGAGTGAAAAGTTCAAGACAGAAGCCTTCGTGCTGCGCGCCGTCAACTATGGCGAACGCGATGTGATCGTCACGCTCTACAGCAGAGAGCGCGGGCTGCTCTCGGCGCTCGCCAAGAACGCGCGCTCGAGCAAGCGCTTCGCTGGCGGCATCCAACTCTTTCGCAAGGTCGACGCGATGCTCGACCACAAGAAAGGGCGCGAGGTCGATCTCTTCCTCGAGATGAACGTCCTGGCGCACTACCCGAACATCGAGTCCTCCTACGACAAGATCACCATCGGCTCCTATGGCAGCGAGCTGCTACGCGAGTTGAGCAAGGGGGACGATGACAGCGAGCGGTTGTTCGACCTGCTCGAGGCGTTCTACCGCGAGCTCGACGAGCTCGGCGATGACGCACGCACCGTCGAGACGATCCTGCATCACTTCGAGCTCAGGTTGCTCGGGCGCTTCGGCGCCCTCCCCTCGCTCTACACCTGCCATCGCTGCGGAAAATCACACGCGGACATGGAGAAGTTGTTGTTCAAACGCACCGGCGAGGGCCTGCTCTGCGTGGACTGTCGCCGCCCCGGTGAGGCTGTGGGTGTTGTCGAAGTCGACACTTTGAGCGCGCTTCACTATTACATGGAGCCCGCAGGCTCCATGCCCGAGGCCCTCCTCATGCCCGACGTTCGCCAGCAATCTCGCCGCGTCGTCAACAACTCCTTCCGCCTGATCCTCCAACGCGACCTCAAAAGCCGCGCCATGCTCGAGGCCGTCCTGGCCTGACCTGCGCCCCCGCAGCCTCACTGTTGTTCACCGCGTGCTCGTTTTCAGGAGCAAGGCTCGCGGCCTGCTCTGGTTCTTTGCCTCGAAGAACAAGAACCGCTTGCGGGACGCGCGCGGTAAACTACCAGAAACAAACACAAAACGATCGCATCGCGAGGAAAGAGCCTCGCTATGTCGTTCAAGTGTCAGGGAAAAGGCGACTTTGTGACGCAGCGCGTCGAAAAGGATTGACCTGTGGGAAATCTTTGGTAGATCCTGCCCCCGGAACTGGCGAGGTCCACCCAAACTACATCGGTACTGAATTCTTCGGCGACGAGCGAGCACATTCGAAAGAGCCCTCTCTCGTATGGCCGAGGTGTACCAGGAGCGCCCCAGATGACGACGCAAGCAACCGCCCGCCCCCTCGAGGTCTTGTGTTTCGGCGAGACAATCATCGACTTTCTGCCCGACCGCCGCGCGCGGCTGCGCGATGTCGAAAGCTTCCGCAAGATCGTCGGCGGCGCGCCCGCGAATGTGGCGCTCGGCCTGGCAAGGCTAGGCAGGCGATCCGGCCTGATGAGCAAGGTCGGCGAAGATGAGTTCGGGCACTTCTTGCTCGAGTCGCTGGCAAAAGAAGGGGTTTGCACCCTGGCCATGATCCCGACCAATGAAGCGCCTACCGGGTTCACGTTCGTGAGCCTGACGCCCGATGGCGAGCGCAGCTTCACCTCCCCCAAAATTATCACCGCCGACGAGACGTTGCGCATCGAAGAGGTCGACCTGACACAGATCGATCGCGCCGAGATGATGCTCTTTGGCACCAACCAGATGGTCACGCCCAAGCTTCGCGACGCGGCCATGCTGGCGCTTCGCACCGCTCACCAACGTGATCGCTTCGTGGCGTTCGATCCAAACATCCGCCTCCACCTCTGGGATGACACGCGCCGCGTGCTCCCTTGCATGAACGAGGCGATCCCGAACGTGGATCTGGTCAAGCTCAACGACGAGGAGATCGACATGCTCGGTCGCGGCATGAGCGCCGAGCAGATCTACACCGAGTGGTTCGAGCCCGCTGGCGTCACCGCCCTGATCGCGACCTACGCATCCGGCGGCGCGGAGGTCTTTTGCGGAGACTTCCGCCTGAACGTCAACGCACCAAACGTCGAGGTCATCGACACCACTGGCGCTGGCGATGGATTTGTCGCAGGCGTGCTCTCGGCCATCTGTGGCCTGACCGAGGATATGAACGTGCGCTCGGCCAGAGCGTTGCGCGCTCGCCTCCGCGCCTGGGATGAAGAGACCTGGCGCCGCATCCTCGAGCTCGGTTGCTTCGTCGGCTCGCACGTCTGCACCACGCTCGGCGCGACCACCGGGCTCCCCATGCTCGATCAAGTCCCCAACCACCTCAGGCCAAAGAACAAGGTGCCCGTCACACAAGCTTCTCTTGCCGAGGTCAAATCGACGACCTAGGCTGTCGGGCGCATCCGTTGCAAGCCAATGGGTCCCGCCATATTTACAAAGGATGGGGCCCTCACGCCAGACACCCGAGAGGAGCTCATGCGCCCTTCCTTTGACACCCTGCTCACCCTTCTTTGCGTCGGTTCGCTCGCCATCCTCGCGAGCACAGGTTGCAAGGACCCCAAACCTGATCCCCAACCAAAAGAAGAGGTCGCCTCCGAGCCGGTGACCGTCAAGGTCATCGCGCTCAACGATCTCCATGGTCACATGGAAGGTCCGAGCGGCAAGGTCGCGCTCGCTGGCGAGCGCGTCGAGGCAGGTGGCCTCGACGCCATGGCCACGCACCTCGAGACGCTGCGCGCGAAGAACCCCAACCACGTGTTCGTCTGCGCAGGAGACCTCGTCGGCGGTAGCCCGTTGATCTCCGCCCTCTTCCACGACGAGCCTACCGTCGAGGCGATGAACACACTCGGCCTCGACTTCCTCGCGGTCGGCAACCACGAGTTCGACGAGGGGGTCGAGGAGTTGCTCCGTCTGCAAAAAGGTGGCTGCCACCCCGAAGATGGCTGCCAGGGCAAGGACAGCTACGAGGGCGCCCAGTTCTCCTTCCTCGCCGCCAACGTCATCGTCAAGGACACCGGCGAGACGCTCTTTCCTGCTTATGGCGTCAAGGAGTTTGGCGCCGTCAAGGTCGGCTTCATCGGGCTCACGCTCGAGGGAACGCCTGACGCCACGAGCCCTGCTGGCATCAAATCCGTGTCCTTCCTGGACGAAGCCGAGACCATCAACAAGGCCGCCAAGGAGCTCCAGGCACAGGGCGTCGAAGCGATCGTCGTCGTGATCCACGAGGGCGCCGAGCACAAGGACCCCTCCGCCTACAAGGACATCAATGATTGCCCCGGGCTGGTCGGCCCGATCGTCGAGATCAACGAGAAGCTCGATCCCTCCATCGACGCCATCGTCGCAGGTCATACCCACCAGGCGTTTAACTGCGAGATCGAAGGGAGGTTGCTCACCAGCGCCAAGTCCTTCGGGCGCGTGCTCACCGAGATCGACCTCACCATCGACCCCAAGACAGGCGATGTGATCGAAAAGAAGGCCGTCAACGTCGCGACCACGCGCGATGGCGTCCTCGACGAGCCGATGGCAAAGCACATCAGCCGCTACCGCGAGCTCGTCCGTCCGCTGGCGCAAAAACCAGTGGGCAGCGTCGCCAAGGATATCCGACGCGCCACAGATGACCACGGATACTCGCAACTCGCTGGCATCATCGCCGACGCACAGGTCAGCGCGACGAGCGCCGAGGATATGGGCGGCGCTCAGTTCGCGCTGATGAACCTCGGCGGCGTGCGCAATGATGTGTCGTATGCGGGCTCCGCCGCTGGAGAAGGCGATGGCGTGGTGACCTACGAGGAGGTCTTTAGCGTCCAGCCATTTGGCAACACCCTCGTCGTCCTCGAAATCACTGGCGCCCAGCTCGAACAACTGCTCGAGATGCAGTGGCAAGGTCAGGATCGCGTCCGCTTGCTGCAACCATCCTCACAGCTCACCTACAGCTGGAGCGAGACCGAAGGGGATCACATCGACCCGAAAGAGATCCTCTACATGGGCAAGCCCATCGACCTGAAGGCGACATACAAAATCACAGTCAACAGCTTCCTCGCCTCGGGTGGAGACGGCTTCCCCCTGCTCGCCGAGTTGAAACAGGCCGCAGGCGGTCCCGTCGACGCGGACGCCTTCGTCGACTACCTCGGCAAAAACTCCCCGCTCGATGTGAAAGAAAGACGCATCACCAAGAAGTGAGCGCGTGAATCAATCGATGGCCACGCCAGCGTCCAGCGTAGGGAGCGCGCTCATCGAGCGCGCTCCTTTTTCGTCTATGGACAATATCCCCATCACGCCCGCGCCAAACTTCACCCTGCGCCAACGCCATGAAACCTCCACGCGCTGCTCGATCTGAGCAAACTCCGCCGCAGGCAAGACAAACAACTGCGTGTCGAGGAACCAATACATCTGCCCGCTCAACAAGGCATCCCATCG
The DNA here is from genome assembly GCA_036155555.1 of Myxococcota bacterium. GTDB lineage: Bacteria > Myxococcota_A > Bradymonadia > Bradymonadales > Bradymonadaceae > JAYZVO01. The sequence continues at coordinate 10,583 of JAYZVO010000150.1, forward strand.
CAGACGCCCTCGCATGACCCATGGGGCGTTGCCAACCCGTGGCGCAAGGAGGTCCCATTCATCGACGAACGCGACCTCTCGCCCCAGATGTGGTGTCCAACTCCCCCCCGCAGAGAATGTCAGGATCGAAGCGCGCGGGCCAATCCTGGCGCTAACCAGGAGGTCCGACTCCAACGTGAGCAAGAAGGGGTTCTCGCCAAGCGTCGAGATGCCGCGTAGCAGGCTCGGTGAGCTCGCGCGATGGCGCGTGCTGACCGCGAGCGGCGCGTTCGCTCGAGCGAACGCGCCAGGCCACGCGCGCTTGTAGCCAACGTTTGGTGTCAACGCCATGAGCGGCAGATCGACAAAGATCTCGGCCTCGTCCGAGAGCGCGTAGAGCGACGGGGTCGTCAGGTTGACCTCCGTTCGTCCCGATGGCGAGGTGTAGGCAGAACCGGCGCTCCACAGCGCGTTCTCGGCGCGCGCTTCACGCGCGCCGAGCGCGGGCAGTGAGAACAGGACCATGGCGATAAGGGCCACAGAACAAGGGGAACGCGATGACAGAGATCCCTTGCTCAAAGCTCGAGCACCCCGAAGACGGGCGCGTGATCCGAGAGCGGCATCGTCTCGATGCCGCCATTCTCGACGCTCTGGAAGGTCAAGCCGCTGCCTGGGAGCCAGGAACGGTTGGTGAAGAGGTAGTCGAGCTTGCGGTTCCAGAAACCGTTGGCGTCGGTGGTATGCGAGAAGTAAGCGTCCTCGTTTTCCAGGTATGCCTCGAGCGGGACCGCCGGGTTGTAGTGCTCGTAGAGCGGCTCGAGCCATCGCGTCTGCCCGCGAAAATCATTGGCCTGAAACGCCTCCTCGACCGCCACGCTGTCATCGAACCCGTGCAACCTGCGCGCGCCCGGCGGCGGGATGTTAAAATCCCCACCAAAGAGGAGCGCTCGCTCGCCACCCTCACCGAGCTCGTCGAGGTAGCGCCCGAGCGTATCGAACTGCCACCGCTTCGTATCACCCGAGGCAAACGCCGAGGTGTGCACGCACGCGCACTGCAAGGGCTCGACGCCAGGGACGTTGATGCGCGCGGTCAACAGGCAACGCCGCAAGAAGAAGTACTGCGTCAAACCATCCTGCTCGTCGATCAGCGGCAACGCCCAGCGCTGCTGCTGATCGATGGGGTAGCGCGAGAGGATCGCGATCCCCGTATCCACCGCGCCGAGCCCACGGCTTGGCAACCAGCCGATCTTCCACTGCGAGGCAAACGCGGCGAACGAGAGCGAGGTGTGATCGAGCAACCACTGGAGCTGATCGATCATCGAGGAGCGGCGAGAGCGAAGATCGATCTCCTGAATCAGGAGCACGTCGGGCTCGACCTTGTTGATCGCGTGCGCCAGGCGCTGCAAGTGGTGCAACACCTCGTGCTCGTACATCAAGACGCGATCGCCGTGGCCATCGTAGAAGAAATCGATCCGACCGCCGCCGTACTTGATATTCCAGCTCATGACCTTGAGGCCGCCGTCGTACTCGGGCACGAGCGCGGCGCGCCTGGAGCTTCGGTAGAGCTCGGCAGGTTGGCGCGTGGGGAGGTTCGCGTCGAAGGGGTCGAGAGACCAGAGCGGGATGACGGCGAGCCGCGCGAGCCTGGATCGACCGAGCGCCTTGGCGACGGTCATCAAGCTGAAGCGACCTTTCTGGATAAGCTCTCGTTTTTGCTCGCGATCCAACTGACTCAATGACGCGCTGCCTTTCGAGGGACCTCTGAAAATGCCGTAAATAGGAGGAGCACGTCTCGTTGTAGAGCATCGCGCGCAGAAAAAAAAGAGGTCGTGGGATTGCCTGATATCAGGCAATCCC
>JAYZVO010000151.1:0-49469 GCA_036155555.1 Myxococcota bacterium
GGCGGCTTCACTTTTGCGTGCGACAGGTCGGCGCCTCATCTTCAGGACGCAAACCTCATCCTCGATGCTTGTCGCATGCCCGCATAATCAGGCACAATTCGAGGGTGAATCCACAGGTGCCCACTTCTTATATCACGTTTGCAAACGGGGTCTTTCATGGCGTCTCGCGCGGTCAACGAGCGAATCAAACACGTCGAATCACTCATCTCCATGATCGAACTCCACGAGTTCGAGCTCGTGGGTCCATTGAGCAAGGTCTTCTCGCACGCCGAGGGGATCGACGCGAACAGCTTGCTCTCATCACACCTTGGCGTGGTGTCTCGCGCGCTCGATGTGCTCAATGACGCCGAGCGCGAGGTCGAGTTGGAAGCGAGCGATGATCAGCAGTACCGCGACGCGCGCGACGCGGCCATCGCCAAGCTCTCGGCCACGCTCAACGACACGCGCCTGCTCTTCGAAGCCGCCTACAGTAAGGAGCTCGCCGCCGAGTACGGCTTCAGCGAGGACCTCCCTCGCTCTCCGTCCTCGCTCAAGGAATCTGCCGAAGCGAGCGTGTCCGCGCTGCGCACGCGCCCGCTAGAGGAGTCATCGCCCTATGGTTTTGATCTCGACCTCGCGCCGCTGGCGGATCGCATCGAGACGGAAATCATCCCCTTGATCACGGCGCTCGAGGATGTCGCGCGTGAAGCGCGCGAGATCCGAGAGGCGCTCGACGCACGTAACGAAGCGATGGCCGAGTTCGACGAAACCTTCCGCGCTGTGGCGGGTATCCTGCATAGCTACTTCGTGCTCGTCGGCAGGCCAGACCTCGCCGCGATGATCAGCTGAGGACGCCCTCCTGGGCGAGATGACAAACCAAAACCGAGAGAGAGAGAAAAGATGCTGGATGTGACCGTGACCTCGATCGAGGGGCAAGAAGTTGACCTGAAGGACTACCGTGGTAAAGCCTTGCTCGTCGTGAATACTGCATCCGAATGCGGATATACGCGTCAATACAAAGGGCTCCAGGAGCTCCATGATCGCTACGCAGCGCGAGGGTTCGCCGTACTCGGTTTCCCTTGCAATGACTTCGGCGCTCAGGAGCCCGGCGAGGAGTCCGAGATCCTGGCTTTTTGCGAGAAGAACTACGGGGTGACCTTCCCGCTCTTCTCCAAGGTTCAGATCAAGGGTAGCGAGCCTCACCCGCTCTACGCCTACCTGACAGAAGAGACCGCCGAGGGCATCCGCGGCGAAGTGCGCTGGAACTTCACCAAATTCCTCGTCTCTCCAGCGGGAGAGGTCGTGGCGAGGTTCGAGCCAAAGGTCGAGCCCGGGAGCGAGGAGCTCACCGGCGCGATCGAAGCGCAGCTGCCCTGAGCAAAATGGGGTGCGCTGCTTGATGTTCGCACATCAGGTGTGAACAATACGAGAGGTGAGGGCGTCAGGGGAGGCGCCTCACTCAGGGAAGAGCAGGAGCGACCATGGAACAGGGAGCGATCGATCCGAACGGATCGGGGTCCAAATCGATTCGCGTCGAGTTTCGCGAAGCCATCAGCGATGACATCGTGATCGTGACGCATATCGAGAGCGACGAGTTGCCCGAGACCTTCGAGCAACACACCACGCTCGATCTCGGCGTCGGCTTGTTCGATGTCGTGCGCGCCGAGCCGTTGCAGCGCGCGTTGTTCGTGCGCAGCGGCGAGCTCAAGCTTTGGCTAAAGCGCAAGGAGCAGCCATCGGACGCAGACGCGGACGTTGGCGCTGGCAACGAACAACTCTTTGCCCCACCCACAAAACATGGAGAGCTCCCGCTCACGCGCGCCATCGCGTCTCCCTATAAGGACGAGGATGACCTCTCCCTGTATGAAGAGGATGACGAGGACGCGCCCGACCTCTTGTTGATGTACGACGAGGATTGGCGCCAGAACGAATTGATCGTCGCGGCGCATCACGCTCGCGTGGGTCTCGAGTTCGACCGCATCGCCCTGACGATGCCGGGATTGACCCACGCTCGCGCGACGCTGGAGAGGCCGCTCGAGGGGTTGGCTCTCTCGACAGAGCAGCTCCTTCACGCGCTCGATGGCGAGCGCTTTGACGGCGTGGCGCTCTGCCATGGCGAGCATGATCCCGAGCGCGAGGTCTGCGCTGGTTTTGCCATCGAGTCCGCGGCGGGGACGATCTTCTATGGGCGCGTGGACAGCCGCGGCCTCATCTGCGAGCTCGGCGTTCATGTCTGGGAAGGCGCCACGACGCTCATCCATGACCTCGAGCGCGTCGCCGCGTTGTTGGCCGATCCTGCCGACGTCCTCTTTGTAAGTTGGTGCAGTTCTTCAGCTACTCCGCTCTCTCAGATGAGCGCGCTGGTGGCAAGGCTCGAGGGCTGATCCAAAGACTGGCCAAAGGGGGGCAGTTGGGTTATCCTCGCTGCTGTTGACCTGACTTTCCCACTCTCCTGTTGGCCTACAAGGCGGCGATGTCCGAATACCAGAGAGGATCGGAGGTTGCCGGGCGCTTCGTGATCTTGGAGCGCATCGGTGAAGGAGGTATGGGCGCTGTCTACAAGGCGCTCCAGACCTCACTCGATCGCGAAGTCGCGCTCAAGGTGCTGCATTCACGCAACGCCTTCACGCCGCGAGCTCGCCGTCGTTTCGCGCGTGAAGCTCGTGCCATCGCGCGCCTCAACCATCCACACATTGCAGGTGTCTTCGACTTCGGGATCGACGAGTCCGAGGAGTCGCTCTGGCTCGCCATGGAGTTTATCGATGGCGAGGGGATGACCGGGATGAAGCGCGAGTCGATCGACTTGATGCGCCTCTTCTCGCTCACCGACCAGATCCTGAGCGCGCTCAGCGCCGCGCACGCGCGAGAGATCATTCACCGCGACTTGAAGCCCTCCAACATCATGATCACCCGTGATGATGATGGCCGAGAGATCATCAAGCTCGTCGACTTCGGCCTCGCCGCCACACAAACCGGCGACTTCAACCTCTCCAATGTCCCCATGGACATCGGCGAGGAGGACCCGGAAGGTGATCGCGTCATCCTCGGCACGCCGCGTTACATGGCGCCCGAGATCTTCAAGCGCGCGCCCGTCGATCCTCGCGTCGACCTCTACGCGCTCGGCGTCATCCTGTTCGAGATCCTCGCGGGCACGCCTCCTTACCCCGGCGATGATCCTCGCCAGGTGATGCGTGGCCACCTGCGCGAGCCGATCCCACAGCTCCAGCCAAGGGATGGCATAACCATCCCCGCCGAGTTCGAGGCGTGCATCTACAGGTTGCTCGCCAAGGACCCCGTCGAGCGGTTCCAGAACGCCTCGGAGGTGCGCGAGGTCCTCGTCAGCCTGATCGCCGAGTTCAGCTACGTCCCCTGGATGACGATGGGCCCTGGCCACGACGTCTCCAACTTTAACCTCGCCGGGAACATCTCGCAGCTTGGCTTTATATCAGGGTTTGGTGGGCAGACCATCGCGCCTGCCTCGATGATGCTCGGGAACTCGAAGTTTGGCGCGCAGGGGCAGATCGCACCGCTGGTCGCGCGCGGCGCCGAGCGTCGCGTCCTCGAAGAGCACCTGCGCGGCGCGCTCCGGCAGGGGCTCGGCAGCCTGATCCTGCTCGATGGCGAGGCAGGCATCGGCAAGTCGAGGTTGGTCCAGTGGGTGCGCGTTCGCGTGGAAGAGGCGGGCGTGATGCGCGTCGCGCAGGGAAATTACACGCGCGCGCTCGGTGGCTTCTCCGGGATGCGAGAATCACTCGAGCAGCTCCTCGGTACCATCGACCGCAGCCCCGATGACGCCCCTTACGTTATCGAACGCAAGCTCCTCGAGTGGGAGTTCACGCGCGATGAGGCCGAGTTGGTCATCCGCTTGCTGCGCCCCCCTGGCGATGAGAACGCCTTCGGGGATGATGGCGCCGAGCGCTCGTTCTCTGACCAGGAGCGCGTCTTCGCCGTCGTCGAGCGCATCCTCAGACGAAGCGCCACGGACAAGCCGCTCCTGCTGATCCTCGAGGATCTCCATGACGCTGGCGAGCTCACCATCAGCTTCCTCGAACACCTCGCCGTCGGCCTGCACCTGACGCCAGCGCCGATCGTGCTCGTGGCCTCGATGCGCAGCGAAGAGCTCGAGCAAGTGCCTCGCCTCAAGGACGCCATGAGCCGCCTGATGCGCTTTGGCTCCAATGATATCGTGCGGTTGCACCTCAAGCGCCTGGCGCACGACGAGACCGTCGCGCTCGCGAGGAAGTTGCTCCCCCTGGATGATATGCTCGCCGAGCGCATCTCCGAGCGCTCCGGCGGCAACCCGCTCCATGTCACGCAAATCATTCGCTTCCTGCAAGAGTCCAACAAGCTCACTTACGACTCCGGCATGTGGAAGCTCGCCGAAGGGGTCGAACTCACGCGCGAGATCCCCGACGAGATCGCCGACATGATGCGCTATCGCGCCTCTCAGGCGTGCCGCTCGTCGACCTCTCCCGAGGCCACGCGCGCCATCCTCGAGCGCGCAGCCATCCTCGGCAGGGACTTCGATTACAAGCTGCTTCGTCAGTTGATCACGGACGAGCCCGGCGAGCCATGGCTCGGTGAACTCGATCAGGTGCTCGAGGATCTCGTGCGCCAGGGGCTTCTGCGCGAGGTCGGCTACAGCGGCGAGGATATCCTCGAGTTCGAGCACGCGATGATGCGTGATGTGTTGCTCCAGGATCTTCGCGCCAAGCGCAGCCAGCGCCAACTCCACAGGTTGGCCGCCGAGGCAAAGATCAAGCGCTGGGGCGACCACATCGGCGCTCGCGCGCTCGAGATCGCGCAGCACTACCAGTACGCCAAGAACCCTCGCGGGGTTTACAAGTTCACGCTCAAGGCCGCGCGGCAATCCCTGGCGGCTTGTGATCTCAAGACCGCGATGCGCCTGTTTCGCCGCGCCGAGGAGATCGCCGAGGCGGTCGAGGCCGCGCCAAACTCGGGCGAGCTCTCCGAGCTGGAAGAAGCCTCGGTGGTCCTTCGCGGGGATCAGGTCGCGCTCGAGGTCGCGCATCTCGAGCGAAGACTCGGTGAGTATGACTCCGCCAGGCAGGATTACCGAAAGTTGCTCGGCAGTGAGTCCGGTGAGATCGCGCTGTGGGCGAGGTGGGGGCTCGGTGATCTGGCGATGCGCCAGGGCGAGTTCGACGAGGCGACCAGTTGGTTCGAGGCATCGCGTCGCGACGCGATGCGTGCGCTGCAATTCCCGAGCAGTGATATCCGTGACGCCGTCGCGAGCCTTGTCGATGCGTACTGCCTCTATGGTCTGGGAAACATCGACTTCCTCCGCGGTGACTTGAGCGCGTCGCATATGACGCTTGGAGAGGCGCTCGACAAGGCGCAAAACAGCCAGGAGAAGCTCCTCGAGACCGAGGTGCTTCGCGCGCTCGCAGAGATCGCCTGGCGACGTGGCGAGGCCGACCGCGCCGAGCTCTACCGCCGCCGCGCCGTGCTCACCGTGGAGCGCTTTGGCGATGTGGAAGAGCGCGCGCTGATGCAGCTCAACACCGCCGAGTTCCTGAGCCAGTCTGGCCAGCCCTCGGACGCCGAGGCGCGCGCGAAGGAGGCGATCGACTCCTTCGAGGAGCTCGGCAAGCGCCACTATGTCGCGCACTCATTGCTCTTGCTCGGCAAGATCGCGCAAGGGCGCGGCGCCAACAAGGACGCCGCTGAATCCTTGCGCAAGGCGCACCGCTTCTACGAAATGTTCCGCGACCGCCGCGGCCTGACCGAGTGCAAATATCACCTGGCAGATCTCGCGTTCGCCATTCGACGCTTCCCCGATACGCAGTCGCTCGTGCGCGACGCGCTCGAAGGATACCGCGCCATGGGCGCGCGTCGTGGCGAGGCGCGGTGCTGGATGCTCGTCGGTCGCCTCGAGCGCGAGCTCGGCAAGCTCGACAAGTCCGAGCGCACCTTCGCCGAGGCCGCGCGCACGTTTAGCGACCTTGGGGATCTGCGCCTGGCGATCGTGGCCAACCTGATGCGCGCGTTGGTGCTTGACGAAGCGGGCCACCATGAAGACGCTGACGCCATCATCGATGACGTGCGCTCGCTGTTGCCGGGTTACGCGCCATTGATCGAGGCGATGGCGACGGTGCTCGAGCTCTTGAGTGATGCGCTCGCGTCACGGCGTCCCGAGATCTCACTCGAGTTCGATGGCTTGCACGACCTCGTCGCGCAACGCCTTGGCCGAAGCTGACAGCGACTCCAAGACGCTTCTTCCCCTTCGTTTCATTGGGGCTGTGATGTTGATCCCGTTCGTACTCACTGCTCGCCAGAACCTCCCATTGCTCTCTATCGAGGGGCATGACCTCGGCGAGCATCCCCTCGAGTATTTCTTTGTCGACGACGCCGACTCGGCGCCGTTTGGCAAGATCCTCAACTACACCAACCAGCTCGCGTTCGGCGGCGACACCAACATGGGCATGCCGCTCTGGGTGCTGCTCGACTGCGGCATCCTCTCTTCTGCGGTGATCGGCTTCGGCGTTCCTTTCGAGGACGCCGATGATGACTTGAAGCAATTGCTCCAGGTGCCCGAGGATTATCGTGGGTTGTTGCCCGTGTCGGAGTACTGCGCTTGCCCCACGCTCGAGCCAGGTTGTGTGAGCGGCTTCTCGCTGCAATCACAGGTCACAGGTCAGGGGATCGCCACGCGCACCAAGGCGTTGGCGATGCTTCTCTATGGCGCGAGCAAACAGGTCGGCGTCACGCAGTTCGACAACGCCGCCATCCGCGTGCACTCGCGCTTTGGCCCGATGCGTATCACCGTGCACCGACCCAGCCTGCATACGCACGCCTCCAACTCGTTTGTCTACAAGCTCTCGCTCCCAGACAGAGAGCGGCTCGCGGCGCTCGCGCGCGGTGTGTTCGATGAGGTCGCGCCAGAGACGCTCCCTGAAGGGGAGCGCTGGATGTTCGATCCTGCGAAGGAGTCGGATCACGCGCGCTTGCGCGCGCTCGTGACGGAAGGGCGAAACGTCTGGATCGTCCCGCCTGGTTGGGAAGGCGTCGAGGATGGCTGTCGCCTGGTGCTCACGATCGAAAGTTGAACAAATTCAACTTCTTTCAGAACACCTGCGCGTTGTCGTGACAGGTGATGTCAGTTCGAGCGCACCGAGTCGATGACCTTGTCGATGTTCATCGAGCGCGCGCGCTCCGGGTCGAGCGAGGCGAATTGCTCGAAGAGTTCGATGGCGAGCGGCCTGTCCTCCATCTCTTTCCACGCGAACATCGCCATCTCGTAAGTCAGCGTCGCGTCCTTCTCTCCTTTGACGCGCGTGGCGAGTCCTCGGAAAGCGCGCGCGGCGCCGTTGCGATCGTGGTTGCTTTGCCATGAGATGCGGACCAGCGCGAAGATATCGCCGCTTCCTTGCTTTGACTCGGCCAACTTGTCGAACTTTCCTTCTGGCGCGTGCGCGCTGATCGCTGCGCGGATAAACCCAGCTGCCTGCGCGTTCTCGCCCTGAGCGAGCGCGAGCTGCGCGCGTCCCATCAACACCGTCATCGGCTCGGGGCCTTTCTTCTCGGGGGTTGGAGGCGTTGGCGATGGTGCGGTCTCGGCCACATTGTCGGCGACGGGCGTCGTCTCTTTCGCCACATCCTCGGGGACGGCCGTCTCCACAGGCGCATTCTCGGCGGGGATGGCCGTTGTCTCGTCTGGCGTTGCCTCGCCGGGTTGCTCCGATGGAGCCTCGCCATCGGGCGTCGGCACATCGGTGGGCGTCTTCTCGTCCGTGGGTGAAGGGGCTGGCTCTTTTACCTTTGACGTGAGCGTCGCCTCGAGGAGCTCGAGCTCTCCAGGGAGGATCGGCGTGCCCTTGGCGATGGCGTCGGTCTCGCGCTTGAGAGTCGGCGCGTTGATCCCTTCGAAGCCGCGGAAGTTCGGGTCGAGTTCGACGACCTTGCGCCAGGCGAGCACGACCTTCTTGGCGGCATCGCTCGAGCTGCGCGCGTACTTGATCCAGTAGGCGCCATAGAGGAACCAGGCGTCGGCGTCCGTTGGACGCAGCGCCAGGATCTCCCCGAGCAGGCGCTTTGCCTCGTCCTCTTGCCCGAGCCGCACCATCGCCCAGGTCAGGCGGATGGGCGAGAGACCTTCCTTCAGGCCATGTTCCTCGACATCCTTCCTGTAAATCGCCACGAGATCCATGTAGCGCCCGGATGTGATGTAGGCGCGCTCGATCATCTCGACGCGAGGGCCGAGGTCGTTCTGGCGCAACAGACGAGGGGCGTTCTTCTCGAAGCTCTCGAAGAGGGAGCCGAGCTTGTCGATCTCATCCTGAGGCGTGCCGGTACCAGGATCGAGAATCCTGGTCGACGCGTAGACGTCCTGCTCGAGCGCGCTGCGCGTGATGACGGGGCGCCCGGTGGGCTCGCTCCCCTCGACGCAAGCGCTGGAGATGAGCGCGAGCGCGCAGGGGAGGGCGATGATTTTGAGCTTGTGGAACATGATGCTTTATGGTCGTTTGGCGCCGCTAATCGGAACCCGCAACTCGTATCATATTGTTTGCGATGCAGAAACACTCACGAGCGGCCATTGGCCTCGGATCGAATCAGGGAGCGCGCGAGCAGATGCTGCGAGAGGCGCTCGTGTTGCTCACCGAGCACGAGGATATCGCGCTCATCGCGGTGAGCTCTGCGTGGGAGACCGCGCCGATGTATGTGCTCGACCAACCTGATTTTCTCAACGCTTGCGCCTTGCTCCAGACCTCGCTCTCTCCGCAGCTCTTGCTGATGGAGATGATGCACGTCGAGCAACTCCTCGGGCGCGTGCGCGAGATCGACAAGGGCCCGCGCACCATCGACCTCGACCTTTTGCTGATGGATCAGCAGATCATGATCGAGGACGACCTCACGCTCCCACACCCCGCCCTCGACGAGAGGCCCTTCGTGCTGGCGCCGCTCGCCGAGATCGCGCCCGGTTGGGTTCACCCCGTCCTCGATTTGAGCGTCGAGCAGTTGCTCGAGGAATGTCCTGGCGTCGAGACGTTGCGCAGGCGCGAGGATGTCGAGCTCGACCCGTTGCTCTTCTCGACATCAATCCCCGCGCCAGAGCGTTGATGCACACGCCATCGCGCCAAAATTGCGCGCGGTGAGAATCATCGCGCGTAAAGTTCGCCAGTGATACCGCTTTCGACGTCGTCGATATTGGACAAAGCCCGTCGAAGTGCGCTTTAAAAGCGCACTTCGACGGGCTTTGTTGTTTCGAGCGCGCTCCTGGCATGGGGGCTGCTATGGGGTCATGGCAGCGATGCGTTGGCGCCAGGATGTTTTGCCAGCGCGATGTTTGATCAAAAGAGGAGGTCACCCATGGTCGTTTCAGAAATCATGACGCACGCGCCGCTCGCGGCGGACACGGGTTGGACGGTACGCGACGCATTGCGCGCGCTCCACGAAGAGGACTTTCGCCACTTGCCCGTGTTGGGCGAGGAGAACGAGCTGTTGGGGATCGTGAGCTTACGCGATTTGCAGGTCTTTATGGCGCCCACGCTGCTGGATGCAGCGGGGCCGATCACGCTCGGTCCGCTGGAGGCGTCGCTCGGCGATGTGATGTCGGGTTCGGTCGAGGTCGCGCACCCCGAGATGGACGTCAAGGAAGCGATCGAGCGTTTGCTCGAGTATCGCATCGGCGCCTTGCCCGTGGTCGAGCCGACGAGCGGAGAACTCGTCGGCATCGTGAGCTATGTGGACGTCTTGCGCGCGGTCAGCGCGCTGGTGTGACTCGTCAGCGCATCGACGACAGGAAGCTCTCGCCGACCTTCCACTCGACGCCGAAGTAGTCAGCGATGGTGGCGCCGATGTCGGCAAAGCTCGAGCGGTTGCCGAGGTCATTGCCCACGGGGCCATCCTTGACCATCGAAATCAATGGCACGTACTCGCGCGTGTGATCTGTGCCTCGGTAGGTCGGGTCGTTGCCATGGTCTGCGGTGATAATCAGCAGATCCCCTGGCGAGAGCGCGTCGAGGAGCGTGGGCACCCAGGCGTCGAACTCCATCAACGCCTGACCGTAGCCTTGCGGGTTGCGGCGGTGTCCAAACTTCGAGTCGAAGTCGACGAGGTTGGTAAAGATCAACCCCTCGCGGTTCTCCTGGATGCATTGCAGGGTCTGGCGCATGCCATCGGCGTTATCCTCGGTGTGGAGCGAGTCGTGCACGCCCTGGTGCGCGTAGATGTTGCCGATCTTGCCAACGCCTGTGACGTGCACGCCAGCCTTGGAGAGCGCATCGAGCGCGGTCTCGCGGACTGGCGGCAGCGCGAAGTCCTTGCGGTTGGAGGTGCGCTTGTAATTTGGCCACTCGCCGACAAAGGGCCTGGCGATCACGCGTGAGAGCCCGAGCGGGATGACGATATCATAGGCGACCTCGCACCAGTGATAGAGGGTCTCGAGCGGGATGACGTCCTCGTGTGCCGCGATCTGGAAGACGGGATCGGCAGAGGTGTAGACGATGGGGAGCTTGGTGGTGATGTGCTCGCGGCCAAGCTCCTCGATGATGACGGTGCCGCTGGCGGCCTTGTTGCCGAGCACGCCCGAGGCGCCGATCGCTTCCTGGAAAGGCTCGAGGATGTCCGGGCCAAAGCCATCGGGGAAGGTGCGAAAGGGCTCCTCCATGATGAGCCCGACGAACTCCCAGTGGCCCGTGGTGGTATCCTTGCCGAGGCTGACCTCGGTCATCTTGCCCCAGTTGGCGTTTGGCGATGCGGCGGCGGCGAGCTGCGGCAGCGTGTCGATGTTGCCGAGGCCGAGCGAGCGCATGTTTGGCATGTCGAACCCATCGACGACCTCGGCGATGTGTCCCAGGGTGTGTGCGCCCACGTCGCCAAAGTCTGCGGCGTCGGGGAGCTCTCCCACGCCGACGCTGTCGAGCACGATCAATACGGCGCGTTTGTTCTCTGTGGTCATCTCTCTCTCCTCGTAAACAGTATGACGATGCGCGCTTGAGCGACGCTTGATGATGCGCTATCACGGCTTGCGCTGTCTGCCTGTTTTTCGACCTGTTCGGGGTCGTGGCCAGCGCGTCGAACAATGTAACACGAGTCGGTGATGAGGCGAATCTTGCCAACCTCGATGATCGTTCCTGCAAAGAAGTTGTTGGCGGCGCTGCTCGCGCTGTTGGTGTGTTTTTCGCCAGCGCTCGTGAGCGCGCAGCAGATCATGGCGCCAAGCCCAGGCGCGGAGCTCCAGCTCGTCGATGATCCGCTCTACCGTGGCGACGTCTTCTATTACCGCGGTGATTATTACCGCGCCATCACCCAGTACGAGCTCTTCCTGATGCGCAACGCGGACAAGGATCAGGGGGACGCGGTGCGCCTCAAGATCGCCTGGCTGTATGCGCAGGCAGGCAAGCTCGCGGCATCGGCGGACATACTCAAGCAGATCATCACCACGCGCCCCGAGGCGGATCGGATGGCCGCGTGGGCGAGGATCTATTTCGGGGATGTCGCCTCGAAGGCAGGGCAGGGGAAGGTCGCCACGCGCGCCTTCATGGACCTGTTCAACAAGTGCGATGGGTTTGTCGTCACGGGGCAAAAGGAGAAGACGCCCAACGCCGTCGGCGCGGGTGATTGCCTTTACCTGAAGTCCTACGCCAAGCTCGGGTTGGCGCGTCACTACGCCTCGGTGCACGAGTTCGAGAAGTCTGTCGAGGCGCTGCGCACGTTGCCCGAGAAGTCACCCTTGAAGGTCAAGGCGGACGAGATCGCGGCTCATGTCGATGGGCTCGTCTTGCCGAGGAAGCGCCCTGCGCTCGCGGGCGCGCTCTCGATCATCCCTGGCCTCGGTCACTTCTACATCGAGGAGTATGGCGCGGGCATCTGGGCGATGATCTTCAACGGCGCGTTTATCTATGGGATGGCCGATTCGATCGCCTCCAAGCGCTATGGCCAGGCGACGCTCATCGGGTTGGTCGAGCTTATCTGGTACACGGGCACCATCTTTGGCGCAGTCTCGGGCGCGCACCGCTTTAACCGCGACGCACGCCGCGTGGTCGAGGATGGCCTCGAGAGCGACCTGAGTAAGATCGACGACGATCAACCCTGGCCCGTGCGCTTTCCCGTCGACAGCAACCCCGTCCAGCTCCAGTGGCAGTGGCGCTTCTGAGCGCGCCCCCGCGGCCCCTCTGTGCCTCGTACTGTGCCTCGCACTACGCGCTCGGTCGGTGAGCGTCGATGTGTGCAGTGCGTTTTGCGAGAGGGGCACTTCGATGCAAGTCGTGCGTTCTGCACGACCTGCAACAAAGCTCCCCCACGCATAACTCACAGCCAAATCCGAAGGCTCCCAAAGCGGGTCGCGGGGCGAGTTTTATCTGTGGAAATGAGAAATGGGGACATTTTTGGCCCAAAGTCTTGATTCGTGTTTTCTGGCTCGGTAGTTTTGTTGATGTGACGGTGATAGCGCCGTCGTTTACAACGAACATATGATTTTCATACCACTTACGGAGCCCGACATGCGCGCGACGACCAAATTCCTCTCACTTGCCCTGCAAGCCTCTCTCCTTCTTTGCCTCGCCGCAGGTTGTGGTCCATCGGAGAACAACTCGGATGGAACGGAGAAAAATAGCACGACGCCCGAAACCACCCAGACGTTCGAGGTCGTGCAGGAGCGTGAGGCATTCGGCGGAGAGCATGACTACGACCTCGCGAGGACGATGCAGGAGGCGAACACGGCGTTTGCTTTCGACATGTATGCAAAGTTGCGCGGTGGGGAGAACAAGAACCTCGTTATCTCGCCGTTTAGCATCAGCCGCGCGTTCTCGAATTACTACAAGGGTGCGGCGGACTCTCCTGTGAAGCCTGCCTTCGAGCAGGTCTTTCGCTTTGACGAGCAGATGGACAACGAGAGCTGGAAGATGCTGACGGCGTGGGTCTCGGACCGAAGTGGTTACGAGGATGTGCCCGAAGCAGAGCGTTCGCTCTTTGTCTCCAACGACATCTACTGGATCGATGATAGCGATCCTTCCAGGCGCGGGAACTTCGACCGCACGCACATGCTCGATCTGAACGGTGAGCCGGAGAAGTCGCGCCAGATCATCAACGACTGGATCGAGGAGAAGAGCTTCGGATTGTTGGAGGACTTCCTCGACGAGGGCTTGATCGACCCGGACACGGAGGCGGTGACGACCAACGTGGTCTTCTTCGCGGGGGCCTGGGATGGCGAGATGCAGGAGAAGCCAGCGATCAGCTTCCAGGCTGATGGCGGTGCTCAGGAAACCAGCGCGTTTGGACAGAGTTACGAGGAAGGGCGCGCGGGGAGCACCGAGGAGCTGAGCGTGGCGACCATCCCTTACGCGCATGAATATCACATGGTCGTGATGATGCCGCACGGTGACTTCGAGGCGTTCGCCAGCAGCTTGAGCGCCGAGCGCTACGACGAGATCCTCGGGATGCAAGGTCGCGTCGCGTTGACGTTCTCGATGCCCGAGTTCGACTCGGCATCAAACCCCGACATCGTGGGCGCCATCGACGCCCTGCGAAAGGACACGGGCACCGACGGAGGCGGCACGCTGACCGGCGCTTTCCGCGAGACCTACATCCACAAGGCCAACATCTCGGTCTCGAAGGAGGGGACGCGCGCCGCAGCAGCGACCGTGATCATCGAGTATGGCAACAGCGAGCCCGAGCCTGCGCCGCCGCTCTCGATCACCTTCGATAAGCCGTTCGTTTACACCATCAATGATCGCTCGGGGAACGTCCTCTTTATGGGCGAGTATACGGGGAAGTGAGCGTCACTCCTGAGTCGTGAGCGGAGTCGTGAGAGGTTTGTTGCCTCCTGGGCGACGCAGTTGTGCCTTGCTCCGAGGTCGAATCATCCCGAGATTGTTGTGAGAGACGCAGTCCTGGGATCGAAACCATACCGACGGATCACGGAGCACGACCATGAGCTGGAACCCTGCACTCGAGCCAACCTGCCCAGAAGCAGAGAACCTCGACGCGATCGAGACCTTGATCATTCCACGCGCGCGAGACCTCGGCGGCTTCGAGGTCCGTCGCGCGCTCCCATCCGCCAAGCGTCAGATGGTCGGTCCCTTTATCTTCTTCGATCAGATGGGGCCTGCCGAGATGATCGATGGTGGCATCGACGTTCGTCCACACCCGCACATCGGGCTGGCGACGGTCACCTATCTCTTTCGCGGTGAGTTTCAGCACCGCGACTCTCTTGGCACCGAGCAGATGATCTACCCTGGCGAGGTCAACTGGATGGTCGCAGGTCGTGGGATCACGCACTCCGAACGCACCAGCGCCGAGACGCGCGCCCAAAAGCACAAGCTCCACGGTATTCAGACCTGGGTCGCGCTCCCCGAGTCGAGCGAGGATATCGCGCCGAGCTTCGAGCACGCAGACGAGGCGGCGCTCCCCTTCCTCGAGGGAGAGGGCAAGGAAGCGCGCCTGATCCTCGGCACGGCCTACGGAGAGGAGTCACCGGTCAAGGTCTTCTCGGACATGTTTTATCTGGACGTGGCCTTGCTCGCCGGGGCAGCGATCCCATTGCCTGACAACCATGAGGACCGCGGCGCTTACGTGGTCGAGGGGAGCGTCTTTGTCGCCGGGCAGGAGTACACCGAGGGGCAGATGATGGTGTTTCGCCCTGGCGATAACATCTCGCTCAAGGCGGGGGAGCGAGGCGCGCGCGTGATGTTGCTTGGCGGCGAGACGCTGGGAGGATCGCGCTACATCTGGTGGAACTTCGTTGCTTCGAGCAAGGAGAGGATCGAGGAGGCCAAGGAGGCATGGCGCGAGCGCGAGCATGGTGATCCTCGCTTCACGTTGCCTCCTGGTGATGAGGACGAGTTTATCCCGCTCCCCTGATTTTTACTTTTTGTCGCACGACTCGCGCTCGGCGCGGGTGAGGCGAATGTTCGCCATGCCGATGCGCGAGTCAAAGTCCATCCCGACGAGGATGTGATCCTGGCCTGTGGTGAACCAGAGGGTGCCGAGCTTGTCTGGTTCTGCCGAGGGCTTGAACTTGCTCCCTTTCTCATCGTACTTCATGCGCGTGCGCTTCACGTCCACGACCCACGCTCTGTAGGTGCCGTGTGGCGTCTCGAGGTTTTGCTGGCCAGCGATCTTTGCCTCGAGCTGCACGAGCTTCCATCCATCCCAGATGTAGTAAGACTGCGTGTGCCCCTTCTCCCAGTGGGTGTTTGCCGCGCGCAGGTGGAGCATCCACGAGAGCAGGTCATGTCCTCTTTCGGGGAGGTTGTAGCGCTGCTGTCGTTTTTGGGTGTCGAAGATCTTTGCCTCGACCTGCACCTCGGGTTTGGCGGTGAAGGTGCTCTTGTAGGAGCGGGTCTTTCCTTCCTCTGTGATCTTTGTGCGCCCCTGCAAGGGGGTGACGTTCTCGGGAGAGAAGAAGGAGTCGAGGCGGATATGGAAGGAGTGGATATCCTCGGCCATGCCGTAGCTGGTGGCGATCATGGCAGCGGCGCGGTGTTTCTCGGTAGCGCAGCCGATGTGATGTCGGATGCTCGCGACTCGGGCGCCGCGAAAGCGAACCTCGTAGGCGAGCTGCTCGGATTGCTCGGGCAGTCCACTCGATGTCGCCGCTGTGTCGGTTGCTTGCGCGTGGGCGGTGTGCGTGGCGAGCGAGGTGCTGGCGAGCAGTGAGAGGATAAGTGTGCGTTTCCAGGCCATAGAGTCAGGCGTCCTCGGTGAGCGGAGTGAGGCTCTTTCCTACCAGTAAGTCGCGTGGTCGAAAAGCAAAAGGGCGTCGGTAGTCCGACGCCCTTTTGCTTCACATATTCATCTCGAGCCAGCGGTCTCACGTGAGCGTGATGTGAATCACTTGCAGTAAACCGCGAACTCTTCGATGGCGACGATGGGGCCGATCGGGAAACCGAGGATGAACCCGATCCCTGGGATGAAGATGGCGTCGCTGCGGAAGAGCGTCTTGTTCTCGACCATCCCTGCGCCACTGGGGCAGACCTCGTCGATGTTGATGTGGTTGTCGAGGTTGATCAGGCCGAGCACGTGGACGTGCGTCCTCGAGAAGTCCGGTACGGTCTTGGCTGCGTTGTAGCCCGAGTCGACGATCACCTGTTGCTTGAAGCAACCGGAGAGGCCGACGAGGCACACGAGCAAGAGCGCGATGGGCGTCATTTTTTCAAGCATGATGTTCCTTATAGGCATGATGGCGAGCCGGTTTGAAATCAAATCTGGCGACCTCGCCAGTCATCTTGTGCATCTGGCCGTGCTTCAGTTCTTACAGTACACCGCGTATTGCTCGACAGCGAGCGTCGGCCCGAAGGGAAACCCGAGTAAGAACCCGACAAAGGGGATAAACGGGAGCGCGTCGCTGCGAAAGAGCGTCTTGTTCTCGACCATCCCCGCCCCGTTGGGGCAGACGTCCTCGAGGTTGACCCGACCGTCGAGGTTGATCACGCCGAGGACGTGAATGTGGGTCTTCTCGAAATCAGGCAACATCTTAGCGGACTCATAAGACGAATCGACGATCACCTGCTGCTTGAAGCAGCCTGTCAGGCTGACAAGGCAGACGAGCGAGAGCGCGCTTATTGTGTGTCGTGCGAGCATGGCGATCCTTGGCTAATAAAGCGCGCTGATAGCGCGCCTTATCGCGCCTGGGCAGGTCACGATTTGCAGTAGACCGAGTATTGCTCGACCGCGATCACGGGTCCGATGGGGAAGCCCGAGAGGAAGATCAGCGGAGGGAGGACGACCGCGTCGCTGCGGAAGAGCGTCTTGTTCTCGACCATGCCTGCACCATTGGGGCAAATCTCATCGAGCGCGGCCTGGTTTTCCAGGTTGATCGCGCCGAGGATGTGGATGTGCGTCTTTTGGAAGTCAGGCGTGGTCTTGGCTGCGTCGTAGCCCGAGTCGACGATCACTTGCTGGTGGAAGCAACCGGAGAGGCTGACGAGGCTCAGCAGCGCGAGCATGGCGAGGGTTTTCTTGAGCATGGTTCTTCTCCTGGAGGCGACGTTGGTTTTCGAACCGCGTCGCGTCTCATTGGCAAATCTCAGAGCACGTCCGAGGTGAAGTCTTCGACAGCGGTCTCGCCATCAGGCGTGATCGTCTCGTGAGCGAGCACGTTGTCATTCTCGTCCAGGTAGAAGTTGTGCGCTCCGCCTGCCGAGCAGGTCACCTTGATGGTGCGAGGAGCGTAGATGCCGAGCGTACATTTGCCGATGCAGCCGTTGCCGAAGGTGGCGTAGGTCTCGACGCCAGCGACACCGCTCGGGCAGAGTTGATCTGCGCGGAATGGTTCGTTGGGTCCGACGAGGCCCCAGGCGAGGAACTTTTGGGTGTCTTCGGTGACGGTGCCAGGGTTTTTGGACTTGTAGCTAAAGCTTGTCCTGAAGCAACCCGTCGAGAAGGACACACACAGGCAGGCGAGCAAAAAGAGGGGGATCATTTTTTTCATGTCGTCTCCTTGAGATGTTCTCAAATCGCCTCTGGCCTTTTGGTGGGCCTTGGAGGAGGAGGCGCTTGGTTTATCAGTCATTTTCGCGTTGTGAAGTAAGCACAACACGGTTGCTGGTGCGTTCGGGCAATGACGGATAATAAAAAAAAAAGAGATGTGCAATGCACATCTCCTTTTCTTGAGCTAGCCGAGCGCGTTCGCGCTCGTCAAAGCATCACTTGCAGTAGACCGCCATCTGGCCGATCGAGAGCACTGGGCTCGCGAGGAAGGCCTTGGTCTCGACGAGGCCAGCGCCGCTGGGGCAGACTTCGTTGAGGGTCGCGGTGTTGCTGATGCCCACGAGGCCAATGATGTGGATCGTGGTGCCCTGGAAGTCAGGCGTGGACTTCGCTGCGTTGTAGTTCGTGTCCGCGACGACTTGTTGGTTGTAACAGCCGGTGGTCACGCTGACGAGGCTCAAGAGAGCGAGTGTCAAGAGAATGCGCTTGAGCATAATTCTTCTCCTGGAAGAAACAGTTTCGATTCAGTTGATTCAATGACTCTGGAACCGCAGACGCTCAGAGCGTCTGGGAGGTGAAGTCTTCGACCGTGCTCTCGCCGTCTTCCGAGACGGTCTCGTGCGCGAGCACGTTGTCATTCTCGTCCAGGTAGAAGTTGTGCGCTCCGCCTGCTGCACACGTCACTTTGACGGTGCGAGGGGAGAAGATGGTCGCGGTACACATCGTCGCGCAGCCGTTGCCGAAGGTGGCGTAGGTCTCGACGCCAGCGATGCCGCTCGGGCAGAGTTGATCTGCGCGGAATGGCTTCTTGGGTCCGACGAGGCCGTTGATAAAGAACTTTTGAGAGTCCTCGGTCACAGCAGCAGCGCCGCGATCGGTGTACGTGAACGACGTGCGGTAACAACCGGAAAGTACGGTCATCGCGATGAGTAGCGCTGCCAACAGAAACGCTCGCTTCATTCTCTTTCTCCGTCAATAGGGTGGGATATTGATTCTGACTAACCACCAGTGAAATCCAAGGGGCGCTGAATCAAGAACAGACTCGCCCCTTGTCACTCCCTTTCTGTCTCGTTGGCATGACCTAACACGAGGACATATAGGTGTCAACTTGGTTCGGAGCAGATCCAGTCGCTTTTCTAGAGAGCCGATGCGGGTCAAACCCTCCTCAGGCCCTCTTCCCAAAGCGCGAGCATTTGCTCGCGCTCGGCCTTGGTCATATCGGGTGTAAACACCGCCTCGGCCTCCCATGTTTGCTCGATGTCGGCCAGGTCCTCGAACACGCCGACGTGGAGCCCGGCGAGCAGGGCGCTCCCCAGCGCGGTCGTGTCCGTCATCTCGGGGCGCTCGATGCGTCGATCGAGCAGGTCGGCTTGCAGCTGCATGAGCAGCGTATTGGCCGATGCGCCACCATCGACCTTGAGCTCCTTGAGCGGTTGCCCGAGGTCGGACTCCATCGCCTTCAGGATGTCCACGTTTTGCAGTGCGATCGCCTCGAGCGCGGCCCTCGCGACATGCGCGCGCGTCGTCCCGCGAGTCATCCCCCACAACACCCCGCGCGCGTCCGCGTTCCAGTGCGGCGCGCCGAGCCCCGCCAAACTTGGCACCAACACGACCCCGTCCGAGGACTCGACCGTGGCGGCCAACTCCTCGATCTCTGCCGAGTGCTTGAAGAAGCCAAGACCATCGCGCAACCACTGCACGAGCGCGCCCGCGATAAAGGCGCTCCCCTCGAGCGCGTAGGTGATCTCTTGCCCTGGCAGTTGCCATGCGGCCGTCGTCAACATCCTGTGCGCCGAGTGCACGATCTTGTTGCCCGTGTTCATCAGCAAAAATGCGCCCGTGCCATAGGTGCACTTCGCGTCGCCTGGCGAGTAGCAGGTCTGGCCAAAGAGCGCCGCTTGCTGATCCCCTGCCATCCCACACACCGGCGTGCCATCGGCCAATCCAGGAATGCCCCGAACCTCGCCGTAGAACTCCGAGTTCCCCACGATCTCGGGCAGGACCTCGGCGGGGACATTGAGCAAGGTGAGCAGCTCCTCGTCCCACTGGCCCGTGGCGAGGTTCATGAGCATCGTGCGCGAGGCGTTCGAGACGTCCGTCTTGTGCGCGCTCCCACCCGTCAGGCGCCAGAGCAGGAAGGAGTCGATGGTGCCCACGGCGAGCTCTCCGCGCGCGGCCTTGGCGCGCGCGCCGTCGACGCGATCGAGTATCCACTCGATCTTTGTGCCCGAGAAGTAAGGATCGAGCACGAGCCCCGTGCGCTTCTGCACCATGGGGCCAGCCCCCTCATCGGTGAGCGACTGGATGCGGCCACGCGTGCGGCGATCTTGCCAGACGATCGCGTTGTGGATCGGTTTGCCGCTCGCGCGCTCCCATACGACGGTGGTCTCGCGCTGGTTGGTGATCCCGACGGCGACGATCTCTTCCGGGGCGATTCCCGCTTCCTGTTGCGCGCGCTCGATGGTCGCCAACGTCGACTTCCAGATCTCCTCCGGGTCGTGCTCGACCCAGCTCGGTTTCGGGAAGATCTGTGGGAACTCCTGGTTGACGCGCGCGTGAACCTCGAGCTCGCCGTCGATGATGATCACAGTTGTCCCGGTGGTGCCTTGATCGATGGCGCAGATGTACTTACCCATGGATTTGCCTCGCAGTGATTTTCGGTTCGTGCGTTGTGGTTTCGTCTGTCTCTGGGCGTTCGGTTTCAGGTGGGGAGCGCGCTCGCGCGGTAGAAGTCGATCTCGATCTCGCGCGCGCTCCCCTTGTCGAAGGGACGCCAGCGCGATAGGCGCGCGAGCGCCTTGATCTCCTGGAGGGTGTTTTTGTCCCCCAGGAGTTGCTTGTAGAGGCTCTTTGCCGCCAGACGCTGCCCCTTCAGGTCGAGCGCCCACGCCAGATAGAGCGCGACCTCTGCGCGGCGACCTCCATCATCCATGCGAAGCTCCATGGCGCGCCGGAGCGCGCCATGGGCGCGCTCCTCGCGGTTGCTCTTGAGCGCCAGCAGCCCGGTCAGGATTTGAAGGTCGGCGTCCTCGGGCATATGCGCGAGCGCGTGCTCGATCTTGATGAGTGTGTGCTCGGCGCTCTCTCCCTCGAGGTGTCGCCAGCATGCCTGTCGATAGAGCTCGAAGGCTTTCCCTCGCGCGCTCGAGGGCCACTCCGGGTCGATGCAAAACGGCGAGACGTCGAGGTCGGGGCCGCCATCATTACGGTCGGTCAGCGTGATGGGGACAAACCAGCCTCTCGGCGTGGGGGTGGCGCCTGCTGCGATCCAGACACGGCGCGCGGCGGGCTCGAAGATCACGGCGCCGATGGTGGTCACGCCTGCGGCGGTGGGATCGAGCAAGGCGGTTTGTCGCGTTGTCTCCCGTTGCTTGTCGCCGTTGGCGAGCCAGGTCGCGACCTGCTCCCGAGAGCAGGGCGCGTGCTTCTCGAGCGCGAGGAGCTGGCGCTGTTGATGGTGCGGCGAGATCTCGAAGCGCATCGCGCGCCCCGTGTCCCCCTCGGTCATCGTGTAGCGCCAACCTCCCACGGGGGGATGGTCGCGCAAGATCGCGATGGCCGCGTCGATGTCTGTGGCGCCTCGCATGACCGCTTCGGTGGCGACGCCAAAGGGGATGCCGTCGAGGTCGAGCGCGGTTCCTCCGAGCGGTTTGGCCGCGATGGTCAGCCCCGCGGCGTTCATGGCGAGCGCGCCTGCGCCCAGGAATCCGGCGGAGGTGATCGCCACATAGGAGAGGCCATCATCCGGGTGATAGATAGCCGCGGTGGTGTAGCGCTCCCAGAGGTTGCCTCCGGCGAAGTCGAGGTTTCTGCCATGGAGGATGGCGCCATCCTGATCCAGGCGCACGATCTGCGCGCATTGCGTTGGTCCGATGGCAGCGCGCAGTGGGTATTTCGCGCGCGCCCTCGACCACGCGAGCTCGACGCTCGCCAGGGTCTCAGGCAAGAGGTGCGCGTCCAGGAGCTCGCGCTCTTCCATGCCGAGCTCGCGCGCGAGCTCGGCGAGCGCGCGGCGGTAGGTTGTGGGCAGCCTGCGGGCCATGCGTCGCGTGACCAGTTGACGCGTCGTGCGCGAGAGGGTCTGTCGCAAGAAGCGCGCGGGGGTCTTGGCGAGCGCCGCGCTCACGAACTGGGAGTAGAAGGGGAGGGCGCCTCGGCGGCTCGCCTCGGCGGTGCGCTGGCCAAGTTGCCTGGCGCATGCCTCGAGGTCTCCGCGCAGGTTGATGTAGCGCAGGTCGCCAGCCGCGGTCGCGATGCGGCCAGGTTGCGCGCTCGCCTCGGGGAAGATGCTTCCGATGAATGGGGCCTCGTCAGCCACAGGCCAGATCAGTGCCTGGTTATCATCGGGCATGCGCATGCTCCAGCGTGAACAGTCGGCGTGAAGGGATGGATTGTCGGTCCAATCTCTTTCGCGAAACGGTGGTGGTCATCCTCGAACACCTGCATAGCAGATCGCGCGCGTTTGCAGCAACCGCGCGCGTGATCCTGTCGCTGGCACGGGCGCGAACGCAGAGGTTTCGTATACAGGATGGTGAGGTGCTCCTGGTTCTCGCAGAGGACCTCCTTAAACCGAGCATCGAGCGTGGCGATAGACGCGTGAAGAAGCGTCGGATTTCAGGCCCTCGAGCGGTGCGCGCAGGTGCCCATCCCTTGCAAATTAATCGGCCTTCTTTTAGGGTCTCGAATTGGGTGTAAATCGAGCAATCACGGGCATTTCTGCCCGATGGCGCTCTACCAAATAAGGTTGTTTGGTGGAGTTGCTCGAAAGTATGTATGGGGGTGATTCGTATCGCTTTCGAAGGCGTCGGGAATCACCTTCTTTGTTTCACGCTTGTTCGCGGGAGAACCAAAAAATGAAAGAATCCTCTAGACACCAAGCATCCGCTCAGGCGGTGTTTGCGGAGGCAGGCGGAGGGGTATTGCACCTCGCCAGACGGCTTGCCTTCGGTGTCGCGCTCCTCTCTATCAGCGCCTTCATATCGGCGTGTGGTGGTTGCGGAGGTGACAACAACAATACGCCAGATGCATGTGAGGGTGTCACATGCGAGCGCGGCGTTTGTAGCTCGGAAAACGATGGGGTTTGCGTCAACGCCGATGATTGCTCGGCGGACGCGAATCTTTGCCTGGAAGGGTTCGAGTGTCGCGATGGCAGCTGCCAGACCGACTACCCTTGCAACGACGTCGATAATCCTTGTGACCGAGGCACCTGCCAGGTTGGCGCATGCGTCAACACGGAGAGCTGCTCGATCGAGGCCGACTGCTTGCCTGGCTACGTCTGCGAAGGCGGGAGCTGCGTCGAGGACCCCTGCGAGAGCGGTGAGGTGACCTGTGATCGCGGCGTCTGCTCTTCGGACGAGGCGGCGTGTGTGAACAAAGAGGTTTGCGCGGCTGCAACCGAGGGCGAAGACTGCCTCGAGGGTTACAAGTGCTACGCGCAATCTTGTGTCAATGAAGAGGAATTCTGCGCGGCGATCGACTGCCAGCGCGGCGTCTGCTCGTTCGACGAGAAGGCGTGCGTGAGCGCGCCCGATTGTAGCGACGGTAACGGCGACCCGGACGATGGCCGCTGCCTCGCTGGCGAGTACTGCAACGCGGACAACACCTGCGTGGCCAACGAGTGCGAGATCGGCTCGGTGATGTGCCCTCGCGGCGAGTGTGACCGCGACTCCGGTGAGTGCGTCAACCCCGGCGCGTGTGACGCGTCGCAAGAGTGTCTCCCCATGTTCCTGTGTGTGGACAACGTCTGTACTCCCGAGGCTGAAGCCTGTGGAGCAGAAGGATGTCCTGGCAACCAGGTGTGCTTCCACGAAGAGATCACCCTCGAGGCGAGCTGCATCGAGGATGTCAACAACGGCTGCACCAACGCCTTCGACTGTGTTGACGATCGCATCTGCGTGAACGGCGCTTGCTCACCTCCTCCCGCGTGTGAGCCAGATGCCTACGAGATGAACAACGACGAAATGTCGGCGACGCTCTTCCAGGACGTCGCGCCGCTCGGGTTCGTGAACGTGAACCTGTGCAGCAACGACGTCGACATCTACACCTATGATACCGAGCGTGACATCGACGGCATCGGCAAGCTCGTCGTGCAGCTCGATTACGCGACCGAGGACGTCGGCCTCGGCATCCTCAAGGCAGAGATCCTCTCGCCAAACGGGACGGTCGTGGCACAGGGCGAGGCGGTCGATGGCCGCATCGACCTGAACACGGACGTCACCATTATCAACAAGGGTGTCTACACCGTGCGCGTCTCTCCCGGCGATGCGGGTGTGACGGCAGCAGGCGTGCGCTACAGGATCGCCATCGACGTCGTCGACACGACCGCCATCGACGCCTGCGGCATCGCAGACACGGACGCGCCTCTTGCAGCGGACACGATGGTCACGAGCAACACGGTCTCGGGCAACTCGGCGGCGCTCGCGTCGACCTGTGCTGACCCTGACGGCATCGTGGCAGAAGACATCTACCGCATCGAGGTCCCCACCGCGTCCTACGTGACCATCACGGCGACGCCTTCGGATATGGTCTCGGATATCTCCATCAGCTTGCGCTCGAACTGCTTGCGCAACGCCTCGCAAGTCCCCGGCTCCTGTTCGGAGAGGGGTGGCGCTGGCGTCGAGGAGATCTCCAACGCGCTGCTCTCGCCAGGCACCTACTACATCATCATCCAGGGCCCCGCAGAGGGCACGGGTGGTTCCTACAGCTTGCTCTGGTCTCGCCAGGATGTCGTCTGTACGGCAGCCGACAACGGTTGCCAGGACGCGAACACCGCGCAGGTGTGCCGTCCTGACGGCACGGGCTTTGACACGGAGAACTGTCTCCAGGGCTGTAACATGATGCAGGGGGCGTGTAATCGCCTCGACGGCGACCTTTGCTCGACGGCGACGACGGTCGATCCTGTGACCGGTTACACCGGCATGATCCCCTGGGGCAGCTACCGCCCTGACTACGATCCTGGCGTGGGTGGTTGCGTGACGACCAGCGGCGCCGGGCTCGCGCCTACGGATGGCCCTGACGTGACCTACTCGGTGACGTTGCAGCCAAACCAGGGCGTGGCCGTCGACCTGACCTCGAACGGCAACGACGTCAGCCTCTACGCTGTGACGGACTGCTTCGACGTGACCTCGACCTGTAGGGTCGGCTCCAACGCGAACAGCGCGGCATCGAACAATGACGAGTTCCTCTTCTACGCGAACCAGACAGCCAACCCCGAGACGATCCTCATCGTCGCGGACGTCGCCGCGAGCATGGACGGTTCCTACACGGACTCGGCCATCACCATCTCAGTCAACGACATCATCTGTACGCCCGGCGAGCTTAGCTGTAGCGCAGGTGACGAGAGCCAGCAGTGTGATCAAACCGGCACCGGTTATGACATCCTCGAGGCTTGCCAGTTTGGCTGTGATGCAAACAGCGGCCTCTGCTTGACGCCTCCCAACGACACCTGCTCCGGCGCGATCGCGCTGACCTCGGGTGTTACTGCGATGGCGGAGCTTGGCGACTACACCAACACCGATGAGCTCAGCGGCAGCGATTGCACCGGCTACTCCACCCCAGGTGGCGACGCCATCTACACGATCGCGGTTCAGGAGAACGACATCGT
Organism: Myxococcota bacterium; assembly: GCA_036155555.1. Lineage (GTDB taxonomy): Bacteria > Myxococcota_A > Bradymonadia > Bradymonadales > Bradymonadaceae > JAYZVO01. Next base: position 24,977 of record JAYZVO010000151.1, read on the forward strand.
CGATGTGACGTTGACGGCTCCGTTCGATGGCGCGGTCTGGGTCGCGACGACCTGTGATCCTGCCAACGATACGTTGGTCGGCTCTTGCATTGGTGGCGCGGACGAGAACTTCTCTGGTGGTGACGAGGAGGTTCAAGTCGTCGCACCATTCACGGGAGATCTCTATATCGTGGCGACCTCGTTCTCGGCATCGGGCTCGGGTGTGTTCTCGCTGACGGCGACGGTGACGACGCCAGAGTGTACGCGCGGTCAACCCGCGACCTGTGCATCGGCCACCTCGCTCGAGTACTGCGACAACGTCGGCTTCTTGCAGACCTACGCCTGCTCGACGACATGCACCAACGGCGCATGTGATGACCCTGTCGGTGACATTTGCCCCGATCCAAGGGTTCTCTCTCCTGCTGGCGGCTCGCTCGTTGGCGAGGCGCTCGGTGGCACCAACAGCATCGAGTTCCCGGAAGGGGTCTCGGGGAACTGCTATGTCGGTTCGTTCGACGAGACCGATGGTCTCGAGAACATCTACAGCATCGACCTCGCGGCAGGAGATCTCTTCTCGCTCAGCGTTGCCTCGGTCGAGACGACCATCAACGCCTTCGTGCTCGAGAACTGCTACGACCTCAACTCCTGTCAGAAGAACTTCCTGAGCGAAGGCCCGAACTCCCTCGAGTTCTACGCGCCGACGGCGGGGACTTACTTCGTCGTGATCGATGCTTCGGACGCGACCAGCACAGACCCCTACGACCTCACGTGGTCGGTGACCTCGGGGCTCGCCTGTGCTCCTGACCAGACCTACTGTCAGGACGCCACGACGATGGCCAAGTGCGATAGCGCAGGGTCGGCCGCGGCGTTCACCACCGCGTGCGCCAACGGTTGCCGCGCTGGCTACTGCTTGCCAGATCTCGCCACCACCGACACATGCTCGGCGGCGTCGATGGCCGCAGATGTTGGCCAGGGGATCTCGGCGGTCTTTAACTACGACAACCTGACCAACGACATCGAGATGCAGACGCCAAACTGCGTCGGTCAACTCACCGATGGTCCTGACGCCTTCTACAAGGTCACGGTCCAGCCAAACGACATCCTCCAGGCAAACGTCATCTCGATCTACGAGTTCGACGATCCTCAGGTGTATGCGTTCACGGACTGCGCCGATCCTGTCGGCACGTGTGTCGCTGGCGCGCCCGAGCTTGGCGGTGACAACACCTCCGAGATCCAGTGGGCGAACGACACGGGCGCAGCCGTCACGCTTATCGTGGCTGCTGACAACGAGTCGAGCTTCGCGGACGAGCCCTTCATCTTCAACATCGCGGTGCGCTCCCCCGAGTGCGTGCCTGGCGAGCGTACCTGTCAGCCTGGCGCTGGCGTCAATGATCGCCTCCGCCTCTGCAACGATGTCGGCCTCTACGACTACTACACCTGCGATGGCGCCTGTGGGACCAACGCTCCAGGGACCTGTGATAACCCGAGCGGAGAGATCTGCTTCGATCCGATCCCTCTGCGTGACCCGGCGATGCCTGGCGCCACCAGCGGCGAGTTCGTCGATCAATCGTTCCTGACGGGCGACGACGTGACCTTGCTCGCAGGGCGCAATGGCAGCTGTAACGTCGATGACTTCGACGAGTCCGATGGTCCAGACACCTTCTACTCGATCGCGCTCGCGGCCGGGGATGTGCTGACCGTCGACCTGATCACGACCGAGACGACCTCGTATGTGATGATCCTCGAGGATTGCTCCGCGGAGTCGTGCGCGGCCAACAACTTCCACCCAGGCGCAGGTTCGGTGACTTATTTCGCCGACACGCCTCGCGAAGTGTTCGTCGTCGTCGACGCGACGACGGCGAGCTCGCTCGACCCCTACACCTTGCGTTGGAATGTCCAGAGCGGGCTCGCTTGCGCACCTGGCAAGTTCCGCTGCCTGGACGCGACGACGCTCGGCGCATGCTCCAATGATGGCGCGACGGAAGCTGCCGTTGCCTGTCCTGGCGCGTGTAGCGGCGGCACCTGTGTCGCTGATCCGCTCGTCGGTGATACGTGTACGGCGGCCGCTGCGGCGACTCCCATCACGGGCTCCTACGCGACCTACGCGAGCTACGATGATTTGACCGATGACATTAACATGCCATCGCCAAACTGCTCCGGTCAGCAGACCGATGGTCCGGATCTCTTCGTCCCTGTCGAGGTTCAGCCTGGGCAGATCCTCTCGGCGCGCGCCGAATCGTATGGTGACGAGCCTCCGATCGTGTTCATGGTGACCGACTGCGCGACCCCCGAGGGGACCTGCATCGCTGGTGGCGAGGAGGTCGGCACGAGCAACGTCGCGTCGGCAACCTGGGTCAACGATACGGGCGCTGTGGCGACCGTGATCGTGGCCGCCGACAACGAGTTCGCGACCGCAGACGAGGCGTTTGGCCTGTTTATCAGCCTGCGCTCGCCAGAGTGTACGCCCGGCGCTCGCCAGTGCGTGCAGAACACGAGCACGCTCCAGATCTGTAACGATTTCGGTCTCTACGACAACTACACCTGTAACGGCGGTTGCGGAAACCTGAACCCAGGTCGCTGCGACAACCCCTCTGGTGATGTTTGCGCGGATGCGTTCGCCATGGCCTACCCGAGCGGTTCGGTCGTCGACGCTGCGTTCCAGGGCTCGAACAGCTTCGAGCTCGGCGCTGGCAGGACGGGCGGCTGCTTCATCGATGACTTCGATGAGAACGATGGCCCTGACACCCACTACAGCATCGACCTGCAAGCGGGCGATGTCCTGGATGTCACGCTGACGACGGCGCACACCGCGGCGTACCTCTTCCTCTCGGAAGGGTGCTCGCCAGAATCGTGCGTGGACAACCTGTGGCAGCAAGGGAGCGGCACGCTCTCTTACTACGCTGCGCAGGCGACCACCGTTTATGTCGCCATCGACACCGACTTCACCACGGCCGTGAGCGACCCTTACACGCTCGAGTGGAACGTGCGCTCCGGCCTGGCATGTGTGCCTGGTGAGTCGCGTTGTGCTGGCCCGAACATGCTCGGCGTCTGCTCCAACGATGGCAGCTCCGAGGCGATGGTCACCTGCCCTGGCGCCTGCGAAGGCAAGGCGTGCGTCGCAGATCCTGTGGCCAACGACATCTGCGCGACGGTCGCGGCAGGTCCAGACATCGGCGCAGGCATCTCTGTCTCGTCGAACTTCGACCTGTTGACCAACGACGTGCAGATGGCGACGCCAAACTGCACGGGGCAAATCACCGACGGTCCTGACCTCTTCTACAAGGTCACGGTCCAGCCTGGTGAGGTTCTGGTCGCGAGCCTCGAGTCTTACGGCGATGAGGACCCGCTGTTGTACGCGATCGAAGATTGCACCAACGCCGCCTCGACCTGTCTGGCAGGTGCTCAGGAGGTTGGCACGTCCAACCTCAACGAGATCATCTGGGCCAACGACACTGGCATGCCAAAGTCCCTGATCGTCGGCGCCGACTCCGAGCTGAGCACGGCCAACGAGGTCTTTGGGCTCTCCATCGCGGTGCGTCCTCCCGAGTGTACTCCTGGTCAACAGGAGTGCGGCGGTGACGCGCTCAAGCTCTGCAACGAGTTCAGCCTGTTCGACATCTACCAGTGCGACGGCGGCTGCGGGAACTTGAACCCGAACCGTTGTGACAACCCCACGGGTGATGTCTGCATCGACGCGCTCACGCTGAGCTACCCGAGCGGCTCGATCGTCGACTCGCAGTTCGAAGGCAACAACAACTTCCAGCTCCCAGAAGGGCGCACGGGTGGTTGCTTCATCGACAGCTTCGACGAGAACGACGGCCCGGACACGTTCTACACCATCGACCTGCAAGCGGGCGATGTCCTGGATGTCACGCTGACGACGAACCACATCGAGGCTTACCTCTTCCTCCTGGAAGGGTGCGGCGCAGCAGCGGATTGTCGCGACAACCTGTGGCAGCAAGGGAGCGGCACGCTCACCTACTACGCGCCGCAGGCGACCTCGCTGCGTATCGCTGTGGACTCGGATGATGCGGCGCCTGTAGAGGCGGACCTCTACACGCTCGAGTGGAGCGTGCGCACGGGCCTTAACTGTGCTCCTGGCGGTTACCGCTGCCTGGACGCGACGACGCTCGCCGTCTGCTCGCCAGATGGCGCCGTCGAGACGCCCGTGACTTGCGCGAGCGGCTGTGAGGGTGGCGCTTGTATCGAGCCTGCGATGGCCAACGACGATTGCTCGATGGTTGCTTCCGGCGCGGACATCGGCGCTGGCATCGCTGTCTACACGACCTTCGCCGGTCGCACCGACAGCGTCGATATGCCATCCCCGAACTGCACCGGCCAGGTCACGGACGGTCCAGACTTCTTCTACAAGGTCAACGTGCCCGCAGGGAACGTCCTCCACGCCTACGCAGAGTCGTATGGTGATGAGGACCCACTGATTTACGGCATCACCGACTGCAACACCCCCGAGGCGACCTGCGTCGGTGGTGGGCAAGAGTTTGGGACGACCAACCGCTCCGAGTTCTACTGGGTCAACGACACGGGCCTGACCGCCACGATCATCGTGGGCGCAGACTCCGAGTTGACGACCGCAGACGAGTCGATCGGCCTGTTCATCGAGAACCTGCAACCGCAGTGCACCGCTGGCGCGGTCAGCTGTAACGCAGGTCAACTCGAGATCTGCAACCAGTACGGCCTCTACGACTACTACCTCTGTGACGGCGGCCAGTGTAACGCGACCAACGACGCTTGCCTCAACCCGAGGGGAGATGTCTGCGCGGACTCGATCACGCTCATCGACGCCAACGGTGTTGGCGGCCCGAGCGGCTCGGTCACCGGTGACTTCACGGGCACCAACACGGTCGTCTTCCCCGCAGGTCGTTCGGCTGCATGTCACGTCGACTCGTTCGACGAGTCCGACGATGCAGACACGTTCTACCGCGTGGAGCTCAAGGCCAACGATGTGCTGCGAGCGCAGCTCGTGACCGGCAACGCCGGTGCGCACATCTACCTGACGACCACCTGCGGTGACGCGAGCACCTGCCTTGCCAACGACTTCAACCTCGGCGGCGGCACGATCTCGTACTTCACGGCTGTGGATCAGACGGTGTTCATCGGGGTCGACTCCGCGTTCGCATCGACCGCGGATTACACGCTCAACTACGAGGTCACCAACGGCCTCGCGTGTGCGCCGAACCAGTTCGTCTGTAAGGACGCTGCGAACCTGAGCAAGTGCTCGGCGGACGGTCTCACCGAGACGGTCGTGCCTTGCAACTGCGTCGATGGCGCCTGCGTCGACGACGTGGCGAACAATGACACCTGCGCGGTCGCAGTGGCGGCGCCGCTTGTCGGCGATGCTTACGCGATGTTTGGCAACTTCGCCGACCACACGGATGATATCCAGATGGCGACGCCAAACTGCACCAACAACCTGACCGATGGTCCCGACGCCTTCGTGCGCATCGAGCTCGCGCAAAACGAGATCCTGCACGCATGGGTCGACTCGTTCGGTGACGAAGGTCCTCTCGTCTACGCATTCTCCGATTGCGCGGATGCAGAGGGCACATGCGTCGCGGGTGCTTCCGAGACCGGAAGCACCGACCGCGCCGAGCTCTACCACGTCAACAACACGGGCGCTCCGCAGACGTTGTTCGTGGCGGCAGACTCGACGTTCGCGACCGCAGACGAGCCGTTTGGTCTGTTTGTCGAGAAGCTCCAACCTCAGTGCGTGGCCAACACCTCGCAGTGCAGCGCGGATGGGACAACCATCGAGATCTGCAACGAGTACGGCGTCTACGAGTACTACACGTGTAATGGCGCGTGTGATCCTCAGACGGGCTACTGCGTCAACCCCACGGGTGACATCTGCCTCGACACGATCAAGGTCAACGACGTGACGGCTGGCACGACGGTGGTGCCTCAGACCTACAGCTACACCGGCATCCTGTTCAGCTCGCTTACCAACTCTCAGACGTTGGCGAACGCGAATGGCTGCACATCGTTTGACGGCGCTAACGGTCCTGACGCGATCTTCCAGGTCACCCTGTTGCCAAACCAGACTGTCAACGTCAGCCAGACGTCGGTGAACGAGGATAGCGTCGTCTACATCCTCACCGATTGCGGTGACGGCGGCGCATCCTGCGTCGACGGTGCAGATGACACCTTCACCGGTGGCACCGAGACGGCGAGCTACACCAACACGACGGGCATGAACCAGATCGTGTTCGTGGTCGCGGATGCTTACTTCACCACCGCGACCGATGCCTTCGACATCGACATCACCGTGCAGTGATGTCGGGCATCGAGCGCGCGCCGAGCGCGCGCTGAGGTCAGGTGACTGACAACAGGAGGCCCCGTAGCGTTTCACGCTGCGGGGCCTCTTTCTTTCTTGCCGGGCATGGACCGTCGGTGGCCGAGCAACCCGAGGTGCCGAAAAATTGCCCAGGGATGGTGAAAATTCACCCAGGCCGGGCAATTTTTCGGCACCTCGGGTTGCGGGCGGATGGTCGGCGTTTTGCGAAAGGGAGCTTCGATGCAGGTTTCGCAGAACGCGGTCCCCCCAAAACGCGCCTGCCATTGTGAACCTATGAGTTTGCTTTGATCGCCGTGCGTTAGCGAAGGTGAGACGGCGCGTTTTCGCCCCCCCATTTCGGCCTATTCTTCGAGCCATTCGCCCGGCAGGCCGGACTCATGGCTGCGCTTGAAATAGGGGGGAACTCGCGCGTTGATTCGAGGCTTTTGGTTCGCGTGGGAAGCTTCGTTTCGGGTCGTGCAGAGCGCATGACATGCCCCCCGCTCCTTGCTGCGCTGCGTCGCGACCCCCAAGGATGGGGGTTTCCCTCGCGCTTCGACTCCAAGTTGGCGTTTTGCGACAGGGCGCTCCGAAACAAGCAGTGAGTTTCACGAGGGCACCCAAAGCGAACCTTTGTGCCGAAATCATCGCGAGGGCGCCCCCCAACAAACGAAGTGCTGTTTGGGGGGCAGCGACGCAGCGTAGCAAGGAGCGGGGGGCATGTCCCGCGTTCTGCTCGACTTGCAACGATGCTCCTTTTCATGAAACGCCAACCTCGAGTCGGAGCGCGAGTTTCCCCCCTATCACGCGAAGCAAGTGATGGGGGGGCGAAAACGCGCCGTCATTCCTGTGCTAAAGCACGGTGGCCCAAAGAAAGCTCACCGGTTCAAGAATGCAGGCGCGTTTTGGGGGGGCGAGGAAACTATTGAAGACCTCGGGGGTATACGCTGCGCATGAAAACTCTGACGCATGGAGACTCGATGATGCGCGCTGCTGATATGTTGCCCTGGATGTTCCTGTTTGCTTGCGCCTGCGCCGAGCCCTCGAGCGATGATCCTGACGCCAGCGAGAATCACTCGGGGCAGGGGGACATGGCTTCAGGGGGAATGGATATGGGCCAGGTCACTGCTGACGATCAGGGGAGCGGTCAGCCAGACCAGGGGCAGCCCCCGACACGCGATCAGGGGAGTGATACGCCTGACGATGGCAACCCGCAGCCTGTGGCCGACATGCGCGTGGTCGATGGCGGCTGCGATGGTGCTGGAGCGGCGCTCTGCGATGACTTCGAGGGCGCCCAGATCGATCCTCGTTACCGAGAGATCAACTTCGGGCAACCTGCCTTTACGCTCGACACGAGCCGGAGCCACAGCGGGCAGCAATCGATCAAGGTGACCTCGATGGGGTTCACGCAGATGCTCGCGGTGGAGGTGCCCGCGAGCAAGTTCTATGGGCGCGTCTACATCAGCTCGGACACGCCCATGAACGCTGGACACAACACTTATATCAACGCTGGAGAGGGGGATGGCGATCCCAACAGCGGCGAGTGGATTCGCATCGGGGAGCACCGCGAGCAGCTCGAGATCAACCGCAAGTCCGATGACAAGGAGTTCCTCTCGAGCGGTGACTACAACTCGCTCGAGGGCGCCACGCAGTTCGAAGCCAATACCTGGTATTGCCTCGAGTTCCTGTTCGATGGGCCGGGCAGCGAGGTGCGCGTCTGGGTCGAGGGTGAGGAGGTCCCCAAACTTCACGCGACCGACTGGACGGCAAACTACCAGACCTTCAAATTTGGCTACGAGCGCTACCACGGGCCTGACAAGACCTTGTGGTACGACGATCTGGCGCTCGGCACCGAGCGCATTGGCTGCTTGTGATTTCCCCGCGCTGCCTTACCTTCCCTCTGTCGTTTGAATGCAAACCCTTTTGACGAGGAGAGAAGATGCGCGTTTGGGAAATTCACGGGGCGTTCGGGCTGGAGAACCTGAAGTTGGTCGAGCGCGAGAAGCCGCGCGCCGGGCACGGTCAGATCGTGATCCGGGTCAAGGCCGCCTCGCTCAACTACAGAGACTTGCTCATGGTGCGCGGTCACTACAACCCGCGCCAGCCGCTCCCATTGATTCCTTGCTCCGATGGCGCTGGCGAGGTCGTCGAGGTTGGAGAAGGGGTCACGGGTTGGGAGGTCGGTGATCGCGCCGCGCCGATCTTTTCGCAAACCTGGCAATCGGGAGAACCCTCACGCGACAAACTCCGCGGCACCCTCGGCGGACCCATCGACGGCATGCTCGCCGAGTACGTCTGCGTCTCCGCAGATGGCGCCGTGAAGCCTCCTGATAACCTCTCGGATGCGGAGGTGAGCACCTTGCCTTGCGCGGCGCTGACGGCGTGGAGTGCGCTGGTGGAGCAGGGGAGCGTCAAGGCGGGCGATGTGATCCTCGTGCAGGGCACGGGCGGCGTCTCGATGTTCGCGTTGCAGTTTGGCGTGATGCTCGGCGCGCGCGTCATCGCAACCTCTTCGAGTGATGAGAAGCTCGAGCGCGTCAAACAACTCGGCGCCGCACACACCATCAACTACAAGGACGAACCTGACTGGGGAAAGGTCGCCAGGAAACTCGCTGGCGGCGATGGCGTCGATCATATCGTCGAGGTCGGCGGCGCCAACACGCTCGAGCAGTCGCTCAAGGCGATCCGCCCCGGAGGGCATATTTCGATGATCGGCGTCCTCTCGGGGACAAGGCAAAAGCTCGATATCATCCCCATCCTGATGCAGAACATTCGCGTGCAGGGGATTCTTGTCGGCCACCGCGAGGGCTTTGTCGCGATGAACCGAGCGATCGAGGCAAACGGCATCACGCCAGTGATTTCGGACACGTTTGCTTTCGAAGATGCGCCCGCGGCGTTCGAGCTGATGGCCAACGCAGGGCACTTTGGCAAGATCGTGGTGGCGTTCTAACTCAGCGGGAGAGCAGCTCCTTGTTCTTCCAGCTCGCCACGCCTCCATGGGGCAGCTCGTGGAAGTGCCTCGCGAGCTGCTCTCCCGCAGGATCTTCTGCCAAAAGCTCTCGGAACTCTTTGGGGCCAGCATCGAGCGGTTCGTTCGAGAGGTCGAACGTCCCCCAGTGCATCGGAATCCCCCAGGTCGCGCCGACATCCTTCCAGGACTGGAGCGCGCCCGCCGGGTCCATGTGTTGCGGCCCCATAAACCAGCGCGGCTCGTAAGCTCCCATCGGGAGCATCATCACATCGGGCGTCTCGAGCACATGCGCCACCGTCTTGAACCCCTCGAAGTATCCCGAGTCCCCCATATGGTAGAGCGTGTGCGCGCCGTGCAGATGCCATCCTCCCCAGAGCGCCTTGTTGCGATCGAAGGGGGTGCGTTGGTGCCAGTGCTGTGAAGGCGTGTGCGTGAACCTGACCCCCTTGACGGTGAAGTGATCCCACCAGTCGACCTCGAGCTTGCGCTTGCAGGAGCCTGGGAGCGCCTTGTTCAACCCCACGGGCGTGACAAAGAGCGCGTCGGGGTTGTGGTTTGCCAGGCTCGCCAGCGAGCTCGCGTCGAAGTGATCGCGGTGCCCGTGCGTGAGCAATACGATGTCCACACCCTCGATCTGCTGCGCGGTCAACGGGGCGGGCGCTTGCCTCGGGACAAATGGGCTCGCGCGCCCGAAGAGAGGATCGGTGATGACGCGGACGCCATCGATCTCGATCAAAAAGGTCGCGTGTCCGAGCCACATCACGAGCAGGTCGGCGCCAGCTTTTCGCGCGGCGGCGAGCTTTGCGAGCGGGTCTTGCTCGACGTTTGGCGTGGGGGAAGCGCTCTTTTTCTTCTCGGCGTGTGGGTTGTCCCCGAGGTTCCAGCGGAGCAAATCCTTGAACCCACGCTTCTCGTAACCTGGCCAGGGGCAAAAGTAGACCTTGCCATCGTGATGCTCTGCGAAGAAGTCATGATGCGCCGGATCTTCGGGGCGCGCGTGTTTCTCCAGGGTTGGCAGCTCGGTCATGGTGTCCTTTCAGGCGTTTGAGGAGTGCTTCGGGGCAGATGGCTCGAGAGCAAACGTGGGTGCCCATCCTCGCGAGTCAACCGGGGCGATGCTCCAGGGACGATTCATGCGTGGAGGTGATTAACGCCGCGCGCACGCCGTGGTATGGAGAACATACAGGATCGAGAACCATGACCATGTGTCCGCGCGGCGGTGTGCGGCGATTGATAGGAAGGAGCATGATGCGAGTAGGAATCCTTACTGGTGGCGGAGATTGTCCGGGGCTCAACGCGGTCATCCGCGCGGTCGCCAAGAGCTTGATGGTCGAGTGCGACGCCGAGATCGTGGGGTTCGAGGATGGCTTCCTCGGCATGATCGAGCGCCGCTCCAGGCCGCTCTCTTACATGGACGTCAGCGGCATCCTCGCTCAGGGCGGGACGATCCTTGGCACCCACAACCGCGCCAACCCCACCAAGTATTTTGGCGCAGGCGGCGCGGATGTCTCCGACAAGGTCAAGGCGTACTACGACGAGCTTGGCCTGGATGGTGTGGTCGTGCTCGGCGGTGATGGGACGATGTCGATTTGCTACGCGATGAGCCAGCACGGGATGAACTTCATCGGCGTGCCAAAGACCATCGACAACGACCTGATGCAGACAGATCAAACCTTCGGGTTCGACACCGCCGTCTCGATCGCGACCGATGCGATCGACCGCCTACAGACAACCGGCCAGAGCCACCAGCGCGTGATGATCCTCGAGACGATGGGGCGCTACGCAGGTTGGATCGCGCTCTACTCCGGGATCGCGGGTGGCGCCGACGTGATCCTCATCCCCGAGATCCCTTACGACATCGACGAGATCGCCAGGGTGTGCCAGTCGCGCAAGGATCGCCAGCGCTTCACCATCATCGTCGTCGCGGAAGGAGCAAAGCCCGCAGGTGGCGGCTTGACCGTGCGCGAGCAGGTCGAGGATAGCCCCGATCCGATCCGTCTGGGTGGGGTGGGGAACGTCATCCGTTACGAGCTCGAGAAGCGCATCGACTCCGAGATTCGCACCACCGTCCTCGGTCACATCCAGCGCGGCGGCACGCCGACACCGTTTGATCGCGTGCTCGCCACAAAGTTCGGGTGTTACGCCGCGTCACTGGTCGCGAGCGGGCAGTGGGGGCGCATGGTCGCGCTCCAGGACAACCGCCTCACCAGCGTCGAACTCGACAAGGTCGCCAACAAGACCCGCATGGTCGAGCGCGACTCCATGGCGGTCGCCAGCGCGCTCGGCATCGGCTCCTCGTTCGGCTGCACCGACCTCGAGGTCAGCCTCGCGAAGTTGGGCGATAACAAGGTCGCGCTCTGAGTGATGCTCACCCGGCGCCGTTCGCGCGCGCGGCGCCTGGCGCATGAGTGTCGAGAAACTCATAGATATCACGCCAACACTGCCTGGCCGCCGGGCGCCAGACAAAGGCGTGAAAGGCGTGGATCTCCCCCTCATAAATCGGGACATCGCAGTGGGTGTCCAGACCCTCGAGCGCGCGCTTCATCCTCTTTGCATCGTCGATGAGCACATCGCGCGTGCCGACCGGGATAAGAAACGGCGGCAGCTTTCGCGCAGGTGGCGCAGCGCGCTCCAGAAACACGAGCGGATCGGCCAGATCATGTTCTCCTGGCCGATGCGCCATATCCCGCGCGCCGATGTATCCTTCGGCGACCTCTTCACAACGATCGCGCACGAAGTTTGGCGTCCTGGGATACTTTTGCCAGAAGCGCTGGACCTCGCTCACCTGGAAGATGCCGCACGCCGCGATGACCGCTTCGGGCACCACGCCCGTGGCAAAGACCTCTCTCGCATAGGGCTCGGGGCGCTCGTAACAACTGGCGATCGTCACCGTCGTCGAGAGATTTGCTCCGGCAGACTCTCCCCCCAGCGAGATCCTTGTGGGGTCTCCGCCAAAGCGCGCGGCGTTCTCGTGTACCCAACACCACGCGCGGCAGGCGTCCTCGACGGCAGCGGGGAAGGGATGCTCGGGCGCCAGGCGGTAGTCGATATTAAAGACCACGAAGCCTCGCCGCGCGAGCGCGAGCGCCATGATCCAGTGCGACTCCTTGGAGAGGATGCGAAACCCGCCACCGTGGATATAGAGGATCACCGGGAGCGGCCCATCGCCTCGATCGACAGGGCGCCAGACATCCAGGTTCTGGTGGTTTCCCGGTCCATACGAGATGTCTCGTATGCGCTCGAGGCCATGGCGCGAGGGGGAGGCGTTGGGGTGATACGCGGCTGACTGCGCGAGCCCTTCGAGCGTCCACCTGATCGCCTTCCCGCCCGCTTTTCTTCGCAACTCTTCGATCTTGGCGTTCAAGGTATGCGCTCCTATCTCTCTCTTTCTCTTGCTTTCATCGATCACATCCAGCGTCGGATCTCCTGGATGTTTTCCTTGATGCTGGCGACCGAGTAAAAAATCAGCGCCGCGAGGATCATGAGCAGGATATACACCCCGCTCGCCATGGGTGGTGCCTCTGAGAATGGCTCCTTGCGCACCGGCTCACCGAACCACCGCCGCGCCGTCGAACCACTATACAACATCGCCTCGCCGAGGATCGGCGCGGTCACGTAACGGCGCGTCGGTAGCAGCTTTGTCGGGATGCCGAACGTGCTCGCCGACCGCATGATAAGCGTGTATTGGCGGTTGTCGCGCATCATGCGGGCAGGCCCGAGGCCGATGCCTGTGGCGGCCATCCCGACACCAAAGATGATCGGCCCGGAGTCGCCGTCCATCCCTCGGCTGACCTCCTTTGGCCACTCGCGAAATCCTCCCACGCCGAGCACTTCTGCGGACTGGTGCTCGCGGTACTTCTCGTAGAGCGCGTTGGCCTCTTTCGGGGCGAACTGCGCCATGTAGAAGGTCGTCCAACTGAGCGCGCAGCCGCGCGGGAACTTGGCGTAGCCGACGCGATCATCGAGCGCTGATTTTGGTAACCCGCCATACTCCTTGGCGATCATGGTGTCCTTGCTCATGTACTTGAGCCAACCATGGATCGGCTTGGCCGAGAGCTTGCCATTGCGCGTCATGTCATAGAGGTAGAGCGAGGCGAGCAGGGTGGATTGGTCGGCGGGCCACTTGTTGGCCTTGTCGTTGTCTTTTTTGTGGGCGGGCACAGGGTAGGAGCGCGCGTGCCAGTCGCCATCTGCAAGGCTCTTCTTGCGCAGGTGCTTGGAGATGCGCTTGTGGAGATCGTCGTAGCGATCATCGCCGGTGATGTGCTTGTAGACCCCGAGCGTGATGTTCACATGACTCAGGTAGAGGTTGTAGTCGCCAAAGGACTTCACCTCCTCGGGGTGCTTTTTATAGGGCGAGGTGCGCGGGTCGAGGGCGCGATCGACGACCTCACGGATCGAGGCTTCCAGCGCGAAGCTTCGGGCAGGATCGGCCGTGACGATGTTCATCATCCCGTAGGCCATGTTCGAGAGGACGATGACCTCGAAGTTCTCGTGGAGCGCTTCGTGTGTCTCGTAGCCGTCGAACCCTTGCTTGAGGTGCTGCTCGATGAAGGCGTGGTGGTCGAGCGCGTGCTCGGGGAGTGGCTCGATCAAATCATCGCCAAAGTCGCGCATCGCGCCATCGAGGCATGATGGCAGCACGAAAGCGCACCAAAAGATGGTCAGCAATACATGCCAACCGAGCCAGAAGAAATACCTTCTCGGGATTCGCCGTTCGAGTCGCACCGTTGACTCCTGCTTCGAGCATTGACGCTTGTTCGACCCTTCGAGCAAGCCGCCAAAACTCTACCTCGTCACGCGGTTTTGATAAACTCGCGCTCAGTAAGTCCTGAGGTATTCGCGGCAGCGGTCGCCAAGCTGTGACTCTGGCGAGAGCGCCGAGCAGCGTTGGAAGTGGCTTCGCGCCAGGGGGAGATCGCCTTCATCCTGGTAGATCTTGCCGAGGTTGAAGTGAGGCTCGGCGTAGCTCTCGGGGCAGAGTTCGATGGCGCGGCGGTAGTTCTTGACGGCCTCGGAGCGGTTGTGCGTCGCGTCGAGCGCGAGCCCGAGGTTGTTGTAACCGAGGCAGAACTGCGGCTTGAGGAAGACCGACATCTTGAAGTGGTTGATGGCGTCATTGTAGCGGCGCAGGTTGTAGTAGGCCCAGCCGAGGTTGTTGTGCGCGAGCTCTGGCGAGGTGTAGAGCGGCTCCTCGAGCAACCCTTCAAAGAGATCGATGGCGTCCCTCCAGCGCTCCATCGCCAGGTACGTCGCGCCGAGCGCGTTGCGCGCGTCGAAGAAGTCCGCGTCTTCGTCGAGCACCGCTTTAAAGTGCTTGATGGCGCCCGTGTAATTGCGCCGCCCCATGTAGATGTAGCCCATCAGGTAGTTGGCGTGGATGTGCTTGGGGTCTTTCTCGAGCGCGATGGTCAGCTCGCGGATCGCCAGCGTGACTTGCCGCGCCTCGAAGTAACCGGCGCCGAGCTTGTAGTGGTAGTCGGCGTTCTGGATCTCATCGAGCTTTTTTTGCTGCTGCTGTTCCGGGGTCACGCACCCCACGCTGATAAAGCTCGCGAGCAGTGTCAGGCAGAACATCCACCCGAGCATGCCGGGGCGCCTGCCTCGTGGGGGAGTGAGAATCATCCTGTTATCGCGGGAAACACGCATTGCTGGCTCTCCTGTCACGCCTTGTGTTCTTTGCTGCTCGCCCGCGCGCAGGCGTCCTTGCCGCGCGCTCTTGATGGGCCGTGATAGGGAGTGTAGCGGAGTCGGAAAGCGGAGCAAGAATTTGGTCTTAGGGGCCATGGTCGTCTGCGGCCTCGGGCGGCATCTCCTCCTCGACGTCCTTCTTGCGTCGAGGCGCGCTGCAACGATCGAACGCCTCGGGATCGCCGCTCAGGGCGCGCTCGTCGAGGTCGTAGATGTCGACCAAAAAGTTCGGGCGCCCCTGATCGTCGATGGTCACGGTGTAGTACTCGAGGAAGACAGGCAAGTCATCGGTGAGCTTGACCATCTTGGAGCGCTTCTCCTCGAGGATCTTCTCCATGTCGATGGCGTCCTTGTCGGCGTGGTTCTCGAGCAAGTACTTTGCAAAATCGAGCGGTTCGTGAACGCGCACGCAGCCATGGCTAAAGGAGCGCAGCTCGTAGTCGAAGTAGCGCTTCTTCGTGGTGTCGTGCATGTAGGTGTTGTGCGGGTTGGGGAAGATAAACTTCACGAGCCCGAGCGCGTTGTCAGGCCCTGGCTTTTGCCGCACGACCCAGGTCTCTTTTTCCGGCCCCTTGCGCTCGACGATCTCGTAACCCTTGCGATCGAGGAAGGTCTCGTCCTTTTCGACGCCTGGCTTGATCTCCTCCTCGATGATGCGCTGAGGCACGTACCACGAGGGGTTGAGGATGAAGTAATCCATCTCGCTCATGATGCGAGGCGTGGCGTTGGGGTAGACCCACTTGTTGGTCTCGGGGTCGCACTTGCGGTTGTTTTTGCCGATCACGACCTTGAAGCGCATCGTGCGCTTTCCATCCTTGAAGATCTCGGCGTGGAAGTCAGGCAGGTTAACAAAGACGTGGTTCTTCTCGCCGCGGTAACGCGACTCGCGCCAGCGCTCGATGTTGAGCTCGATCTGATCGAGGCGATCCTTTGCCGGGATGTTCAGGCTCTTCCAAAATGACCCGTGTGGTCTGCCATTCCAACGCATCTGGTGGGTCTTGTGGTACGCCTTGACTGCCTCGACGAGTTTGGCGTCGACGATCTCTTCCGAGGCGTCCTTCTCCTTTGGCGTGGGCTCTGCGCCAGGGGAGGTCGGCGCGCTGGCCGTGAGCGTTTGTTCTTGAGGCAGATAACCTTCGAGTTGGAGGCGTTCGCGCAAGGTCTTGGCGCGCGGCGTTTTGACCCCTTCCTTGATGGTGAAGCTCCCGACCTGTGGCCAGCCTCCTGCCTCGACGACCGCCTTGTAGCGCGCGCGCGCATCGAGCAAGCCTCGGTATTGTGGCGTCTGCGGCTCGAGTAAATCGAAGAGCGCTGGCGTCTCGTCCGGTTTGCTCTCCATGAGCTGATGAAAGAACGCTGCCTGGCGCTCGTAGATCAGGTTCTTCGAGCCCCCGGCTGCCTTGAGATCTTTCCAGGTCTCGCGGCTCAGGTTGAAGTTCTTCATGTCGCGCGCGAAGCGTAGCGCGCCATCGATGGCGAGCAGCTCGAGCTCTGCGGCGGCCTCGGCGGATTGCGCGTAGGTCTTGGAGAAGGCGTCGATCTGCTCTGTGATTCGGGGCGCGAAGCTCGTCTTGCTGGCGAGGGTTGGTTTTGGCGCGTCCTTTGTTTCTTTCGCGTCCTTTGTTTCTTTTGGCTTCTTTGCTTCTTTTGGTGTGGCGCGCAACGGCTCGGGGAGCAGGGCCAAAAGGATCGCTTCGCGCGCCTCGGGCGTGCCCGGTTCGATCCCTTCGTTTTGGCGAAGCCAGGAGATCAGGTCATGAAGTTCTCTGGGGGAGAGCGCGATGGTTTGCCAGGGCTGCTTTCCCTTTGCATCTGCCTTCATCTTGGCGTCGAGTTTTTCGATCGCTTCGATGTGGTAATCCATCGGCTCTTCGAGCATGTGCCTGGGGAAGGTCTTTGTGGCGGCGAGCATGTGTTGCCCGCGCGTGGTGAGCCCGTCGTGACCTGCGGCGAGTTTGCGCGCGCCGTTCTCCTCGTAGAGCTTCTGGAAGAGGTCCGCGTATTTGATCGAGGAGTTGACGCGCGTCTTCCACGATTTCTTGACCTCTTTCTCGAGGATGGCGCGCAGGAAGCCTGCGCCAGAGCCTGCTTCTGTGCGCTCGCGCAGGTCTTCATCGAGGTCGTTTCGCAACGACTCGGCCCATGCGCGATCGGGCTCGAAGGGGTCTTCTGGTTCACCGAGGCGAACCTCTGGCCTGCATGCGGAAGCCGAGCAGAGAAACAGGATCGCGAATGTCGTCGGGATGAGCTTGCGCGCTGCCATGGCAAAAGGACCTGAGTGAGCCTGGGGAGTGTGAAAGCGCAACGTAACCGCCTTGAACTTAAGCGTGAAACGGGATCGAGGTCAACTCTTTGGAGCGCCGGGATGCCGGGTGGCCAAAGCTGTCGAGTTCTGACAGGATAGACGGCTGTAAAGAGACCAGAAGCGAGGGGGTGTCCTCGACGCTGTTACTGCCGGGGATCTTGTAACCGGAGAGCTCGCCAAGTTCTTCCGCGCATCCCTGGCAGGATGCTCCCTTTCATACTCCTTGGCCCCGGAGAGCACCAAGAAATGATCCCGATTCATATCTCATCGGCTTGCACGTTGCTTGTCATCGATGTCCAGGAGCGCTTGCTCGCGGTGATGGACGAGGCCGAGCGTGACTCGATGCTCAGCCACACCGAGACGCTCGTGCACCTCGCCAGGCATGTTGGCGCGGACATTGTTTACACTGAACAGTACCCCAAGGGGCTCGGGGGAACGGAGCCTTCGCTGCTCGAGGTCTTGACCGAAGCTGGCGCCACCCGCGTGGAGAAGGTGCACTTTGACGCGTGCACCTCGCCCGCGTTCCGCGAGCCGCTCGAGAAGATGCGTCGTCGCGTGATTATGTGCGGGATGGAGACGCACATCTGCGTGCTCTCGACCGCGCGGAGTTTGATGACGCAGCAGCATGATGTGTTGGTTCCTTTCGACGCGGTCACGAGCCGATCGAGCGCATACAAGCAAAATGGCCTGGAGCTTATGCGCGAGGATGGCGCCATCATCACGAACACCGAGACCCTCGTGTTTGGCACCCTCGGGTACTCTCAGCACCCCGAGTTCAAACGGTTCTCGAAGATGATTCAGTGATTTCGGATGATCACCTCCTTACTTGTCTGCTTGCGTGATGAGGGTGAATAAGGTTAGGGTTCGCCTTCGATTCGCTCGCAAATCCAAACTACGGCGTAGAATGTCAGCGCCGCGATACGGGGAGACTTGCCGCCAGAGAAATCCTCTGGCAATTTAAGAGCCAATGCTCATGCCTTTTTCGAAGTAGTGAGCGGCCGGTCCTGATCGTCTGCCCGCGCAAGAACACTTATGTTCCGTATCAAAACCGACATCCGGCAATTTAACTGCGAGACGCAGGAGAAGGTCGAGAAGCTCATCCGTAATTGGGTGATTCGGCCCACGGATCTGATCTATCACACCGACGACAAGAGTTGGGAGCCGATCGGCGACCACCCTGACTTCGGCGTGTTATTCGCCAACTTGCGCGATGCATCAGACGAAGAAGACGTGATGACCACGACCGAGCTCGATCAGATCTCGGAGTCGATCAGCTCCTCTGAAGACAGCGAGCCCGCGCTTCCCCCCATCGAGGACTCCCCGCTCGCGGGCATGTCCGAGATCGTGGCGGAGGACCCCGAGAGCAACGCTCCACCCTCCGGCCCGATGCGCGCCGCGATCCTCAGTGGCCATGGAAAGATCCGCAAGCTCGCGGGCAAGGATGGTGAGGAAGAGGGCGAGGACGAGGATGAACTCGAGCTGACCGTCGATAGCGGTCCGCTCCCCATTCCTCAAGCGCCAGAAGGGGTCGAAGGGGTCGCTTCGAACCCTGACGAGGTCACGATGATGACCGAGCGCACCGCAGAGTTCCTCGGTCTCCAGGACCCCGAAGAGGAAGAGCAAGAAGCAGAGGAGGCAGCCGCAGAGGCAGAGGTCTCCGCGGCGGCAGACGAAGAAGAGGACGCGCCAAAACCTCTCCCCATTCCCGAGGCTCCCCAGGGGGTCGAGGGCGTGGCGCCTTCGGATGAGCCCACGCACATCTTCGAACGCGATGACGAGGAAGAAGAGGAGGAGGGCGAGGAGGCCGAAGAGGAAGAGTATGTCCTCGAAGAGATCGAGCCCTCGGAGGCATCCCACGCGAGCGTCGCGGAGGAGGACTCCGAACCGAGGCTTGGCCGCCACGACCTCCCCGAAGAGCTCTTCTTGACCAACGAGCTCGACCGCCCCGAAGAGATCCTCTCAATCCACAAAAAGCCTCTGCTCGACGAACTCCCCGAGGAAGCAGCACCCGAAGACGAGGACGCCTGGGCCAACGAAGTGACCCAGCAGATCGAGTCTCCTCTCCAGGGCGCGTCCGACTCCGAGCCTGATGAAGAAGAGGACGTCGACGACCTGTGGGGCGCGGCGCTCTCTGAGGTCGAGTTTCCAGACAGCGAGGCGATCGAGGATGAGGACGACGAGGAGATCCGCGAGACGATCGAGCTTGACTCCCCGATCTCGCGCGACAACATCCCCGTCGCCGATGAGCTCGAGGATGACGCCCCCAAGGGCGAGAGCGATCGCATCTTCGTCGACGACGATTACTCGCGCGAGGCGGACAACCTCGGCAGCGTCGACACCGAAGCCTTCAGCGCAGAACTCGCCGCTTCCGATGAGGTCAGTGATATCGATCTCAGCGTGAGCGATATCGATGCCCCTGACTTTGACCTCGATGGAGAGCTCGAGCTCTCGTCGACGCCCACCGAACCTCCCCCTGAGGGAGACGCGACGGGCCTCGATGACGACGCCTCCTCGCCAGAAGTCGAGGTCCTCGCAGACGATGACAAGGACATCGCCTTCGAGGAGACCGACGAGTTCTCGACCGAGGCGCTCGAAGAGATCCTCGATGACAAGCCCTCGCAAGATCGCGACTTTGTCTCCGAAGGATACCGCATCCCATTCCCCTTCAAGATCCAGCCAAGCCAGGCGGACTTGAACGCGGGGCTTGTCCTGAGCAAGGCGTCCGACGAAGAAAAAGACCTCGCCTTCCCCAGACCACTCCCCAAGAAACTTGGCGAGATCACCTCACGACGTTACGGCTATGGAGATCCTCCGACGCGCGTGCCTGGAGATTCACCCTCTCCCACGATCATGTCGGCGCAGCGACCTCACGCCACAGAAGAGCCCCCCAGCGATTACTCCAAGCTCTTCCTCGCGTTCATCATGCTCGTTTTCGTCCTCATCGTGATCACCTTCGTCTTCATGTCTTCCTGATCCATCCTGCCTAGATGCGAGCACGCGAATGCAACCTTCTCTGGCCGCCATCTCCGAACAAATCGCCGACCTCGCACAAACCGCCGGTCAGCACGTTGTCCGCGTCGAAGGGAGGAGCCACCTCGCCTCGAGCGGCATCCTCTGGTCGCGCGAGGGGCTGATCATTACCTCGAATTACGCGCTCCACTTCGATGATGATATCTTCGTCGGGCTGGCAAACGGCGCTCGCGTCCCCGCCACGCTCGTCGGGCGCGATCCCGGGACAGACGTCGCCTTGCTCGAGATCTCGACCGAGGAGCTCGACATCAACCCTCCTGGCTGGACCACCACGCAAGGAACGCGCCTCGGGCATATGCTCCTCGTGCTCGCGAGGCCAGGGCGCACGCTGCGTTGCTCCTCGGGCGTCGTCGCGACCCTCTCGGGCCAGTGGCAAACCCCCTTTGGGGGCGTCCTCAATCGCTACATCCAGACGGACGCGCTCACGCGCGCCGGGTTTTCTGGAGGGCTCGTGGTCGATGTCGCCGGGCGAACGCTCGGGATGATCACCTCGGGACTCCTCGACCGCGATCATATCATCGTGCCGACGACCACGCTCGGTGCTGCGATTGTTCGCATCCTGGAAGGTGAAGAGGCCGCGTCGGAGCGCGCTGAAGAGGGAGAGGGCGCCGAGTTTGCTTCTGCCATGACCCAGCAGGGTGGGCCCATCTACAAGCCGTCTTCGGAAGAGGGCGGTGATGGCGACGTGCGCGACGAAGGGGCAGAGGAAACAAGCGCTCCCCCCAATAAAGAGGAAGCGCTCGAAGAAGAGTGAGCTCTCGCTCGCTTATGAGGCCGCCTCGGTTCGTTCCAGAGATGTGTTGAGCATCTCCCTCAGGTTCCTGAGTGAGAACGGCTTTTGGATGTATTTATCGTAGAGCGCTCGATCGAGCACCAGTGATGGGAGCTCGTGACCTGTCATCACGAAGATCTCACAATTCGGCAGCAGCTCACGCGTCCTTCGCAAAAGCAGGGATGTATCCTCCCCTTCACCCAGTGAGTAGTCGGTGAGCAGAATCCGTATGGGTTCTTGTTCTATGTGTTCGAGCGCTTGCTCGACCGTGGTTACGATTTTTACCGAGACCTCCATGCTGCGCATCGCTCTCGTGAGCGCACGCCGCAACATGGGGTCGTCTTCGACTATGACGATTGCCATTTCTTATCCTCCGGAGAATCCCCCCCCGAGGCCACCTGGTCCGTTGCTTGTTTTTCAAAGGATCGGGTGCGCTCGGTGCACCACCTGACCGGAGAGTATATCGACACACCCCCACGCCAGGTTTGCTCTTTGGAATCCCGCCGAGGGTGAAAGGTCACAAATTTTCTTCGGTTTTTGCATCTTCGCCCAAAACGAGCGTGAACGAGCGCGACATCAAATCACCATAGGGTAGCACCAATTCGCGCTCCTCATCGACCTGCAAGAGCACGTGCAGCGTCTTGAAGGATTTGAGCTCTCCCTGAGAGCCGTCGCCGAGCGCGAGGATGTCGCCTTCGCGCAAGAGCTTGCGCGCGTAGTAGCCCGCGGCGACATGTTTGGTCGTGTGGCGCGCGCCGATGGCAAACGCGACCGCGACGCTCATCGTGACCACGAGGTAGGAGACCTTGATCACGCCATGAATCAACGTCACGGCGACGCCGATGTGCTCGAGCGCGAGCGTCGCGCTCAGGACGATGGCGCTCCCTTGAAGCAAGTGCGCGAGGAAGCGCCTCGTGGGCGACACTTCTGTCTCGCCCGTCGGCTCTTTTTCAGCGTCGGTTGCTTTCTCGGGCGCAGGTTCATTCTGCGTTTCCGCGAGGAGCAACCCCTTGAGGTAATCCCCGCAAAGGATGCCGAGCAGGATCATGCTCGCGGCGATGAGCACCCTGGGCAAAAAGGCGACGAGCATGCCCGTTGCCTTGGTCAACCCCTCGATGTTGAGCTGCTCGAGCACGAGCATCAACGTCAACGAGAGCGCGCCCCAGTAGACGAGCTGGCCGCCGAGTTTGGCAGCGCCCGCGGTGAGCCCCAGCTTGTAGAGCACGCGCGCCACGCCGATCTTTTCCAGCAGCGCTTCCAGGCCGCTTCGATCGATGAGGTTGCGCGCGACACGGCGCAGCAACTTCGCGAGCATCAGCCCCACGATGATCGTCGCCAGCGCGAGCACGACGCGCAGTCCAAGCTCGAGGCCAAACTCCAACAGCCCCGAATATAAAAGCTCCAGCGGTGTCTTTGTCTGGGCGACCGCGTCGCTCATGATTCATCCTCTTCATCTCGCCGCGGTGGTTGTCTCAAGTCGTCGTCGTCTCCCTGGTCGTCCTGGAAGAGACGAGAGAGGGTGCCGATGATATTGAGCAAGCTGCCGCTCGCGACCTCTACGGGTTCGGGGCTCTTTAGCCTCGCTTCATCTGCCTGTCGCCGCTCGATGCGATCGAGTACCAGCGAAGCCATCCCATCGACGAGCTCGAAGACCTCCGTACGAAGCACACGGAACCTGTTATAGAAGTCCTGCTCTTCTGGGGTGAGGTCTGGAGGTCTTTGTGTCATGGGGAGATTTCCCTGGTTGTTGCGTCAGTGTCGTTGTTTATCATAAAAGGAACGCATCTGCTCGTCTCCTTAGACACGCGATCAAATCCAAGGGTCACAATTGTTCTCCTTTCTCAAATCCTTGCTCGCGCTCGGGCTCACGCTTCTGGAGAGAATGCGCGAGATGGCTGATGAGGAGCTCGTGCTCCACGCGCAACGCCAGGATCTCGAAGGCAAGGAAGCATTTCGCGTTCTCATCGAGCGCCACGAGGGGATGTTGATGCGGGTGCTGGTCAACCTCGTCCACAACCGCTCTGACGCCGAGGAGTTGCTCCAAAATGCCATGACTCGAGCCTTCTTCGCGCTCCCGAAGTTTCGCGGGGACGCGAGCTTCAAGACGTGGGTGCGAACCATCGCGATTCGCGAGGCGTACAATCACCACCGACGCTTTGGCGCGAGGCCCGAGTCTCCCTCCGATCTCATCGAAGACACCATCGAGGCTGACGAAATCAGCGGTCAGGAGCGACTCGCCGAGCGCGAAGCGCTCCAGCTCGCGCTCGAACACGTCCCCTATCCCTACCGCGAGATCCTCGTCCTTCGATACATCGAGGGGCTCTCGCTCGAGGAGATCGGAGAGATGCTCGAGCTCGGCAAGTCCGCCACCAAGATGCGCCTCAAGCGCGCGCGTGAGTTCTTCCAGAGCGCGTACGAGGGGCAAGACGCCGCCTGAACGTTTGCTCCACTCGAAATCAATGCACTGAAATAGGTTGCTTATGGATTGGTACCAACGCTTGCTCGCGTTCGCCGAGCGGTTCGAGCTCCTCCAGCAAGGCTCTCAGCTCCTGGTCAAGTGGGCTCCGATTCTCCTGAAGCTGATCCTCATCCTCATCGCGGGTCATATCCTGACGCGCGTCGCGCAACGCCTGGCGCGTTGGGGGGCGGCACGCTTCAAGCTCGATCGTCTGCTCGAAGACTTCGAGTTCGACAAGCCGTTGGAGGCGATCGGGTTTCGCTCCATCGCAGATCTGCTCGTCCGCCTGACCGGCTTCGTCGGCATCTGCGCGACCATCTACCTGGCCGCGGATATCGTCAAGATCGACGCGCTCACGGCTCTTGTCGGCGCGGTGATCGCCTACATTCCGACGCTGCTCACTGGTGGCGCGATCCTGATGGTCGGCGTGGGTCTGGCCGCCATCACGCGGCGCGCGCTCGAGAAGGTGCTCGCCAGACGCATCGAGCAGGACGAGCTTTTGCGACTCATCCCGACCTCGTTGTACTTCGTGATCATTGGCTTGGCGGCCGTGATCGCGACGGAGCAGCTCGGTATCAACGTCGACTTGATCCAGAACGTGGCGCTGGTCACGCTCGCGAGCGCGCTCGTTGGCGTCGGCGGCGCGCTCGGGCTCGGCGGCACCGCGCTCTTCGGGCAGTTCGCCGCGCGCTTTCACGCGCGCCGCACCTTCGCCCTGGGCGATGTCCTCGAGATCGATGGCGTGAGCGGTCGCCTCGTGCGCTTTGGTCCCACTGTCGCATTGCTCGAGGTCCCGCGAGGACGCGTCGTGCTCCCTTACGAGCGGTTGGTTTGCTCCGAGGTGGTAAGACGAGCGTCTCCAACGAGCAGCCAGGACGACGACATCGTCTCCGAGGATGAATCAGTCGCTAGCGCCGAGGAAGAAGAGTAGAGGTTCTTTGGAGAGATTGTCAGGCAAGCAGGCAAGAAGAGAAGAAGGGGGGGGCGGGGGGGTT
>JAYZVO010000152.1:0-4601 GCA_036155555.1 Myxococcota bacterium
CCCGGGGGCGCGCCCCCCCCCCGCCCCTCCGCTGGGGGGGGGGGGGCGCTTTTAAAAACCCCCCCCCCCCCCCCACTTCGCTTCGCTCAAAGCATCATGTCTTCTTTTGGCTTCGGTTCGGTCGCGCCTTCGGGATTGCTGGCCGGAGCATCTCGCTTGCCTTGCCCGCTGGCCCCGATGCCAGGCCAGTCAAACGTCACGCCAAAGCGCACGCGGTTTCGGTCAACCTCGAAGCCAACGCGCGCCCAGTGATTTCTCTTCAGGTCCGAGAAGAACTGCTCGTAGCGCCGTGCGTTGATACGGCGCGCGTCGGTGAACGCGTTGTAGATGTTCCCCGTGTAAAAGCTCGCCAGAAGAAGCGACGAGAGGACACCGAGCGGGATGCTCTCGAGCTCGGCGAAGGAGTAATAGGTCGCGAAGCCAAACGCGGCGTTGAGTGAGAACGCGATGGCGGCGTCTCTGTAACGCCCGTTGTAGAGCTGCCCGGCGCCAGGGAGCGCCGCGCTCAGACCCGCCGCGAGCCCCGGTCGTTTCAGCTTCAAGTCATCGAAGGCGGCGCGTTGCTCCACGAGCGCGAGCGCGTGCTCGCGCAATGCCTTGTCCTCGAAGGAGTTGGCAACCGCTGGCGAGACCTCTTCTCGAAGCATCACCGCGTTGAAGAGGCGCGCGTAGTCGTAGACCTCGCGGACCTCCTCGGGCATCGCGTCGCGCAAGGGCGCGAGCTGATCGAGCCGCCATCGACACTCGGCCCAGTAATCGAGCGCGGCGCATATTTGCTGCGTCTCGAGCAGATAACTCCACGTGCGCGAGACCCCGTCGGGGGCCGCGAGCACGGCCTGCTCGAAGCTGATCGCCGATAACTTGTGGCGACCGTTGCGATGGTAGATTTGCCCGATGATCAACCCGGAGAGGTACGCTGCGGGTTTGCTTCGCTCGATCAACTGGTAGCGTTGCATCGCCGTGACAGCGCGCCAATCCTCTCCGATCTGGTAGAATTGAAGGCCGAGCCGCGCCTCGAGCGCGGCCTCTCGGCGGAGGTAGCGCTGCTCTTCTGCGCGGGCGTCATCACGCGCGCGCTCTGCGCGCGCGAGCTCCTCGAGCGAGGCATGGCGAGCGTTTGTGATATGAGCGCTCGCGGCGCCTCTGGCGCTCGCGATGGCGAGGGGGTCCTGTTGTGAGAACGCTGCGCGAGAGGTTCCGAGGATGGACGTGAACAGCAACACTCCCGCGACAAAAGCGATCCTCGCTGGCATCGAAATCACGCCTACTCCTTGTTGGCGTTTGCCTCGACGATCGCCTCGTAGAGATCATCGCCCTGCTTTCCTGTGGCATTACGCAGCTTCTCACCGAGCACGAGCTGCTCCTTGACGATCTCGTCGAGCGCCTCTTTCTCCATGCCACCCATGACCTTGATCCCATTGATAAACATGGTCGGCGTACCGCTCACGCCAGCCTCGACGCCCATCACCATATCGGCGTTGATCGCCTCGGCGACGCTGGGGTCTTCCTGCATCTTCTTGTTCACATCAAGACCCTTGATACCGACCTTCTCGATGTAACTCTGGAGGTCCGCGTTCGAGAGCGCCTGTTGATTCGCGAACAGGAGGTCATGAAGCTCCCAGAACTTGCCCTGCCGGTGCGCGAGCACGGCGGCGCCAGCGGCGTTATCCGCGCGCTTGTGGAAGGGCAAGGGGAAGTGCTTGAAGACGAGGCGAACGGAGTCCTTGTTCTCCTCCAGGACCTGGTGGAGCGCGGGGTTGGCCTCCTTGCAATAAGGACACTCGAAGTCCGAGAACACCACGATCGTGACCAGCGTCTTATCCTCGGGCGCGCCCTTCGCGGGAGAATCACCGGCGGGGATATAGACCAGCTCGCGCGCCTCTTGTTGTGGGTCTTTCTCGGTGGCCTCGGACTCAGGCAAGGGTTGGTATTGTGCGCGAACCATGCGCCAGTAGACCTCCTCTTTCGGGACGCCAGCGGCGACGAACGCGTCCGCGATTTGCTTTTGCTGCATCACCACAGGTCGCAAATCTGCTGCGGTGAAGGCTCCTTGCAGCGCGACCCCATTGAAGAAGACCGTGGGGGTTCCAGCGACATTGATTTGCTCGCCGAGCTGCATGTCGCGCTCGATCCTTTCGATATGTTTGCGCTGATCGACGGTGGCGCGATAAGCCGCGAGGTCTCCACCGATTTGCTCCACGATCGCTTCGTACTGACGAGGACCGAGCGCATCCTGGCGTTGATACGCGAGGTGGATAAACTCCCAGAACTTGCCCTGCTCGGCCATGGCCGAAGCCGCTCTGGCGGCGTCACCTGCGTTGGGGTGGAACGAGAGCGGGAAGTGCTTGAAGACGAGGCGCACATCCCGAGGCATCTGACTCTGCAAGAGCTCCAACTCGGCGTGTGCTTCGGCGCAGTAAGGGCACTCGAGGTCCGAGAACACCACGATCGTGACGGCGGCGTCCTTTGGCCCGAGCACAGGTGAGGAGCCCACCGGGAGCGGGAAGATATCCGGGGTGACGTTGCCATCCCCCTTCTTCATGACCATGCGCATCGTCTCGTTCTGGCGCGCGAACTCGGCAGCCCCCGGAGAGACACAATACGTCAGCGTGCGCTGCACGCGCGTCGACGCGCAATCGATGCTCTCTTCCTTGGCGGTGGTGTCCTTCTTCGCGTTTTTATCGGCGCCGCTGCATGCGGCGAGAGAGAACAACAGCGTGAAAAATACGCCGAGCGCTTTTGCCTTCGAGAGAAGGAGTGAGAGTCGTGGCATTGTTGGCATGATGAAGAGGGCTCCTCGAGCACGGGGGTATCAAACGATGTTGGGCAGCAAGGCAAAGAGGAACAGCGAACTCAGGAAAAAGACCACTCTGGCCCACGTGAGCCACTTGTCGACTCTCCGAGCGCGCTCGAGCACCTCTCGACGCTCGGCCACTGGAAGCTGGTTCACGAACTTGGGAATTCGCATCCGGCGTGGAAACACCAGGATGGCCGCTATCAATAAGACAAGCAGGATGCCACCTTGTTCCTCCATCTTTCCTGTGAGCGCCGCGCTCACATCGAGCGCGGCAAAAACGCAAAAGAGGATGGCGCCAACGACGATGCGTCCATAGAGGATGCGCTCGGCCAGCGCGAGCTTCTTGCCAATCTCCTGATGTGAGATCTTGGCCTGTGGCGCGTCGATCCTGGCGTTCGCATCGACCACTTCTTCGTCTTGTTTCATCTCTTCTTCTTCTCTCATCGCACTCCTCGCTGCACTCGGGACCCCGCGCGGGGGAATTGGCGGCGCATCTTAACAGGGAGATGAGCGCCTGAACACTACAGCAACGCTCATGACGCGGTGCGCCTTGACCGCTCGCCAAAACGTTGCATATGTTGCTGGCGACTCGAGGTTCCACCCCGATTCACACAAGACCTTAACGCCCGGACATGCGCGGCGAGGGAGAATCACTGACAGTTCTCCTCGCCGCATGATGGTGAGCGTTTTTCATTTATTCTCTCGAGACGAGGAGTTGGCAGATGGCAAAAAAGGTGACTTTGATCCGCGGTGATGGCATCGGTCCTGAGATCGTGGACGCGACGTTGCGCGTGCTCGATGCGGTCGATGCTGGCCTGGAGTGGGACGAGCAACACGCAGGAAGCGGCGCCCACGAGAAGTTTGGTTCACCCCTCCCCTCCTCCACGCTCTCCTCGATGGCCGAGACGCGCTGCGCGCTCAAGGGCCCTTGCGAGACGCCGATCGGCGCAGGCTTCCGCAGCGTCAACGTGGCGATCCGCAAGCACTTCGACATGTACGCCAACGTCCGCCCTGCGCGCTCGGTGCCAGGACTGGCGAGCCGCTTCGACAACGTCGACATGGTGATCGTGCGCGAGAACACCGAGGGTGCCTACGCAGGCATCGAGCACCGCATCCCGCCAAACTGGTCCGCCGCAGAGACAATCATGCTGTTCACACGCCATGGCTGTGAGCGCATCGTCGAGTACGCGTTCGAGTACGCCAAGCGCACCGGAAGAAAGCGCGTCACGCTGATTCACAAGGCGAACATCCTCAAGGAGACGGGCGGATTGTTCCTGGGCGTGGGTCGCGAGATCTCGACCAAGTACAAGGACATCGAGTTCAACGACATGATCGTGGACGCGACCTGCATGCGCATGGTCACCAACCCCGAGATGTTCGATGTGGTCGTGACCACCAACCTCTTTGGCGACATCCTCTCCGACCTCGCCGCAGGTCTTATCGGCGGTCTGGGGCTGACCCCTGGCGCGAACATCGGCAAGCAAGCGAGCATGTTCGAGGCCGTGCACGGCACCGCCCCAGACATCGCTGGCAAAGGGTTGGCAAACCCCACCGCAGTCATGCTCGCCAGCGCGATGATGCTCGACCACCTCGACATGACCGGTAAGGCGGACACGATGCGCACCGCCATCTTTAACGTCCTCGGAAAAGGTGAGCACCTCACCGGCGACCTCGGCGGCAAAGCCAACACCACCGAGTACACCGACGCGGTCCTGCGCGAGATCGAGCGCGTGCAAAAAGGCTGATCTTTCAACCTGCGATGCGCGACCAAGAAGCGGCGAGGGCGGATGTTTCACATCCGCCC
>JAYZVO010000153.1:0-32499 GCA_036155555.1 Myxococcota bacterium
TCGGGGGGGCTGTAAAAAATCCCGCCCGCGCCCCTGCCCGGGCGGTGGTTGCGACCCGCCGGGGGGGGGGGGTTTGCGCGGGGGGCTGTTTTTTGCGCGTCGCGCTGGCGCCACGCGTTCTGATTCAGCGCCTGTAGTACTCGCGCTCCTGCTGGAACTGCGCGCGCTGTTCCTCGGTGATTTCGGGGAAGCGAAGCAGCGTCGCGAGCAGCGCGTCCATATAACAGGTGTAGCCAGTGGCAGGCGCGTTCGCGTGCGTCGCGAGCAGCTCGGCCAGGATCTCCTGACGAGGGGCATCCTCTGGCTGGAACTCCTGCGCGACCTCGCCGAGGACTACCGCCGCCGCCGAAACCGACCAGTCCATCGGCCCGCGCAGCACATCCAACAGCGCATCGCGCCTCGCGCTCCCCTCCCACTCGGGCTCGTCAAAGACCGAGATGCAGGTCGCCGCGGCGACCTGCAACAGCGGCAGCCAGACCCACATCGGAATCCCTTCAGGTGGAGGTGAGGGGTGCACCATCATCCCGAGGATGTCCTCTGCGAGGTCGTGGCTCGGGGCGAACTCGAAGCTGCGTGCGCGCTCGCGCCAGAGGGGGAGAAAATAAATGGAGCCCGCGAGCGTGCTGACGAGCTCTGTGACCTTCTCGCTCGCCGGGCCGAGCGCGGGCATGGCGGCCACTCCCTCGTAGCCCCAGAGCAAGAACCTCGGGTTCTCGACGCGAGGCAACCTGGGGTCAGGCTCGGGGACCTGCGTCGAGATCGTGGGGATGACGCCGAGGTGTGCCCAGAAGCAACTCAGGATGCTCGGGGCCTCGAGCGAGGTCGAGCTGTAAGAGATCTCCTCGGGGTATTCCTCCGCTTCGGAGTACTCCATGACGAGCTTGTGAAGCACATTCACGCCAGCGTCCGAAGGCGCGGGGATATGCGCGGTGTAGTTGTCTGTCAGATCCCCCAGGCGCCGGTAAGCATCCCCGGCGGTGGGGTAACCACGCTCGGCGAGTTCGAGCAAATCCAGGATCGTCTCGCCGCTCGAATCAGGCTCGAGCAGGTAGCGATTGAGGAGGATATGGGTTTGCGCCCAGGCGTTCTCGGGGTCGACCTCGAGCGCCTTCATGTACCAGCGGATCGCCTCCTCGGGTCGATGCATCGCGGTGCGTCGGTCACCGATATCGAGCATGGCGCCGGTGAACTCCGGGTCGAGCTCGACGGCGCGCTCGTAGTACTGGATCGACTCCTCATCCTCGCCCATCGAGCTGTAGACCATCGCCACGATGCTCGCGGTCATCCCGGTGGAGGTTCCTTCAAAGCCTTCGATGGCGAGCTCTAGCGCGGGCTCGAACATGTCGACCTTGCGCAGGATGTTGGCGGTGATGCTCTTGAGCAAGGCGTCATCATGTGCGCGCGCGAACTTCTCGAAGATGGGGCTGACGTTTGTCACCGAGGACGCGATCGCCTGATCCTCGATCCTGTTGCCAGGGACGCAGCTGGCGAGCGAGGAGATCAGGTGCAGCATCGGCGGGAGCTCGACCTGCTCGAGCATCCCATCGGACGAAAACCACTGCGCGATCCAATCGAGGTAACGAAAACCCTCGCCTGTGCCGACGATCTGAGCCATGAGCGCCACCGCCTCGCTCGGCATCCCCTCACGGAAGAGGACATGCGCATGGACCCCAGCGTGCGCGATCGAGACCTCCTGCCCTTCGAGCGAGGTCAACACGAGCGGATCGTCTGACGAGTCGAGGATCAGGTGGAAGAGTTCGAGAAATCCAGGGTTGGTGGGTTGGGCGTGGAGCGCCCAGCTGATATGAAAGAGCGCGTGCCCGAGATCTCCTTGCTCGAGCGCTTGTGCTGCGATCTTCGCGTCTTCGTCAGGAGATTTCGGTTGGTCGTGAGAGCAATCGTCGGCCATGGCTGCCTCGTCAAAGTCGAGTTCGAGAGGATGGAGTGACCCCTCCATCCGTTCACAATTCCTTGGCTGGGGACTTTAAACCAAGCAACCGGGTACGACACGATCAAACTTGCCCTGAAGCCATCGGCTCCTTAGAGTCATGGGCGCCCGAGCCCATCAGGAAGAGACCCATGCGATTAAAGATGGAGATATTTATGAGGATCACTGCACGCGAGCTCACCATACCATCGACGCTCGTGCTCAGCGCGCTGCTGCTCACGCAGGCGAGCGCAGCTTTTGCTCAAGAGAGCGCGAACGTCGACGTCCAGAACTTCAACCCGATCGCGGGCCCGAACGGGGTCTACTCGGTCGAAGGCGCGGACACCTCGGGGCACCTCAAGCCCGTGGCAGGCGCGGTGCTCAACTACAGCAGCGAGCCTCTCGTCTCGGCCATCGAGGGCGAGGATGACACGACCGCCATCGTCAACCAGCAGCTCGCCGCGCATGTTCAAGCTGGCGTTGGCCTCTCGTCGCGCTTCCAGCTCGACCTCTCGATGCCGCTCTACCTCGTCAACGATGTGCGTTGGCAGGGTGAGAATTACAACGGCTTCGCGTTGGGTGATATGCAGGTTCGCGGCAAGGTCAACATCCTCTCGAGCAAGAGCGCTCCGGTGGGACTTGGCGCGCGCATCGAGCTGGGGCTCCCGACAGGAAAGGATGATCGCTTCATCGGCTCGCCAGGCGTCTCGGTTACCCCCGAGCTGATCGCGGACGCGAGGTTCGGTCCTGTTTATATCGCAGCAAACCTCGGCACGACGCTTCGCCAGGAGCAAGAGCTGAGGAACCTCTCGCCAGGTTCGGCGTTTACCTACGGCGTGGGCAGTGAGATCGCCCTGATCGATGGGTTGCTCAGCGTGGGCGGCGAGCTCTATGGCAACACGCAGCTCGACAGCTTCTTTGGAGACTTCCGCTCGAGCCCGCTCGAGGGGCTCGTGGGCGTGAAGCTGCATACACCCGCTGGCTTCACGGTCGCCACCGGCGCAGGTGGCGGTTTGATTCCAGGCTTTGGCTCGCCAGCCTTCCGCTCGTTTATCGGGCTCTCCTGGGTGTTGCCCGAGCCAAAGGCCGCCGAGGAGCCCGAGGTCCCCGTCGACATCGACGCCGATGGCTTGCCCAACGACCTCGACAACTGCCCCGAGGAGCCAGAAGATCTCGACAAGTTCGAGGACGAGGATGGCTGCCCAGATCCTGACAATGACAAGGATGGCATCCTCGACGCTGACGACGCCTGCCCGCTCGAAGCTGGCGAGGGCGATGGTTGTCCTCCCCAGGACACAGACGGCGATGGCGTCCTCGACGAGGCAGATCGCTGCCTCGATGAGGCTGGCCCAGTGGATAACGAAGGTTGCCCCTACGAGGATATGGATGGGGATGGCATCCCGGACGTCAATGACCTCTGCCCGGACGAGGCAGGTGTCCCCGAGCAAGACGGATGCCCCGCGCCCAAGCTCGTGACGCTCGAGAGCAAGGAGATCAAGATCCTCGAGCGCGTCTACTTCGACACGGGCAAGGCGACCATCCAGGAGCGCTCCTTCCCATTGCTCGACGCGGTCGCGCAGGTGCTCGTCGAGAACCCTCAGATCTTGAAGCTCGAGATCGCGGGTCACACTGACAGCAAGGGCAAGGACAAGGACAACCTCAAGCTCTCGCAATCGCGCGCAGAAGCTGTCGTCGCTTACGTGGTCGCGAAGGGGGTCGCCGCAGACAGGTTGGTCGCCAAGGGCTACGGGGAGTCGAAGCCGCTGGTCAAGCCCGAGGCAAGCGACGAGGATGCAGCAAGGAACCGCCGCGTCGAGTTCAACATCCTCGAGACCGCGCCGCCCGAAGCAGCCAAAGAGGCGACCACGCCCTGATCTTATGAGTGGAGAGAGACGATGAAGAGCAAGACCACCGTGGCCACGATCGTCACGCTCGCTATCCTTGGAGTCGGAGGCTACCTCATCGTCGCAGATCCGCTCAGCATGATGGGCGGCTCGAAGAAGGTCGAGGAGTTGACGCGCGCCTTTGTCGAGGACTTGCAGTTCAAGGACTTCCGACAGGCGGGCCTGTATCACCACAAGCTCGAGCGCGACCGCCTCGATATTGGCCGCGCGCTGGAGTCGCTCTTCCTCGTCAAGCCCGAGATGCTCGACATCCGCGACTACAAGATCGTGCGCACCGAGGTCGACTCCAAGGCGGGGCGCGCGAAATCACTCGTGCGCACGCGCTACAAGGTCTTGAACAAGGACCAGGAGCCGCAAGAAAAAGAGATCCTCGTCTACTGGATCAAGCGCCACCCGGACTGCCCGCACAACGGCAAGTGCAACGCGGGAACTTGCGTCGACGAGTTCGGTGAACCTCAAAAGAAGAAAGAGGAGAAGGGCAAGAAGGACAAAAACGAGGTCTCCGAGGCGCTCAAAGGAGACGCCGTCGACGCCAAGGAGACCGACGATGCCTACACTTGCGATCCTCTGGCCGAGGAAACCTGGTTCATGAACCTCGACTCCACCCTCAAGAAGAAGGGTTACAACTGATGGGGAAAGCTCGTCGAAGGCCCTCGCGAGGTCCGCAGTGAGCATGCGGCTTTTGCTCGAAGGCGCGCGGTTGCTTGTCTCGGGGACCTCGTTTCTGCCCGCGAGTTATTCGAACGCCCGGCAATTCTCCAGAGAGTTGGAGCGCTACGGCGCGCACGTCCAGACCTCGTTCGAGGATGGCGTGGACGCGCTGATCGCTGGCCCCAGGAGCGCCAAAATGGTCAACGCCGCGCATAAACGCGGCGTGCCGATCATCGCCAACGAAGACCTCCAGATGTTTTTGGCGGACCGCGTGGTCTTGCTCGGCGAGGAGTCCTTCCCGCCGCTTCCTCAAAGCTTCGACGCGATCGGAGAGCTCCGCTCGCTCTCATCGCATCACAACACGCTCGACAACCAGGTATGGCGTCGACTGTGTGAGATCTGCGACCTGACCGATCCCGCGCACTTGGAGGGAGCGCTCGCTTACATCGAGGGGAGCTTTCAACGCGCCTATGCGCCAGCCTCCAACGATGATGAGGGGATCTGGAGCCACTATGACCTGTGGTGGGAGCGCTTCGCGCGCTCGGGCAAGATCTCGGAGGTTCGCGTCATGCCGCCGGACTGGTTGCACGCGATGGTCACAGAGGATGCGTCGCCAAAGCATCGCATGGCGCGCGTATTGGTGCTCGATCTGCGCTCGGCGCTCACGACAAAGACCTCGCTGAACCTGAGTGATTACAAAAACATAAAAGGGTTCGCGACCAGCCCCAACCTCGACAATATCACCACGCTGCACGTGCACCACGGTCAAAAGTACGAGTGGATCTTCGACCTGCTCTCGCAAAATTCGAGCGCGCAGCATATCCGCACGCTGCACCTGCACAACATGCCCGGCTCGCATATGCATACGCGGCGAGATGTGCGAAGCACGATCGAAGAGCTCATTGTCCATACAAACCTCTTCGACCGCTCGCTCTCGCCGCAGGGGCTCGGGCAAATGGGGAGATCCTCGCTGGCCGAGAAGATCACCTCGCTCTCGATTCACAGCAGCGAGGGGCTCGAGCAGGTCAAGAAGGAGCTCTCTTACGAGGGGTGCTTCCCGGCGCTCGAGCGCCTGGTGCTCCAGCGAGGAACAGACGCGCTGCAACAACCCGCGGACATGATGGACGCGGTGTTTCTCCATCGTCTGCGTGCGCTGAGGCTGGAGTTTATCGCGCCCAAAAAGGAGGCGCTCCGGGGGTGGTTCGAGCTCGAGTCGTTGACCTCATTGAGAGAGCTTGACCTGAGCGCGAGCCGAGGGCATCGCGCGCCGCACAAGGATCTTCGGCAAAACTTGCTGCACGCGATCGATAGCGATCAGCCCGCGCTGCAAGGGTTGGAGCGCTTGATCCTCGGGAGGATCGCCTCGCCAGAGATCATCGAGCGGATCAACGACCTCTACCCCCGCGTCCAGATCCTCTGAGATATCAAAAGGTCACCAGGTAACCGAGGCCGACGTTGGCGATGATTGGCGAGTTCGCGATCCCAGCGCGAAGCGCTGTGTGGACCTCGCGTTGGCCGGTGGTTTGGTTGTCGTAGGTCGCCTGGTTGTCCTTCAGGCTCGACCAGACGTTTGGCCAAAAGCGCAGGCTGGGCGCGATGGTAAATCCGTGCGTCCATGTGGGCGTATGGGAGGCCAGCCCGAAGTGGTAGAGCGGCCTGTAACGCGCGTAAATTCCCGCGCCGAGCGTCGAGGTGGTGTACTCCAGGCGCGTGGTGTCTGTGCTTGCTTCGCGCACCTCGAAGCGGTGAATCTTTGCCTCGAATCTGACATCAAGCCACTCGAGCAACCGGACGCCGACGCCAAACCCTGTGGTAAATGGCATGCGAAAGGAGAGCCCTTGCTCGCTCGCTTCGCCCGTGACGGTGGAGCCCTCGAAGTCGAGGTTAAATCCATGCGAGTAGCCGACCACGAGGCGCTTGTATGCGAAGTCTCCCTCGATGTTTCCTCCCCTCAGGAGCACGGGTTGGATCATGCCAAACATCAACGCGGCTTGAGGACGGTTGTAGTTCTCCCAGGGCGCGTTGGTTTGCGCTCGGACCTCCTGTGCGCTGGCCTGTGTGGGCAACGCCAGGCACAACAGACAAGCGCTTACAAAGACGCGGGTGGTGTTTCGGGCAAAGATTGTCGGTGTATTCGTGAACATGCGCGCTCCTCTCGGGTTGTTTTAACTGCCACCGAGTTCAAAGCTAGGCATGACGAAGTCGATACACCATGCCTATATTTTGGCGTGGGCGTTTAGAAAACAAAACAATGAGCCTGACGATGCAAACGATCCCTACCGAGTTATTCACGGGCTTGACCGCCATCATGGCGGCGTTCGAGGAAGGGAGCGCGACACGCGCGGCGGCAAAGCTAGGCGTGACAACGGCGACCGCGCTCCGGCGGATCGAGGCAGCAGAAGATGCGCTCGGCGTGCGGTTGTTCGAGCGCTTGCCGACAGGGCTCGAAGCCACGTCGGCGCTCGAGGCGCTCCTGCCATGGGCGGAGCAGGCGATGGCGGCGGCAAGAGGGATGCTCGGCGAGGTCGCCAGCGGCCTCGTTCCAGGCGTCGGCGTGGTGCGGATCGCGAGCACGCCGGTGGTCAGCACGCACATCATGGCGCCAGCCGCAGCGGCCTTCAAAGAGCACCATCCAGACATCGTGCTCGAGCTTGTCGGCTCGAGCACGATCGCACACATGGAGCGTCTGGAAGCAGACATCGCGCTCCGGGGATTCAAGCCCACAGCAGGGGATCTCGTCGCGCGCAAGCTCATGAGCTTTGACCTCGTTGTGGCGGGCGCGCCGGGGTGCTTCGACGCCAGCGCAAAGCTCGATGCGTTGCCATGGCTGACGTGGGCGCGAGATATGGAGGAGTTGCCGGAGGCGCACTGGCTGGCGCACGCGGTGCCAGACGCGCACATCGCGTTGCGTGCCGCAGAGCTAACGACCTTGCTGGAGGCGGCGCGTGTGGGCGTCGGCGTGCTCCTGATCCCCGCGCCGCTGGCTTACGCGCAAGGGTTTGAAATCATCGACGCGTGCCCACCCTTCGAACCGAGCGGCGCGTTGTGGATGATCGCTCACAGAGCGCTGAGGGATATTTCGCGTGTCGACAAGGTCTGGCGCTGGCTCATCGAATACTTCGAGGCGCTCGCGCAAATGCTCCCGAGTGATGATTCGGCTTCCTGAAACATCCTCGCCAGAGATTGCCCGAACGCCACGCGTTCACTTCTAGCCTCCGCGCGAAGACACGCACGCGCGCCTGAGCGCCTCGAACAACGTCGCGTCCCCTTCGCCAAAATGCCAGGCGTCGTTCTGGTGATACGCGCTCGATGAATACTCACCATCGCACATGATCCTTACGCTGAAGCTACCGCCGCCATCACGCGGTGACGCGCCCCCAAAGCTGTACTGCACGAACACGCCCCACGAATCATGCGTGCCGGACATGCCATGGCATGTCGCCCAGTCGTAATCATCCGGGCGCCAGTCATGAGAGGTCTGCGTCGTCCACTCGTCGTCGGGAGCGAGCTGCCGCATCAACGCCAGGGCGAGGTTGTCGACGTGCTCCGAGATAGCGTGTTCGCCGTGGGCGCTGATGGGAGAGGATATGGGTTCAGGTTTGGCGGAGGACATAAAATGCCTCGGTGTTGGGAGTCCAGAAATCTGCGTCGCGGTCGTGGTGCATCCAGGATAACCGCAACCCTGGTGACCTGCCTACTCGCCCACAGGAACATGACGAGGTTGCCTCGCCGCGACAGCGAGCGAAGCGAGGTCGCGGCTGGACGAGGAGAGGGGCGCCGCGGCGATCAGGTACAGAATGCTTCGCGATGGGAGGTGGTCGGCGCCCCTCGACGAGGCCACGGATCGGGCGCGAAGCTCGCGTAGCGGATCTCTTCAGGGCCGACGTAAGAATAAATGCGCAAGATCTGCCTGCCTTGTAAACGTGATGTGGACGCGTTGTCCGAGGGTTTCCGCGCGGTCGCGTGCATAACTTGACGGCGACGCGATCTATTCTGCGCGTGACAACACGGCGCCCTGCACCAAGCATGATGGCCTGCATTTAAACGTCGATCGTTCTGGAAACTTGACGCGAGGAAGAGATGGCGAGGAGACATGCATCGACGACGATCTTCGAGCAAATGCGCTCGATCTTGGCGCAGGCAGGCGCGCCGGACACGGTGTACTACATCGACAGGCAAGAGCTCGGAGCGGGGAAGCTCTTTCTGAAGGCGGTGGACAAGCTCTCGGGGAGTGAGCGAGAGCGGTTTGACAACGAGTATGCGTTCGCCATCGAGCAGATGCTCTCGAGGACGTTCGAGGATGCGCAGCGCCTTTTTTCCTTGTGGGCGGACTACGACGGATTGAGCAAGAAGAACATCGGCAACAGCGCTTTCTCCAAGCACTACATGGTGTATGTCGAGGGATCGAACAAGCACACCGAGTTCTCCGGCGGTTATTTAAAGCGGTGGGGCAAGGCGCTCGAGATGACGGCGCACGAGGACATCACCGTGCTCACGATTTACAGGCCCTACCCGGACAACTTCGACGCGTTTGTCGAGCCGCTGCTCGAGACACCGTGGGAGCAGTTGCACACGTTGCGCTTTATGCTCGGGTCAGACTTTGCCAGGGAGAAAGGGGTCGAGCATGGCGCGTGGGCGTTGAAGAAGATGTGTCAGCGCTGGCATTCGACGCTCAAGCATATCCACCTCGAGCTCCCCGAGCCGAGGCATCTGACGCGCAACTCGCCGCTCCCACAACAACGCACCGGATCGAGATCCTACAACTACGACCACGCCAGCCTTTATACTGAGCTCACGGCGAGTTTATTGGCTGCCCTGTTGGAGAGCGCGCCAGTGACCTTGCGCGAGGTCACGCTCTGGAACTGGCCAGACGACAAGGACGTGCTCTCGAGGCTTTTGGCCGCGTTCCCTGCGCTCACGCGGTTGACGTTTATGAGCGCCGGTGGCCGCACGCACCTCGACGCAATAAGGGAAGATCCAAGCTTCGCGCGGCTGGAAGGACTGCGCCTCGGTTGCGCGGGCTCTCGCCAGAACTCGTATGACCTCGAGCATCAGCGTCAGTGCGAGAAACTCAGCCTGGATCTTGGCGCCAAAGGGCTTAAGCACTGGCACCATGTCAGCCGCACTCCAGACGCGAACCAACGCCACGTCTTCACCTGGGCGCATCCCTGGAGAGACCTGCTCTTTCAGGCAAGAAAGCAAGCCGCAGGCATCGAGACGAAGCAAACCTCTGGCAACGCGCACAACGCCATCCGGGTGATCAATACCCGTGGCGAGGATATCTCGCCACAGCTCTGGCGCGCGATCATCGAGGATCAGGAGGGCGCAGCGAGGCAGTTTCAGGGGATGCGCACGTTGGTCATGCAAATCCAGAAGTTGGAGTCTGTGGCGCTCTTGCTCGAACGGTTGCCGATCTGTTTTCCAAACGTGGAGTACCTCGACCTGGGCACGGTGTGCCTGCCTGATGATGGGATAGATCTACCGCGACTTCCCGGTCCATTGGAGAAGCTCACATCACTGCGCGTTAAAACCGTCGATAGCTCTCCCACGAGAGAGGTCGAGCTCGTGCGCGCGTTGCTCGGCGAACCAGCGCAAACACGAGGATTGCTGCGGTTGTATTGTGAGTTCGAGCACGTCGACGCGCACGCCGAGGTGATCTCGATGGCGACCCATCACGCAGATCACCTGGTGCAGCTCTCTCTGACAGGGCTCACTGACGAGATGCTGCTCGAAGATTACCTCGATCGCCTCCTCCAAGTCGGGCTCGCGGACATCATCGAACAGACGCGTGACCGCGATCATCTGTGGTGGCTGTTTCCCAACGGCGACGCGTTCGCCAGGTATGTAACGCAGGCGCACTTGCCCGAGCACTTCAGGAATCACCTGATCGCGTGCCACTTCAACCCGCGCGCGAACATCCTCAAGCCTTTCTTCGTCGAAGCGGCGCAAACGCTGGAGATAAAAGGCATCTCGAGCATGCGAAAGGAAGAGGTGATGTCGGCCATCGCGGATCACCTCGAGGTCGAGCTTCCAGAGCTCGAGATGTGATGTTTGGGAGAACGAGCGCTGGCGCTCGCCAGACCGATGGGGGGCGGGTTTTTGATACCGCGAAAATCGCCCGGCGCGCGGCGCCAAAAACCCGCCCCCCATCGGTCGGCGCCGACGCATCGGTGGTTCGCCAGCCAAGAAACAAAAAAGGTCGGGAGTTATCCCGACCTTTTTGTTTAAGCCGATGACCGGACTTGAACCGGTGACCTACGCATTACGAATGCGTTGCTCTACCAACTGAGCTACATCGGCGCTATTTGCGCTCCCCCTCGCGAGGTCCAGAAGGATTAAAGGAGCGTGCATAAAGTGTCAAGCAAAAAGCAGCCGATTTTTATTCCTCGACGAGAGCGGTCGTACACGCTGCTTTCGTGGCGGGGCCTCATGCATCGGCAGGTTGGCCGATCGAATCGAGGAGGTTGCTGTAGACGAGCCCGACGAGGACGCCGAGCTCGATCGCCGTGAACGCCACCGTGTGCATCGAGGGGACGAAGAGACGCTGTGAGATCATCGTGATGATCTCGACCGGGTCGACCGCGCCCATGAGGATGACCCAGAAGGACGCGACCATCACGCGAACCATCAGGTAAACGAGGACCGCGATACCTGCCCAAATCAGGCGCCCGTTCCCCTCCTTGAAGCCCTCATGCTTCTCCCATGACATGCCGCCAGCGATCGAGAGGATCAGCAACAGCGATGGCATGATCCAGATCGCGAGGAAGTAGAACTCTTCGAGGCACCCCATCACCATCAGCGCGAAGAACCCGAGCAGCAACGCTCGCCCGAGCCCCGAGAGGATGCCCGAGAACACCCCCTTGAACCCCTTCTCTCGCACCCCCGACGCGATGCCTGTCACCAGTGAGACGAGCACCAACAGCACGCCCACCACCATCAACCCGATCCCGAGGTCGAAGAACTCGCTCAACGAGATCAAGATGGCGCCGGTAAATCCATAACCCACGCCATAGAGCACCGGTAGCAAGACATCGGCCGGGTCCACATCTTCGAGCGTTCCAGAGTGCATCGGTGACCTCTAGTAAGAGCAGGAAGCATCGCGTGATACATGGGCGACACCTCGGATTTAAAACAGCTCGGACAGCATAGCCGCTGTCCTCCTCGATGACGAGCACGCCCCGCGCTCACTCTTTGCCGCGCGCTCGTCGATAGACGTCGTACATAAACTGGTAGACCTGCTCGTCTTCGGGGGCAAAGCCGACCTCGCCAGCGTCGCGCTTGAACACCTCGACCATTTGCTTTAGCGGCCCGACGAACTCCTCGTCGACGGTCCAGAAGAGCGTCGCGAGCCTGCCGACATCATCCTTGGGGATGCGCGTGTAGCCGACGACCTTGTCGAGGTCAGTGGCGCGACCGCTGGCGTCGATTGTTTGGATCATCTCGGCGACGCGCGCCTGGAAAGCATCCACGACCTCGCGCTGCTTTGGCTCGAGCTCATCGTACAGGTTTTGGCTCATGGGAGACCTCCTCGTTTGTCGAATATTGTGGCACATCCAGGAGCGTTCGAATGAAAGGGAGAGTACACCAACAGGTGGCGTAAGTAACAAGTGCTTACGGATTTTGTTGCGGCGAGCGAGAGCATGTGGGGAGCGAATACGCCGGGGGATTTTCGATGGCGTTCGAGAGAGGACAGGGTCGCGCACGCGATGAACTTGCAATCTTTTGGGAATTGGACGAGAGTATCGCACCACGCGGGAGTAAGAGGTCACCCTACACATGAAATGACCACGTTTGCCCCGTGCACCACCCATGTTTTTCCATGCATCCTTTCGTTGTTGTCGCCGAGGAGAAGGAGTCAAGAGACGATGAGTTCATCCGCCTGCAAACGCACCGCCGCCATCCTCCCCATCGCCCTCATCGCGTTGCTTCTCATGAGCGCGTTCACCGGATGCCGTCCTCCAGAAGAGACCGAGCAACGCCTCGGCTATGTCGGAGAGCTGTGCTTTAAAGACCTCGACTGCCGCGACGGCCTCGTGTGCAACAACAGCCAGTGCGAAGACACGGGCTCGACGGACCCGAGCGCCTGCGAGACGATGTGTGACCGCCTCGTCAATGACTGCGGCCGCGCCGAGGAGAACTGCCGCAGCAGCTGCGACCAGACCATCGATGGGTGGAGCGAGTCGGCGATCTTGACGTTCGAGAACTGCGTGTTGGGGATGAGCACGCCGGAGCTGACCTGCGAGCTGGCGCGCGAGCAAGACGCGCCATCGTTCTGCTACGCGCAGATCCCACTCGACGAAGCGCGCCAATCGCGCTGCGACGACTTCATCAACAAGGCGCGCGACATCAGCAGCCCCTCCAACGAGCAGCTCACCGCGCTGCGTCAGGAGTGCTACGTCCGCGCGCGCACGCGCCCCGAGTCCACCTGGTCAAACAGTGACGCGTGCGTCGCCGACGACCTGAGCGATGACGAGTTCATCGTCTGCCTCGAGCGCGTCTTCAAGGTCACCCTCTGACCGCGCTGACGCGCTCTCTTCGAGCGCGTCAAAACACCCCTCAGAAGAACTCAACCGACGCGCTGCTCGAGATCCTCGAGCAGCGCGATTATTTTTGGGGAATCCGTCATCGTGCGGATGGTGCGAAAGCGCGCCTTGATCGGATCGGGTCGACGCAAGGTGGCGCGCTCGTCGAGATCGATCAGGTGCTCGAGCGCGACCTCGAGGACGCGCGCCTGCGGGTGGTCGAGCAAGCGCACGAGGAGATCCTCGTCATCGGGTAAAGGGTGCCCGGCGCGAACGAACGCGGCGGCCCTGGTCACAAATGGGCGAAAGCCCTCCTCGAGCGCCTCGCGCAGCGCGTCCACCTCTTCCTTCCACGCAGCGACCTCTTCTGGAATCTCATCGCCGTCGAGCTTCTCCATGATGGACTTGAAGCGCTCGGGGACATCGCCGCCGGAGTTAAAGAGTTTCTCGAGGTCGCGCCTGTAGGCGGCGGAGCTGCGTTGGTTGCGATCTTTCTTGTTTGCCATGATCTCCTCGCGGGATTGGCGCCAGTGAGAGGGAGAGAAGCGGTGTGGAATCACCGCTTTGTCTGGACGTGAGGCCCATCGATCGGCTAGGAAATGAGCCTGGATTATGTAGGAGGCATGCTGCCAGCCGCGCGCGCCAACGACAAGAGCGAGCGCGCAAGCAAGCCGCTCGCGAATGATTATGTCGGAAAAGAGGACCCCGAGGAGTCATGAAAAGCCCACGCTCGACCAAGCTCTCGACCGCCCTGCTCGCCGCTCTGGCGCTGACCTTTATCGGGGGCTGCACGCCTCCCGACGAGTTGATCAAGAAGATGCTCGGCGGGCACCTCGAGAAGTGCAAGAGCGCCGAGGGTGATTTTGCCGAGATCAAGCTCTTCGATGGCAACACCGAAAAGATCCTGAAGTCGACCTGCGAGGAGCCCGTCACCGAGCTGGTCATCGAGGACAAGATCAAGGCGAGCGCCAAGATCGGGCCTTACAAGTGGCTGATCGGGCAGAACCCGGACTCGGGTGTGTGGGTGGTCTCGGGGATCGAGTGGCGCGAGATGACGGACGCGCAACGCATTTTGAGCGAGGATGATCCTGACGCCAACACGCTCGAGGCGGGCGCCAAGCACTTCGAGGATGTGGAGAAGGCGCTCCCGAACAGCCCCTGGGTCAAGCTCTCGAGGCTCGAGCTCTTGTTGCAGCTTCGCAAGAAGACGCGCAACAAGAAGGATCAGAAAGAGGAGAGCGACATCACCGGGCTCGGAGAGCGCGCGCAGACGCAGTATAACGCCATCCAGGAGTGGGCAAAGGCGAACAGCAACGCGGATCTGGCCACCAAGTCTCGCGTGATGATCATCGACTACTACCGCAACTACAACAACTTCATCGACAACGCGCTCGAGACTCAAGGGTCGGGTGACGAGCACCTCCAGAACGCCATCAAGATGGCGGAGAAGGAGAAGAACGAGGCGGATGCGGAGAAGTACCGCAAGGAGCTCGAGCGCGTGACCGCCGAGCGCGTCGTCGAGACGGAGCGTTTGACCAAGCGTCAAAAAGCGCTCAAGAAGGCGATGTGCGAGGAGATCGCGATGCTCTCGGCAGATGGCATCAAGGATGACGCGCTCAAGTCGAGCGCCATCGCCGCCAAGGAGAGCGGCAAGACCCTGTGCGCCGCCGAGGAAGCCAAGCAACCCGAGTAAGACGAGCCAAAGATCATGCAACACAACGAACACATCGCCACGCTGGGCTACCGCCT
The DNA here is from genome assembly GCA_036155555.1 of Myxococcota bacterium. Taxonomy (GTDB): domain Bacteria; phylum Myxococcota_A; class Bradymonadia; order Bradymonadales; family Bradymonadaceae; genus JAYZVO01. Next base: position 14,754 of record JAYZVO010000153.1, read on the forward strand.
CGAGTCGACCAGTGACGTCGCCATGGTGCGACCGCTGCTCGAGACCGTCAGGCTCTCTGCGGTGGAAGACGATCCTCTGGCGCCCGCCTCGGAGTACCTTCTGGCGACCACGCGCGCAGGCGGCCTTGCGGCCTGCGCAGGTTGGACGAGGCTGAGCGATACGGTGGTGTTGCACTCTCTGGCCGTCGCCCCGCCCTCGCGCGGCAGCGGCGTGGGCGTCTCGCTCCTGGCCGCGGCGCTCTCGCACCTGATGGATCACCAGCCCGTGGAGTCGGTGTATTTGATGACCGCCTCGGCGCGGCGTTTCTTCGCGAGTTATGGATTTATCCAGGTCGAGCAGGACGAGATCCCGACGGAGGTGCGCTCGCACCCGACGTTCGCGATGGCCGAGTCAGGCTCGACGCCGATGGTGCGTCATTACCGACGCGGTCCTCGCGGCTTGGATCAGTGCGCCTTCAGGCTGTTGGAGAACCGCACGCCGAACGCGGTGTTGCCGACCGGGAGCGTGATCTTCTTCAAGCAAGCGGGGCAGATGCTCGAGGCGAACTACCGCGGGGGTCCTGTGGTGCGCGGGCACATCCTGGGCAAGATCGACGGGGAGCATATCCGCTACCTGTGGCACGCGTACTCGGACGAGGACGAGGTCTTGAACGGAGATGGGCACTGGCGCATCTCGAGCTTGCCGGATGGACGCAGAGAACTTCGCGAGATCGATGACCAGGACATCACGCTCCTGATCATGCGCGAGGTTTGAGCGGAGAAAGCGCGCTGTGTGGCCGAGCAAAAACTTGAACTCTCGGCCAGTGTGCGCGAGGATAGGACGTTGGAAGTTCTCGGGAGTGTACGAGGTCGAGCCAAGACTCGAGCCCTCGTGAAAAGCGGGCTTGCTTGACGCATTCGCGCGCGCTCTGATAGAGGTTTGGTAGTCGGGATCGAAAGGCTTTCGGACCAAAGAGGCCGAGGGAGCGCTTTGAACATCGAGGGCGCTTTTGTTGGCGCCTGAGATCGTCGAGTGAAACGCTGGAGGTTTGCAGTTGAGAAGGACACCGATCAAGTTTTGCGCGATGGCGGCGCTGGCGAGCGTCATGCTCACGAGTTCGCTCGCGCAGGCGCGTGACAACGACCTGGTCCTCTCGCGTTTTTCGACGTTCGAGCCGGAGCCATGCCAGAGCAACCCGGAAGAGATCTGCGGGCAGGTCGTGCCGGACTCCGTGTCGTTTAACAACCTCGTGTTGGACCTTGGCGAGGTCTTCGCGCCGCGCATCGGCAACCCGGCGGAGACGTTGGGGCAGGCTGGTTTCGCGTTCTCGGCGATGGGCAGCGTCTCGTTTATCCCGAACACGAACGAGTACTGGCAGCTGGTGGTCGAGGACGGCGATCCTCCCCCGGCGATGTTCACAGGGCACGTGCAGGTGCGCAAAGGGCTCCCCTTCTCGTTCGAGATGGTGGGGAACATGACCTACCTCACGAACTCGGAGATGTTCGCGGTCGGCGCCGACCTGAAGTGGGCGTTGCACGAGGGCTTCTTCTACATGCCTGATGTGGCGGTGCGAGGATCGGTGAACACGATCCTCGGCTCGGAGTATTTGAACCTGGTGACGGCGGGCTGGGATGTCTCGATCTCGAAGAACTTCGGGCTCGGCGGCGTGGTCTCGTTGGCGCCGTTCGCGGGCTACCAGAACCTCTACGTGATCGGCTCGAGCCGTCTGATCAACGCCTATCCTCAGGACCCGAGGCCACCTCAGACGAACTCTCAGAACGAGGTCTTCGCGCCGGAGTTCGTGTTCGATCAGCACACCGCCAGCGTGAACCGCTTCTTCCTCGGGACACGCCTCAACGTCTGGATCTTGAGCTTCGTGCTCGAGGGCGCGCTGGGGCAGAACGTGAACCAGCTGACCTTCTCGGGCGGCGTCGACTTTTGAGCCATCACGCCCGGGCACCGATTCCCCATGACCGGGCAACACTGCGGGTGAGCGCGTTCCAAGTAACGCGAAAAGAACAACATGACCAAAGTTATCAAGCGCTACGCGAACCGAAAGCTCTATGACACCGAGCAGAGCACTTATGTGACGCTCGACGAGATCGAGCAGATGGTCAAAAACGGGGAAGACATTCAGATCATCGACAACTCATCGAAGGATGACATCACACACGTGACGCTCGCGCACATCATCTTCGAGCAAGAGAAGTCGAACAAGAGCCAGCTCCCAGTGAGCGCGCTGCGCGGGATCATCCAGTCTGGCGAGGAGTTCATCCAGCGCCTGCAATCTCCCGTCACACAGTTCAAAGATGAGTTTCGAAAGCGCGCCGAGGTCGTCGGCGAGGGTTCGCGCGCGCTGCGCGAATTCGTCGACTCCACGCAGCAGTCCATCGACGAGATGCAGCGCCGCATGGACGATCGCCTGCGCGATGCCTTCGACCAACTCACGCACATCCCCGAGCTCAAGACCGACACGCAGCGCCTCGAGGCGCGCGTGGGCGAGTTGGAGCGGACGATCCTGAGGCTCGAGCACTCGCTGATGCAGATGCAACCGCACCGCGACGTGACCTCGAGTGATCCCCATCGCGATGTCCCCAACACGGACACGCACTTTCGCTAAAGCGTGACTCGAATCAGCGCGCTGGCGCAGGGTTGGAAGTTCATCCAATCGCGCGAACGTGCTAGGATGATGTCGCAACGTTTCGTGCACGATTTTTGGAATGTTTCGAGGTGTCTCTGGAGCACCCAATTGATCCAGGGCGCCCCCGAATAGTCGCATCTCTGGTATCCGAGGCTCCTCCATGGTCATCAACTGCCCGGCTTGTACGACCGGCTTCAACCTCCCAGAAAAGCACATCACCGCCAAAGGCACCAAACTTCGCTGCTCGAAGTGTGGTCACGTCTTTCGTGTGCGCCGTGATTCGCCCGATGACGAGGTCGAGTTCTTCTACAAGCCCGAGGACGAGGCGAACAACGAAGAGAACGGCACCGCCGCACAGGTCGAAGGCCAAGAGGCCAACGAAAAGACCCAGTTTGGCGTCGGCGCCACCGCGGCCTCGGAGGTGCACGTCGAAGAGGACGCGGATGACGCGCCCTCGGACAACCCCTCCACCGTCGAGCTCGAGCCGATGAGCATGCTCGGCGGCGAGCCGAGCGAAGGCACGGGCAACAAGACCAACTTCGGCATGCCCGCCACCGATGACAACCCCAAGGGAGGGCTGTTCGGATCGCTCAGCGATGACGACCCCTTCCCTCACGCGGGCGGCAACCTCAAGGATCTCTTCGGCGGCAAGAAAGAGAGCGCGCCAAAGCAAGAGGCGCCCGTCTCATCGCCTGCGCCCGCGCCTGTCCTGGACACCTCGACAAAGCTTGGCATCGCCAACGCGGATGCGCCCACGCCTCAAGAGGAATCACTCAAGGGGCAAACCCAGCTCGGCACGGGCGTCGCCATGGGTGGCGTCTCGGGAACCACCGAAACAGAGCCTGCCCCCGCAGCGGAGCCTGTCGCCAAACCAGCCGTCGACCTGTTTGACGGCGAGCAACAGGCCGCCTCGGGAGAAGATCCCTTCGGCGATGCTTTTGGCGAGGAGAAGCTCGACCTCGATGGCTTCGGCGGCGACTTCGGCGCTGAAGAAGATGACGACGAGCCGATTTTGCGCCCTGGTCAACCTGGCATGGCGCTCACTGGCAACTCCGTGGCGCACGACGAGCCCGCATTCCAGGAGCCCGTCATGGAGTCGGGTGGTTTGCAGCAAAGCTCGAGCATGACCGCCGACTTCTGGAACGAGCAGGGTGGCGACATGGCCACTGGCGGAGGATTGGAGGAGGTCTCCATCGCGGATGGCCCGAGCTTCGATCCCGATCGCGGCATCGTCGATGACAGCGCCCCACCCCAGCCAGCGCAACCTCAACCGCAGCCAGCCGCGCCACGCGCCGCCGCGCAACCTCGCCGCGCCGCCGCCAACGCGACCCAGCAAGCCGCGCGCCCTGCGAAGACGCAGGATGACTGGCCAAGCGACATCGAGACCATCGCGGCCCCGCACAAGATCGGCGGTGGCGGACTCCAAAAGGTCGCCAACCTCTTGCTCATCGTGCTCGTCGTGATGGTCGGCTTCTTCGGTCTGGTCGCCACGCTCAATGGCGGCTTCCTCGACTTCAAACAGTTTGGCTCGATGATCGGCGTCGCCTTTGGTGGAGAGGAGTACAAACCTCGCGAGGAGTGGATTCCAAAAGAGAAGCCAAAGCCCGTGCCTCCCAAAAAGGACATCCTCCGCACCCAGAGCGTCTACGCGCAGGTGGTCCCGATCACCAAGAAAAGCAGCGTGTTGGTGCTCCGCGGTCAGGTCAAGAACCTCGACCAACAGGAGTACATCGACATCAAGCTGCGCGGCATCCTGCTCAACAGCAAGGACAAGATCATCGCCGAGAAGGAAGCCCCCCTCGGAGAGCTGATCCCGAACGCGAAGTTTGGCGAGCTCTCCAGCATGGCCGAACTCCCCGACATCTTGCCCAAGCACCCCAAGCCCCTCAAAGTCGGCGAGACCGAGCCCTTCACCATCGTCTTCGACGAGGTGCCTAACCAGGTCAAGGAGGGGGAGCCGATCCTCTTCCGCGTCGAGTTCGCCGAGCGCGTCGGAGCACAGGATCTGAAATGACACGTGAAGAGGAGCGCGGGGAAGCCAGCGTGAACGCCGACGCCGAGGAGCAATTCTGGGAAGAGGCCCACGAGCGCCACGAGGCGCTCCTCTCCAGACTCGGCGGGCTGCTCGAGCTTCCGATGCGCGTCGGCATACTCGCCGAGATCTTTACCACGACCACGCCGCGAGAGGCCGTCTGGCACATGGGCCAGATCTTGCGCGGCGCGACCTGGGGAAGAAACCCTCACATCGACGCGATGCTCGCCACCTCGATCTGGCTGCTGCGAGAGCAGTTCGCGGAGAACTTCGACCTCTTCCAGCGCTTCTTCCATGCCGCGCACGAGGATGGCCGCGAGGACGTGCTCAACTTCTTCAGGAGCCCTCCCCCACACCGCATCCTGCCGCCCGAGAGCAAGCTCCCCGAGGTTCGCCTCCCCTTTGATCGCGATATCACGCTCGGTGAGCGTCGCTCGCTGGCGAGCGGCTCGAACCGGCGAGTGTTGGAGCGGTTGTTGTTGGACCCGAGCGAGCTGGTGATCGGCAAGCTGCTGCTCAACCCCAACCTCAACAACCAGGACATGCTGGTCATCACCTCGCGCAGGCCGACCACGCCAGCGATCCTGCAAGAGGTCGCCTCGTCGACGCGCTGGCTAAGAGATCCGACCGTTCGCGAGGCGCTCGTGCGCAACCCGTTCGGCGCGACAGGGATCGGCCTGAAGTTGCTCCCGACGTTGCACATCCGCGAGATTCGCCAGATCGCCAGCTCGGGCGATCTGCACCCGGCGATCACGGAGTTCGCGCAACTCCTCGTCAGGTTGCGCAAGCACATCCACGGCGAGTGATTTGTCGTAGAAATTAGCGGATGGCAGCCTGGAGCTTGGCGAGGAACTCATCGCGAAGCTCGGGCGTCTCGGCCTCGACGCGCAACACCAACACAGGCTGCGTGTTGCTCGCGCGCACCAAACCCCACCCCTTGCCAAAGTTCACGCGGGCGCCGTCGATGGTGTTGACCTCGTAGCCCTGAGCGGCGAAGTGCTCGGCGACCTCGGAGGGGATGACGAACTTGCGATCCTCGTCGCAGTCGACGCGAAGCTCGGGCGTGGCATGCGTGGTGGGCACGTCCGAGAGAAGCTCGCTGAGCGGCGTCTTGGAGCGCGAGAGGATCTCGAGCACGCGGCACGTCGCATAGACTGCGTCATCGAAGCCAAAGTAGCGGTCGTTAAAGAAGATGTGGCCGCTCATCTCGCCAGCGAGCTTGGCGCCCGTCTCCTTGATCCTTGCCTTGATGATGCTGTGACCCACCGCGCTCATGATCGGCGCTCCGCCGTGCGCGGTGATGTCGTCGAACAAGGTCTGCGAGCACTTCACCTCGCCGATGATCGTGGCGCCAGGGATCGTCGAGAGGACGTCCCTGCTGAGCAGAATCATCAGCTTGTCTCCCCAGATCACGCCACCCTTCTCGTCCACCAGACCGATGCGATCGCCGTCGCCGTCATAAGCGACGCCGACATCGGCGCCATGCTCGCGCACAGCGGTGATGAGATGCTCGAGGTTCTCCTCGACGGTAGGATCGGGGTGGTGGTTGGGGAAGGAAGCATCGGGTTCGCTGAAGAGTTCGATGACCTCGGCGTCGAACACGCGGCGGACGGCTTCCGGTGCGACCACGCCCGCGACGCCATTGCCAGAGTCGAGCACGACCTTGAAGCGGCCACGCTCGCCAGCGGGGCTGAGGTTCTCTTCGAGCCAATCGAGGTAAGAAGCGCGCAGTCCATCCCAGCTCTCGACCTCGCCAGGTTGCGTGGCGACGATCAAGTCCTCGTCGAGGATCATATCGCGGAGCTCTTCGATCCCCTCGCCGTGTAGCGTGCCAGCGCCGAGCATCATCTTGAAGCCGTTGTACTCGGCGGGGTTGTGGCTGCCGGTGATCATGATGGCGCCCTGGAGATCCTCGCGCGTGAACTTGGCGAAGTACACGAGGGGAGTGGGCACCATGCCGAGGTCGAGGACGTCGACACCGGCGCGCATCAGGCCATTGCTGAGTGCTGTGAAGAGGCGATCGCTCGAACCGCGAGCGTCGCGTCCCACGCCGACTTTTCCAGCCATACCCAGTTCGCGAATCATCTTCGAGGCGTACGCGTGGCCGATGTTCTCGACGACCTCATCGGTCAGATCATCGGCCGCGATACCGCGGATGTCGTACTTGCGAAAGATGTTCGTATTCATCGGTCAACCTCGGACAACAGCAGGTCTTGAATAAGTCACACGCCCCCCACATCTTCTTCTCTCCGAAAACAAGCGCGGGGGAAGAGAGCAAAAAAACACGCGACCGTGTTTAGCACAACTTCGTGAAGCTCAGAAGAGTATCCCTGGGGGCTCGATCACGTCCACGCGCAACCAGAACTGAGCCCAGTCTGGGGGGAGGCAAAACAGGCTGCGGTCGAAGCAGAGCTTGAACCAGACCTGACCGCCACATTGGCGGAGCTCCTTGTAGTTGACTTGATCCAGGGGGAAGCTCGCCTCGACGCGTGTCGGCGAGGGGTGCCGGATGTTTTCGACGGGCACATCGGACTCGCCGAGCAAGATCTCGCGCCGCTGGCCTCGCTCCATGATCAGCCCCATCATCGACCACGACTCGAGGTGCTCGAAGATGTGAAAGGCGTCCGGGGAGGCGGCAAAACGTGAGCCTCGCTGCTCAAGCGCGGCGCGGATCACGAAGTTGCGGCGCTCGTAAGCGACCGATGCGCCTGCGACGACGCGCATCTTGGGGAAGTCGACGATCTCGAGCGGCAGCGTGCTCGTCTGGCGCAAGGTCGGCGTCCTGGCCGCGTCAGGGAACGCGAGCCAACCTCCAGAGAGGCCATTGCCGGTGTGCAGGATGGCGACCGACTGGTTGTCCTTGAACATCTCGTAGCCGACCATCGCCACGCCAGGAACAACGCTCGATTCGATGCGCGTGACGAGCGCGCTCGAGGTCGCCTGATCCTCGAAAGCCTGGAAGATGATCTGTTTTTGCTGGCTCAACATTCGTCGCACGCGCGTCCCATCCGTCGCGAGCACTTCCGGGAAGCCCCCCTCGGGGGCGTCCACGGCGCGCTGACGGCGCCAGAGGAAGTGCTTGAAGTCGTGCGACCTCTTGAGCTTTTGGGTTTGTTGATGAGGCGCTGATTGCACGTTCAATGTCATCCTACCAAATCGAAGCGATTTGCAGGCTCGCCAGCGCAAACCGGGAGCCAGGGGGAAATGCATGTGATCAAGCATAGAGGATGGACGTGCGAATGACCACACTCAACCAACAGCCCCCGCCGCAGCTTACGCCCTCATCGATGTTTTGGAGTTTGGGAGCGCGGAATGTTTACGGCCCGCGCGATCCTGGCACGAAATTCGAATTTTCTAATATCTTCAGACAGCGCGCCATCCAGCCAAAATCAATGGCTTGTGAGGAGCGGAGCACATTTCGAATTTCGTGCCAGGATCGCCGGGGGTGTCGTGGGCGGTTCGCGGCGAAGAAGCGCCTGCGAGCAAGAAGTGAGGAGTGTGGATCAATCGGGAATCCACTCCCCGTAAGGTCGCCCGAAGTTGTGCTTGTTGCGCTCGGTGTGCAGCGGAGAACCCTCGGGCGGCGTGTAGGGCTCGCCCCACTTGGCGCCAGGCGCGAGCAGCTCGCCGCTGGCAGTGCGCGTGCGCACCGCCGAGCCAGGTGTCGGAGGCTCCGTAGGCGTCACGACGCGACCTCGCTTGACGTCTTCCTTGGCGCCCTTTCCCGAAGGCTTCGAGATGTGCTTGACGACAATCTTGGGCTCGATCTTGAGCGAGTAGATGACCTCCTTGGGGTAGCGCGGCCCATGAGGACGGAGCACGCGCACCGAGGGGAGTGATTCTCGCAGAGGGACCGCGCGCACGGTGGTCCCGAGCAAGAAGACCTCGTGCTCGGGGAGCGCCTTCTTGAAGAACTCCTCGAGCTCCCTCAAGGTCATATCGGTCGTCAACTTGATCTGGCGCTCGTTGCGCTGGATCGTCAGCACGCGTGGAGGCAATGGCAACCCGAAGGCGTCCGCGCGCTCTCTGGCGCGCGCCTCGGCCTCCGAATCTTTCTCCTGCGCCTTCTTCGTGTCCTCGCTCGGCGTCTCCTTTTCCTTGGACTTGTCACAGGCGATAAGCGGCGCTGTGAGCATGAAGCACATCAGGAGCGCCAGGACATGGGGACAATTGCTGCTGCGCATCGATTCCCTTCAGCAGAGGGGTCCAGTCAAGAACAAGACGGGCGCCAACCCTGGCGCCCGTCTTGTCTACGTTTCTCTTCGCAAAAGGCGCCTGCCGCGCATCACTGGCGGCAAAAGCAATGGCCTCGAATCAGTCACCAAGGATCGCCCAGCTCAACGGCTTGAGCGGCTCGGGTGCTTGCGTCAGGCTCGTCCTCGACGCGTTGATCTTGCCGATCGCGTCCGAGTAGAGGCGACCCTGGTTCGAGTTGCCCGCGGTGCCCGTCTCGCCAGCAACCTGCGCGCTACCCGTGGTCGCGATAAGCTCGGGAGCTGCCGTCGCGCCCGCGCCTGCGGTCGACTGAGGGTTGTTCGGGTCGGAGATGTCCTCGTCGCAGCTCGGTGGGAACGCGATGGTCACGCCACGAATCAGCGTCGGGAGCTGAGGCTCGTACCAGCGAACAAGCTCGTTCTCCGCGTCGTTGGAGAACTTGATGTCGTCTGACGAGATGCCGCCTGCCGACGCGCGGAAGTCGAGCACACCATCGAGACCAGGCTGACCGTCGTCGATCATGCGCAAGCCCCAGACACGCGAGAGACCAGGCGCGCAGATGTTAGCGACCTCCTCGGTGTAGGTCGTGAAGTAGATGCCGTAGTTGAAGATGACAGGAGGACCGGTCAACTTCTCACGGATCACTGCGGTCACAGGATCTTCAGGGAAGGTCGTCGCCCAGATCTTGTCGGGGACCTCGTTGATGTTGATCCTCTCACGAAGCGCGATCATCGCCTGCGTCTGGTCACTGACCGAAGTGTCCGTGCGCTCGCCAAGGCCGTAGACAATCGTCAGGTTGCGCTGCGGGTCGAGCGCGACTGCGGGCTTGAACGATGCAGGACCCCAGGAACGAGGACGATCCGCGAGCGTGTTCCCCTCGAGCCTATCGCAAGTCAGGCCAGCCTGGTTCTTCAGGTCATCGTCCTCGCAGGGATCGAAGAAGAGATCCACGCGCCAGTTGGCAGGGTTGGGGTCCGAGAGGTTGAGGCGGAAGAGACGCCCGGCCGCATCGCCGACGAACGCGCGGGTGGTGACCGTGCCGGGGCGAGCGCTGTAGGTGACGGGAGTGCCGGTGACGGCGGTCTCGAAAGCGTAGGCTTGCGAGTCACCGATCGGGTAGTAGTCGAGGAAGCGACGAAGCAAGGTGCCCGTCTGGAGGTCGACGACGTAAATGGCGCGACCACGACGCTCGCTCAAGCGACATGCGCTCGACTCGGGGATGTCGCCGTTCTGACCTGCGGTGAAGATCGCCACGGGGCGCTGGATGCGACGCGTGGAGTCCGGGCCGATGTTGTCGAGCACCACCGTGCCGATGGCGGGCTCACCCACGCTGAGGCCGATGTAGGGGAACTCGTCGAGGGTGTTTCGCGTGAAGAAGATGTCGAAGAGGCTGCCATCGCCATCGCAGTTCGAGTCAGACGAGATGTCGCTCGGCGTGGGGCCATCGGGGCTGTAGGAGAAGCGGCTCTCCAGACCAGCGTCGCGAAGCGCGAGGATCTGACGACCTTCCCAACGCCAGTCGAACTCCCACAGCGGGATCGGGTCAGGCATCCTGTTGCCCGCGCCCTCGATCAGGCCACCGGAGTTGGTCACGTCCATGGCGAGGTAACCCGAACCTGCCGAGCCACGCCCCTGCACGAGCACCGTGCGCCACTGATCTTGTGGCGGCACGAAGGAGCCGTTCTCTGCGGCCTTGCACGCGTGGGGGTTTTGGTTGAGGTCAGGCTCACCGTGGCAGAGGCGGACGTCCTGAATCACAGGCGTGCCGTCGAGCAGGTTTGGCTGGCGACCGATGTTGTTCGCGTAGTCGCGGCGAATCATCTCGGGAGCATATGCCCACGCCTCGCGCATCACGAGCGAGCCATCGTTGACCTCGCCAGTGTTGGAGGTGTCGGTGCCGTTGAAGTCACGGCGGACGATGGCGTCCTCGGTGCTGTTGTGTGCGCCCGTGTGGATGGCGTGGAGCAATCCATCAAGGGTCGAGGTGTAGAGCATCGTCGCGCGGTTCTTGTACTTGTCCTTGAAGTCGCGGTAGCTCGCGATCGGGAGGTCGAGCGAAGGAGGACCGACGATCACGGGGTTCGAGTTCAGGATCGGGCCGAGCACGCGGCCTTGCTTCCCGAGGATGCGACCGCGAACCTCGGCGACGAGGTCGATAGCCTCGTCCTCGGAGTTGACGTTCAAGAGGTTCTGGATTTGAGCGTCGCTCGGGTTGTTACCGTAGAGCGCCGCGAGGCCAAGCTCCTCGATCTCGAGCGGGATGCGAACATTCGCCTCCGAAGCGGTGCCGCCAAAGCGCGTCGAGCCGCGGAACTCGTCGAGGGTCTCGTCGATCGTCGCCATCTTGTAGGTCGAGATGATCGTGGGATCGTTGCCAGGGATGACCTTCATGTTGCCGAGGTCATTGATCGTGGGCTCCTCGGCGTTGCTGTCAGCGTCGATGCCGAGCGCGATCGAGGTGAACACGCGGCGGTTATCCGTGTAGTTGGTTGGCGAGGAGGAGTCCTCGCGCACCTGAAGATCGATCTCGTTGTGAAGCGAGGTGATCTGGTTCGACCCGGCGATCGCCCCACCCGCCTGCGCACAGGCGATCGTTTGACGCTCGAGGACACCTTCCCAGAAGACGTTCCCGCCCGAGACATCCACGCCCGAGAACACGCGGTACTGACCGCGGACGTTCACGTCATCGAGCGTGTTGGTGATCGCTGCCCTGGTGCGCGATGCGACACCACCGGCGCTGCTGATCACCTCGTTGAAGACGAGCTGGATCGCCTCGGTCAAATCATCGCGGAAGGGGCGGCCATCGGTGGCGTTCCCGCTCTGGAACCTGTCGTTTTGCTCGAGCAAGATCGCGGGCGCGATACAGTCCGTCTCGCCGCGATACATGTAACTGCCCGTAGGGAGCTGTTGCACGAGGCAGTTGCCCGCGTTGCTCGGGCTCACTGGCGCGTTCGGGTCACATTGCCCCGAGTAAGTGTTGCCATCGACGGTCACGTTCCATCCGAGGGGGACGTAGCGAATGCCGGTGCCGACAGCGAGCTGTGCGAGCGCGCAGGTGTTCCCCGCTTGCGCCATGCGGCCAAGCTTCTCGTGGACGTCCACGATGCCAGGGTCGCCGTTGGCGGTCTCGAGCGTCGCGTCCGCGAGGTTCAAGCCGACGATGTGCACGCGAGGAAGGAACGCTTCCGAGTTCCCCTCGACGTCGTTGAGGTTGGAGTTGTTCACGAACGCCGCGATCTCGTTCTCGGCCGTGTCGTAAACGTAGCGGTTTGGCCAGTCGACGTAACCGAACGCATCATTGAGCTGACCCGAACCGACAAACAATGGCCCATCGGGGTGCGGGTTCAGGTCATCGGGGCGCTCGGGCTGCGGGAAGCCGTCAGTGAGCATGACGACATGCTTTGGACGGCAGCGCTTGTAGGGGTCCGCCTGGACAGGGTTGACGATGTAGGACTTGCCGTCGTTGTTCAGGTCCTTGTGATCGTCGTCGCTATTGATCGGGTCCCACTGTCCCTGGTTAGGCGTCTCGGCGACACCGTGCTTATCGAACTCCGCCTGACCATTCATCATGAACATGTGAATGTCGCGCATGGCGCCAGCCAGAGGCGTCGCGCCGCTGATGGGTTGGTGCCCCATCTGATAAGGCTGTGCGTAGCGCTCGAGCCCGTCAGGGAAGTTGTAAGGGAGGTTCGACTCGTTCTTCTCGGGGTTGATCGTCCACTCTTTCTTACCGCCGTTGCGCATGTAGCCCGCGTCCACCACAGCGTACTGCGAGTAGGACGAGAGCGCGTTGAGCTGCGATGAAGGCAGGTCGAGGCGGTTGGGGCCGACGATCTTGTAGACGCCGAGGTCGTAAGTGGTGCTGCTCTCGCTGGGCAACCCGTTTGGAAGATAAATGTCCGAACCAGCGCCGTCGGGGTTTGTCGTGATCACGCCATCGTTGATGATCGGCTGCTTGTCGACGCCGTTGTTGTCTGGATCGTTCTCGGGCTTGACCAACCCATCACCAGGATCGAGCACACCGGAGTAACCATCGAACATCGCGACGCTAAAGATCGCGACGTTCGCCAGGTTGTCCATCAGACCCGTGGACAACTGGAAGTCAAAGACCTCCTGGAAGTGAGGCCGCGGGTCATTGTAATCGACGAGCTTGTGGAAGGCGTTGTCGTGGTTGCCATAGAAGGTCCCAGTCTTGTTCCCGCTGGCGTCGACCTCGGAGCAGATGTGGTAGTGATCCTTTGCCGTGCGCAGGTTGCTCATGCGCGGCACGAACCAACACCCAGGGCCATGGATTGTGGCGTTGGCGTTGAAATCACCGAGGGCATTTCCTGAAGCGCCCGTGGCGGGTTTGAGGATCATATCCCCGGTCAGGATCTCCTTGAGCTGCACGTGGCGAGGTTGGTTCTCGTCGGTCAAGCGCACCGCCGTCCCCGCCGCGTAGTCGGGGTTGACGTTGTCGCTCGAGTCCGCGATGCCACGCATGTTCGTCAAGCGATCCCACATGCGGTCATCGTACTCGTCCTCGTCATTGTTGCTCTTGTGGTCATCGAGCAGGTCTGGATACCAGGGCGGGCGCGAGTAATCCTCGCACTCATCCTTCCAGACGTAGCAAGGCCCGACAAAGGTTGGCCCGGTCTCGGGGTCTTCGTAGTCGCGGTCGAGCTCGCTCGCTCGCGACGCGTCCACATCCCCGAGCGGGTACTCGGCGCGCCACGCGAAGTAAGAGGCGTTCCCCGTGTTGTCCTCGGGGGGCGCGATCGCGTTGGAGTTGGAGAAGGGATCTTGCGGGTCCTGTGGGTTGGAGTCCCGACAGGAGTCGAGCCCAGGACCATTTGGCTGGCGTTGATAACAAGCATACGCCTGCTCGCCGTCCAGGCTAAACTCCATACTCGCCGAGGAGTCGACCAGCAGGACAATGTATGGGCGCTGACCCGCGCCGATGGAGGTGGGGTCTTCCTGCGCGGAGACGTCATCCCCAGCGAGCGGCGCGAGGATGAACGCGCTGGCGATCAACCCCATCCTGGTGGCCCAGCGAGCCCACGCCTTCTGGCTGACTCGTGCCCCTTTTCTCTTGCCTACTTTACCCATCATGGCTACCGCCTCTCTTCCCTATCTCTGCCAAACTCGTTCTTTCTTCTCGAAATCGCGCGTCCGCGGCTCAGTCACCCGAGCTATTGTTACACGGAATCGGACCCATCCAGGCGCCCATGCCTACCATCGAGGACGCCGCTCGCGCGGGACGATCCCAGTTCCCTTCCGTCTGCAAGCCCGCGTTGCGCTCGAGCGCGTCATAGCGCGAGCGCGACGCCAAAAAGACCTGCTTGGTGCAAAACGCAGCCTCTCCATAGCTGGAGTTTTGCTGCGAACCGGGAGGGGGAGGACCGTCGGTAGAGTCTCGAATCAAGACGTCGAAGTCGATCGTCCCCAGCGACTCGTCCCCTTCGAATGACTTCACCGAAGGATCATTGGGGTCCTCGAAGAGCCCCGTGGAGTTCCCCGTCGTGGTCAACAGGTTGGTCTGCACGTAGTCCTTGGTGAACTCGAAGTTATCCGGGTCCAGGGCTGGCTCCTTGGCCATCCTCTTGTAGTAACTCCCAGGGTTGGCGCTGACCTCAGCGCTGACGTAGAGCAGCCCCGCGTTGGCCGTCTCGAGCGCCTGGCGACGCAAGCGGTGGTTGCCCGCGAGCTGCATGCTGTTGAACGTATTCTGCACCGCCAACAGCCCGATCCCCGAGAGCACCATCGTCAACAACAGCACCGCAACGAGTGCGGCACCTTGACGTTTTTTCATAGTGCGCCGGAGCGCTGTTGTCGTTCTCATACCCTTCATGGAGTTGCTCCTTGGGGAGATGTCTCCTCGAGACGTCGTCCTGTCGTTTTCTGGGGTCCAACTAAAGCAAGGTTTGGACCACCCTGGAAAGAGTCTCTGGATTCATGCGCTCACGGTTCCAATCCCGTCTCATCGAGTTGGATACGTGCTCGGTTACCGAAGTTCGGCAAGTTCACGTCGAGCTGCAACGTCACCACGCGCGCTGCGGTGGATGGGTCGCCGTCGATGTCGAAGGTCTGCAACCCGCCGATGATGCGGTTGGCGGGATTGTCGATCTCGGCGAGCGAGTTGGTCAAGCCATCGCGCGTCAGGTTGAAGACGCGACCGTCCGAGGCCAGGAAGCCGTAGTTATCGACGTCGGCGCGCTCGCGCTCGGTGC
Source organism: Myxococcota bacterium (assembly GCA_036155555.1). Lineage (GTDB taxonomy): Bacteria > Myxococcota_A > Bradymonadia > Bradymonadales > Bradymonadaceae > JAYZVO01. Next base: position 29,831 of record JAYZVO010000153.1, read on the forward strand.
GGACCGAGAGGCGAATATGCGCGACGCGAATGTTGCCAGGCGTGGTTCCTGCCACCGCGGGACCACCCGCAGGGTTGAGGTAGGCGCAGTCATGACCTGGGTCCGCGATCCCTGGTGGCATCCAGTCGGTGTTCCAGTCGGGGCGCTGCACGCCAGCAGGGTCTGCGCAGTCATACCAGACGCGGAAATCGACCACGCGCTCGACGACCGTCTCTTGCGAGGTGACCAACTGCCCTGGCCCGATCGCCGCGTCATCACAGACCTGAGGTGTTGGAGGACGGTTGCCGCGAACAAGCTGCGCGGCGTTGAGGCGCTCGCGCACCAGGCGCAAGTTCTGAGGATCGAGGCGGTCGATACACACGCGGTACCGGTACGCGTCGAGCAGCGCCGCGGAGTAACCAGCGTCCTGCTCGTCCGCGGGCTCGATCCCCCAGTCTTCCTGGTTTTGCCTCTCGGTGTAGACCAACCCGTTGTTCCCGAGGCTAAAGCGCAACCCACCCGTCGCTCCGGGGACGAAGTTCGCGGCCGTGACCTCGATAAACTGAGAGTAACCATTGCGATCGAGGACCCGCAAAAGGCGATCCTCCATGTTGTTGACCAGGATCGCCTGGAGCTGCGGAGCGACCTCGACAGGCACCGTGTCATGAACAAAAGGATCGAGCTGTGAGAATCGGGGCGCGCCGAGCGGGTTGTTGTTTGGCGCGATCGCGGCCTGCCCCTTGGGCGCCGGGAAGGTGACCTCGAAGTCGAACGGATAATCGAACGACCCCAGCACGATCAACTCATCCGAGAAGGTCGCCTGGTTGTAGATCGATTGCAGCGGCGAGAGCTGGCGATTTGCCAGCGGCTCGTCGTAGGCGTAGAGGCCGCGCAATGAGAAGTTGTTGCGGAAGTCAGGGTGGACGAGGTTATCCACCTCGGCATCATGCGTGGCGTTGGCGCCTGCGGTCTGCACATCGCGCGCGATCATCTCCAGACCAAAGCGCGCCCTGTCCGTCGTCCCCGAGAGGCTATCCACCTCGTACATCGCCGCAGAGGTCGAGCTAAAGAGCTGATACGCCGCCGCGATCACGGCGGAAGACACCACCATCGCCACGAGCAGCTCCACCAAGGTGAAGCCTCGTCGGGTCCAACGCCCGAGGACTCTCTGCTTCATCTTCTTCTCCACAAACACTGCAACCTCACTTCTCTGCTTCATCAGCTCGCCGCGGCTCGCTGCATCTCTCTGGTCACGTCGCGATCGCAGCATCAGCCGTTCCTCCGCGTGACCACCGCGCCCATGTACACCGCGCGCCAGCCACACTGCTCGAGCGGCGGCAGCGCGTCCGTCCCAGACTGGGACGTGTCGAGCCCTTCTGGTTGCAAGAGACCGTCTGTCGCGCCCGTGCATCCAGGCAGCGCGTTGCAATCCCCGAGGTTGTTGACCTGGTTCCCGAAGCCTTGCTCGCCGCCAGGATAAACCACCGCGATTTGCGAGCGAACCATCGGGTTCTCATTGACGGCGTTTGGCTGGATCGCGAGCGTGGCATCGAGCGCCCCCCGCACGAAGACGCAGTAGCGCCCCGAGACACCAGGGATCATGCGTTCGTTGACAGGGTTGAGCGTCACGGTCTGCCACTGCCAGGGGTTGGCCTCGACCAGCGCCAGGATCGACTCGTCGTTGCCAGGATCGAGCGGCGATCCTGTCGCGTAAAAGCTGTCGGCAGGGACGGCCACGTCGTTCTCCTGAAGCCCCCAGGCGACGCTCTCGGTGCGCATCAACGAGATGGTGCGAAAACCGATGTCCGTCGCCACCGTCAAGTCGCGCCCCGAGGTGTACGCGCGCAGCGCCGAAAACTCCATCGAGATGACCGCCATCATCCCCACCGAGAAGACCAGCGTGGCGATCATGATCTCGACGAGCGTGAAGCCGCGAGGGCGAAAGATCGTGCTTTGATTCCTTTTCATCTTACTCCCTCACTGCTGCACTACGATCGAGCCGCTGGAGGTAACCTCCACGATGTAAACGTAACCTTCCTCACGCGCCAGACGCAGCTTGTTGCGTTCCGTGCGCAAGGTATCCGAGGTCGCCTCGCCAAGAGAATCACCGCCCACTGCCGACTGGCCGCAGATCAGGTTGTACCCACCACCACCGCCAAAATACGTCGCGTTGAACGAGAGGATATTGGTCGACTGCGGGAGCTGCCCGAGCGCGATGATGAAGCCACGCTGACACCCCGCGTAATCCCCCGAGACGAGGTTCCCCGTGTCGTCGTAAACGCGCCCCGTCGGCGAGAAGCAGAGGATGCGAGGTCCGGCGAGGACGCCAGGGATCGGCATGACATTGACATCCCCGCGGATGAGTTCATCGGCCTCGAAGATGCGCGGCGGGATGTTGTCATGCGGCTGCGTGACGGCGGCTGCGAAGTTGTTGATCAACCTGCACGAGGTCGCCACTGGCGTCGCCGCGTTGCCTGGCACCACGTTTGGCGCAGCTGACATCACCATCATCTGGTTGCGGTCGTTCGGGTTGATCTGCACCAGCACGATCTCGCCACGGCTCATCGCCTGAGTGCGCGCATTGCGCAACACACTGGCCACATCACTCGCGCTGTTCCTCGAGCGGTTGCGCCTCATCGAATCCGTCAAGGTCGGGGTCGCGATCGTTGCCAGGATGGCGGCGATCGCGA
>JAYZVO010000154.1:0-8225 GCA_036155555.1 Myxococcota bacterium
AGAATGAGGTAGACCTCTCCGCCCGCCTTCCTCTTTAACTTTAACAGCTTATCATTCTCTTTCTTTTCAAGGTTGTGGGAAAACGTGGTCGTCTCCACCGTCTCCATGCTCTCGAAGTCGAGCTCGTCTGCCAACGCCTCGCTCACGAAGTGCCGCACCAACTCTTCCACCAGCTTCGGGTTGGAAAACAGCCGCTTGTATGTCTCGTCGTACCTTATCTTTTCTTGGCTCATCGCGATCTCCTTTATTTTCTCTCCTCCCTTCTCCTTGAAGTGAGGCTCTTTCTGGTTCTCGGCGATCGGGCGAAGGATCTTGCTTCGAGCAGAGGATAGGGTGGTGAGATTGACGGCGAGGGGAGGGTGCTCCACCATGGCTCTCGCCGCAGGCAAGGATGGCGAGCAACGTGAATGTGTCGAGCTTTGAACTGCCCTCGATGCGAGAGGGCGTGGCTTATGAAAAAGGCAAAGGGTGAGTTTCTATGGAGTACAAGGGCAACTTTATCGATGGCGTCTGGCTCCCCGTGAACGCGTCAGAGGCGCAAGGTGTGCTCGAGCGTGAGAACCCGAGCCGCGCGAGCGAGGTTGTCTTTCGCGCGCCCTGGAGCACGGCGGCGGTCGATCAGGCCGTCGACGCGGCGCGCGCGGCGCTTCCTGCATGGGATCGTCTCGGCTTCGAGGGGCGCTTGCCTTACCTCGATCGCTTCGCCAACGCGTTGGCAGAACGCCGCGAAGAGCTCGCGCTCGCCATCGCCAAGGAGGTCGGTAAGCCGCTGTGGGAGGCGCGCGGTGAAGCGGGCGCGCTCGTCGCAAAGATTCGAATCATGTCCACTGAAGGGATGCAATACACCAGCCCGACCTCGCCACAGGGCGTGGATGGCGGAACCATCCACAGGCCGCTCGGGGTGTTGGTCGTGTTGGGGCCATTTAATTTCCCGATGCACCTGCCAAACGGTCACATTGTCCCTGGCTTGCTTAACGGCAACACGCTCGTGGTCAAACCGAGCGAGCTCGCTGGCGGCTGCATGCAGCTCTACTTCGAGTGCGCGCAGGAGGCCGGTTTCCCTCCAGGAGTGCTCAACCTCGTGCAAGGACCTGGCCCTATCGGCGCGGCGCTTGTTTCGCACCCCAAGGTTCACGGTGTGCTGTTCACGGGCTCTTACGAGACCGGGCTCAAGATCAAGCAGGCGACCTTGATGCAGCACTGGAAGTTGCTCGCGTTGGAGATGGGGGGGAAGAACACCTCGATCGTGCTCGAGGACGCGGACATCGAGCAAACCGCACACGAGCTCGTGCAGGCGGCCTTCTTGACCTGCGGACAGCGTTGCACTGCGACAAGTCGTGTGGTCGTCAGGAAAGAAATCCTCGACGCCTTGATCGAGCGCGTCGCGCAGCTCACTCGCCGCGTGACCACGGGCGATGCGGTGAGCGAGGAACCTTTCATGGGGCCGCTGATCGACGAGCGCGCCGTTCAGAAGTTCCTCGCCGCGCAGGAGGATGACGAGAGGGGGAACCTCGAGGTGATCTTGAAGGGAGGCCGCGCGAGGCCAGACCTCGATGGACACTTCGTCTCACCAGCGCTCTGGCTCGCGCGCGAAGTCGACCCCAACGGCTCCCACCAGGCGAGCGAGATCTTTGGGCCGGACGTGGTCTTCTATTCGGCGGAGAGTGATGAGGAGGCTGCAAGGATCGCGAACGCCACTGATTTTGGCCTCGCCATGAGCGTTTTTAGTGGGGACAAGAAGCGGTACGAGGATCTCGTCTGGCAGCTCGAGGCGGGGATCTTGAACTGGAACCGTTCGACGGTAGGCGCGTCCTCGAAGCTCCCCTTCGGTGGGATCAAGCGCTCGGGGAACCATCGCCCGGCGGCATCCTGGGCGGGGCTCTACTGCACTTATCCTCAGGCACAGCTGCACCTCGAGCCTGGCTTCGATGCCTCGAGCAAGCAGCAGATGCCGCTCTCGCTGCTCTCGAATGAAGATGACTGAGGCTCTGGACAGGCATGAACGTGAAGAAGGCGACCGATGGATATCCATCGGTCGCCTTCTTTTATGGCGCGCTCACCAGTGCTTCATACTGGCGAGCGGGCTTTTCGTATGGGCTCAGGGGGTCACGACGTTGATCGTGCCTTCCATGGCGCCGTGTGTGACGCATGCGTAGTTCGAGATCTCGCCAGCGAGCACCGAGGTCACCGTGAAGGAGACGTCGCCGCCCATGTCGACCCAGTTGATGCCCGTGTCGCTCTCGCGGCTGGCGTCACCGTTCGGGCCCTGGGCGAGCTTCCAATCTGCGCCAACGCCAGCGATGCCGCCAGCGTCACCGAACTGGATCGGGTGGACGCCGAGGCCATTGGTGCTCAGGTCGAACTTGTAGCGCCAGTTTTGACGAAGCGTGAGCGCAGGGTCATTCGTGCCGAGGGTAACCTCGGTTTCGAAGCGCGCGGGCACGACCGACTCGAAGATGTAGTCGTTGGTGCCGTTGGCGTTCATCACGAAGATGACCGCTGGCGTGCCAGCGGGGACAGTGATCGCGGCGGTGTCATTGACCTCGTTGCCGCTGTTGTCTTGTGCAGGAGCGTCGGTGCCAGCGCCGTCGAAGGTGCCGTTGCCATCATCGCCGTGGAGACGAACGAAGACTTCTTCGCCGTTGGCGAGCGGGCGAGCGAGCTCGACGTCGAGGTTGGTGTTGTTGCCCTGCGAGACAGCGACGCTGCCGAGCAAATCGCCAGGAGCGCCGTTATCATTGGCGTAGACAACCACGTGACCGCTCTGGAGCGTGTAAGCGCTGCCGATGGAGATCACGGTGCTCACGTCACCGACGGTCTGGTCTGCGACCGTGACCATGTTCTCGGGCGTCGTGGCGGTGAACGATGGCGTGACGACGTCGCCGTTGGCGTCCATGACAGGTGCGTCAGGGCCGGGGAACTCGTACATGCCATCGCCATCATCGCTGTGAAGCATGGCGTAGAGCTTCTCGCCGCTGATGACGTTGCGGTCGAGCGTCACGGTGACGCTCGTGTTGACGCCTGCCGAGATCGCGCTCTTGCCGATCACTGGACCTGGCGCGTTGCCGTTGTCCTCGTGGATCACGATCCAACCATCAGCGCTGTAGAGCACCTGGTCGATGACCACTTCGTTGGCAGGATCTGCGAGTTGATCCTGGACGGTCACGAATGGCTCGCTCGTGCCAGCAGCGACGGTGAAGCCAGGGGTGATGATGTCGCCGTTGGAGTCGGTGACGGGTGCGTCCACGCCAGGGCCATCGTAGGTGGAGTTGCTGTTGTCTTCGCTGTGGAGCATGGCAAACAGCGTCTCGCCATCGATCACGGGGCGATCGAGGGTGACTTGCACGTCCGTGTTTCCACCGAGAGAGACGGCAGCGACGCCGATGGCGGGCTCGACCACGAGGTTGCCGTCTGCGTCAGCCTCGTGGATGACGATGTAGCCTGCGGCCGTCGCGTTGACCTGTGCGATGGTCACGACGTTTGCGGGATCGGCGGTCTGGTCGCTGACGGTGACGCCATCGAGCAGCTCGAAGGAGACCGTGAACGATGGGGTGATGACCATCCCATCAGCATCCATCACGGGGAGGTCATCGGCTGGGCCATCATAGGTGTCGTTGCCGGTGTCTTCGGTGTGAAGCATGGCGAACAACGTCTCGCCCTCGACCGCCTCGCGGGTCAACGTGACCTCGACGTCGGTGTTGGTGCCTGCGGTCACGGCGGCAAAGCCGATGGCTGGGTCCGTCACGAGGTCGCCGTTCTCGTCTGCTTCATGGATGACGATGTAGCCATCTGCCGCAGCGACAACCTCGGCGATGGTGACCTTGTCAGCCGCATCGCGCGAGAGCGTCTGGTCATTGACCGTCACCGATGGGGTGGGGCCTTCTGCAGAAACCGTGACGGTGAAGTCAGGCGCGATCGGGTTGCCATCTTCGCCCAAAACAGGTGCGTCATCGGCGGGGCCGTCGTAGGTGTCGTTGCCGCCATCCTCGGTGTGGAGCATGGCAAACAGCGTCTCACCATCGACCGCCTCGCGGTCGAGCGTGACTCGGACGTTGCTGTTCTCGCCCTGCGAGACAGCCGCGAAGCCGATGGCAGGCGCGACCACGAGCTCGCCGTTTTCGTCTGCTTCGTGGATGACGATGTAGCCATCTGCTGCGGCCGTGACCGAAGCGATGTTGACCTCGAGCGGGTTGGTCAACTCCTGGTCGAGCACGTCGACCGAAGGGGTGATCTCCTCGCCGACCGAGACCTTGAAGGAGTCCACGACGACAGCGCCAGCAGCGTCGAGCGCCGGGGCGTCCTCGTCCTCGCCGTCGCCAAAGGTGTACTCGCCATCTGCCGGGTCATCCACGTGGAGCATCGCGTAGAGCGTCTCGCCATCGACGGCTTCGCGCTCGAGGCCCACTTCGATGTCGGTCGTCTCGCCAGCGGTGACGGCCACATGTCCGATCACTTCGCCAGGGCTCCCGCCGTCGTCGGCGTGAATCACGACAAAGCCATCGACGTCAGCGACGACCTTGGCGACGAGCACCGTGGTCGGGTCCTCGAGCGTCTGGTCGTCGGCCTGGATGGCGTTGGTCGACTCGGTGTCATTGTTTGGCGTCGTGCCGTTGGCGGTGTTGTTGGCGGTGTTGTTGTCGTCGTTGTTGCGACCACACCCTACTGCTGGTGCAGCCAGCATCGCGACAAGCAACAGACCTACTGTGACCTTGGTGCTCTTCATTCAAACTCCTCTCTCAATTCACGAATCATTGCCGCCCTGTTGTTTAAACGAGACATGGCGGCGTTATTGGCCATACCCAGACGCACGCGAACGTCACCAAAGATGGCGCACATAAGCATGGGTTCCCCCCACTTCTGGAGTGGGTATGCAGAACAAAGGGTCGGGACGTTACGACAACTTGTCAAGTCTGTGGCGCCTCTCGAAGAGGAAACCACATCAAAACGCATCCCACACGCAGTCGCATCTGGTGCGTCCGAGGAGAACTCTGGCGGATTTTTGTTCGCGATTCAAAAAAACGCCCTCTGTTTTTCGGGAAACCCTCTCTCGGGCGCATGACACGAGGAGAATGCCGGGTCGGTCGTCGCCGCGCTCGGTTCGGGTTCGCGAAAATGGCCCACACTTTTCGGTTGACAAATGAAGGTTTGTCTTGTTGCAGCAAGTCTTGTGCCAAAAAACATGCATTGCTTGATTTGTTTTTGCGTGTGGATTAGATTCGAAGGGGAATGGCGAGAATGAAAGCCTGCCCGAAACGAGAGGATATGCCTTGTTGAGAGATTCCACGAGGTGGGTCATGACAACATGCGTGCTCCTTTTTACGGGGAGTTTCTCGCCGGAGCCTTCGAGCGCTCAGGAGACGCGACCGGATGTTCCCCAGGACGCGCCAAATGGAGCAGGAGCGGTTGGCGAGGACGCAGAAGGCGTCCAGACTACCCCCTCACCCCCTTTGGTGTTGCGACCTGTCGAGGTCGGGCCGTGGAAGGTTTATTCGGCTCGGATGACGGGCACTGGCCGTGTCGAAGCGCGCGCCAAAAGCGCGTCGGGTCGTTGGGTAGTGTCAGCGCGCACCTGGCTGGCGAGCGGCGAGCAGCTCGTGTTCGATGGGGACGCTCGCCTGGTCGCAGAAGACTGGGTGCTCCAGGCGCCGCGAATTACCCTGGAGCCTTCACCGCGAGGGTGGTTCGCGTTGGCCGCGCGTGATGGCGCGGACGGCGATGGCCAGGAGGCTTCGAACGCCTCGTTGGTTCTTCTCTTTAAAGAAGGGATTCCCATCGAGGCGAAGCGCGCACGCGTCGAGTTTGACAGCGGCAAGGTTTCGCTCGAAGGGCTCGGTCGTGCCGATAGAGATGATGGTATGGAACGAAAGCGAGAAAGCGTGAGAGAGGAGTAGAGCCATGGCGATGCACCAACAAATGGTCCCGCGCGCGCAGATGTCTCAACAGCTGCGAATGACGCCACAGCTGCAACAGGCCATCAAGCTCTTGCAGCTCTCGCGCATGGAACTCATTACGCTCGTCCGCCAGGAGATGGTCGAGAACCCCGTCCTCGAAGAGGTCCAGGAATCTTACGAGGCCGAGGCGCTCTACGAGAAGGAGATGGGCGTCGAGCAACCTCAGGTCAAGGAGAAGGTCGACGAGACCAAGGAGGTCAAGGCCGACTCCAGCGACATGAACGAGATCGACTGGGAGAACTACGTGGACAACTTCTCCACGCCGCTCCCGACCAACTCCCACAAGGGGCTCTCCACCTCGGATTTGCCAGGCGTCGAGCAGACGCTCGCGACGAGCGAGTCGCTCGTCGACGCGCTCCTCGAGCAGGTCCGCATGTCACAACTCGACGAGGACGAGCAGTACATCGCCCTCCTTATTATCGGGAACCTCGACGAGTGGGGATACCTGACCGGGCAAACCTGCGAGGAGATGGCCGCTGATGCTGGCGTCTCCGTCGAGATGGTCGAGGATGTCCTCGATATCCTCCAGAGCTTCGAGCCCGTGGGCGTGTGCGCGAGGAACCTGCAAGAGTGCTTGCTCATCCAGCTCGAGCGCTTCTATCACGGGGACAAGGTCGCCAGGAAACTCGTCGAGGAGCACATCCCCAACCTCGAGCGCAAGTCCTATGGCAAGATCGCGCGCGCGATGAACGAAACACAGGAGCGCATCATCGAGGCGGCAAAGCTTATCGCCTCGCTCGAGCCGCGCCCTGGGCGCGGCTACGAGCCCGATGACGCCCGCTACATCACGCCCGATATCTACATCAAGAAGATCGGCGGCGACTTCGTCGCTGTCCTCAACGAGGATGGCCTCCCCAAGCTCAAGATCTCGCAGTACTACAAGCGCGAGCTCCAGCGAAAACGGGACGAGGGCGAAAAGGACGAGGTCCAGGACTACATCCAGGACAAGCTGCGCGGCGCGAAGTGGCTTATTCGAAGCATCTACCAACGCCAATCGACCATCGTCAAAGTCACCGAGAGCATCATCAAGTTCCAGTATGACTTCTTCGAGAAAGGGGTCGAGCACTTGAAGCCGCTCGTGCTGCGCGATGTCGCCGATGATATCGAGATGCACGAGTCCACCGTCAGCCGCGTCACCACCAACAAGTACGTGCACACGCCGCGCGGGATCTACGAGCTCAAGTTCTTCTTCAACTCCTCGATCACAAAACATGGCGGCGAAGACCTCGCGAGCGAGGCGGTCAAAGCCAAAATTCGCGACATCATCGGCGAGGAAAACCCCAAGAAGCCGTTCTCGGATGCAAAAATTGTAAAAATTCTCGCCGAGGAAGACATCGATATCGCCCGTCGAACTGTAGCCAAATACAGAGAGATGATGGGGATTCTCTCGAGCGCCAAGCGCAAGCAGGTGTTTTGAGCGATCCCTTCCCCGTTCGGGGCTTTTGGGGTTATGCTGAACGTCTGGTATTTCCCTCCAGAGGGAGCCGTCATCTCCCTCTCTTTTCCTTGACGAATAAAGGAGCTCTCGATGAACACCAACGTCTCCTTCCGACACATGGATTCTTCTCCCGCGCTTCGCGATTACGCCACCGGCAAACTCGAGCGCGTCGTTGACAAATACGTCCATGGTCGCGTCGAAGCTTCGGTCGTGCTCAGCGTCGAGAAGTTTCGCCACATCGCCAACTTCACAGTCCAGATCAAAAACCTCACGGTCAAAGGGGACTACAGCAGCGAGGACATGTACAGCTCCATCGATCTGGCGCTCGACAAGATCGAGCGCCAGCTTCGCCGCCACAAAGATCGCCTCCGCGATTACAAGCCCTCCAACGCTGACAAGGGGATGCCCTTCCGCATGAGCGTCGTGGTCCCGGCTGGCGAGGAGTCCGAGATCGAAGAGGAATTCGCCGAGGACTTCGAGAACTACCCGGCGCCAGAGCCTCCCGAGGAGTCCGAAGTCTCCGAGGCGGTCGAAGAAGATCTTGGCGAATTCGCCACGCTCGATGGTCCCGTCGGCGTCGCGCGTGCGCGCGACTACGAGGCGCCAAGCATGCGCATCGAGGAGGCCGTCCTCCAACTCTCGTTGCTCGAAGATCGCGAGTTCTTCGTCTTCACCAACAACGAGTCCAAGTCGATCAACATCATCTACAAACGCGCAGATGGTAAGTTCGGCCTGATCGAGACCTGATCGCGACCGCCACAAAGCTTCCGCTTCGTGGACGGCAAGAAAGAGGAGAGGGCGAGTGACTTATTTGATGCCAAATAAGTCACTCGCCC
>JAYZVO010000155.1:0-35602 GCA_036155555.1 Myxococcota bacterium
CTGTCACTCGCTGCGTGCTGGCTTGACGCCAGAACCTCAGGCGATCTTCTCCAACAACTCGACGTTGAGGCAGAGCGCTTGAAGCTCTTTGATGAGCACGTTGAAGCTCTCGGGGAGACCTGGATCTAGCGAGAAGTCGCCCTTGACGATCGACTCGTAGATGCGGGTACGGCCCGTCACGTCATCGGACTTCACCGTCAGGAACTCCTGGAGGGTGTAGGCCGCGCCGTAAGCCTCGATCGCCCACACCTCCATCTCGCCGAGACGCTGACCACCGAACTGCGCCTTACCACCCAGCGGCTGCTGGGTGACCAGGCTGTATGGCCCGATGGAGCGTGCGTGGATCTTGTCATCGACCAAGTGGTGGAGCTTGAGGACGTACATCACGCCGACGGTGACGTCGTTCTCGAACGCCTCGCCGGTGCGACCGTCGAACAGGATCGAGCGGCCCGAGCGCGAGTGATTGGCAAGCTCGAGCATGTCGCGGATCGACTCCTCTGGAGCGCCGTCGAACACTGGCGTCGCCATGTGCACGCCGTTGGACATCGTCTTGCCCATCTCGCGCAGCGCGTCCGCGTCTGCCTCGGCGATGAGGTCGAGCTTCTCCTGGTTCCCTTCGAAGATGCTCGTCAGGTAAGTGCGGAGGTTCTCTTCCTTGCCTGCCTCCTCGAGCATCTCGCCGATGCGCCAGCCAAGTCCCTTGGCAGCCCAACCGAGGTGCGTCTCGAGGATCTGCCCCACGTTCATGCGCGAAGGCACGCCAAGCGGGTTGAGGACCATCTCGACCGCCGTGCCGTCCTCGAGGTAAGGCATGTCCTCGATCGGAAGAATCCTCGAGATGACACCCTTGTTCCCGTGACGACCAGCCATCTTGTCGCCGACCTGGAGCTTGCGCTTGATGGCGACGTAGACCTTGACCATCTTGATGACGCCTGGAGGCAGGTCGTCACCCTTGTGCAGCTTCTCGATCTTCTCGCCGTAGTTCAGGCGAATCACGAGGATCTGATCCTCGACGTCGCCGAGGATCTGCATCAGCTTGTCGGTCGTGTCCTCGTCGACGAACAGGTCCGTCCAGTAGCGGCGAGGAACCTCGTCGAGGATCTTTGCCGTGAGCGAGGTGCCCTTGCCGATAAGCTCGTTGCGCGACTCGTCGTAGAGAGGCGCGTCGACGGTCTGACCCATGAGCAAGTCACGGATCTTGCGGTAAGCCGCGTCACGCAGGATGCGGATCTCGTCATCCTGATCCTTGAGCAACTTCGCTTCCTCGGCATCCTCGATGCTGCGGCTGCGCTCGTCCTTGTCCGCGCCCTGGCGAGCGAAGACGCGCGCGCCGATCACCGTGCCCGAAGCGCCCGGAGGCATCTTGAGCGAGGTGTCGCGGACATCGCCTGCCTTCTCGCCGAAGATGGCGCGAAGGAGCTTCTCCTCGGGGGAGAGCTGCGTCTCGCCCTTTGGCGTGATCTTGCCAACGAGGATGTCGCCAGCGCCGACCTCGGCGCCGATGCGCACGATCCCGGACTCGTCGAGGTTCGCGAGCGCGTCCTCGCCGACGTTGGGGATATCGCGCGTGATCTCTTCAGGCCCGAGCTTGGTGTCGCGCGCGACACACTCGAACTCCTCGATGTGCACCGAGGTGTAGAGGTCCTCTTTGACGAGGCGCTCGCTGATGAGGATCGAATCCTCGAAGTTGTAACCGCCCCAGGGCATGAACGCGACGATGATGTTGCGTCCGAGCGCGAGCTCGCCGCGCTGGGTCGAAGGACCATCCGCCAGGACCTCGCCACGAGAGACGCGGTCGCCGACGCTGATGATCGGCTTCTGGTTGATGCAGGTCGCCTGGTTGGAGCGCGTGAACTTCGTCAGCTTGTAAATGTCAGGCTTGACGAAGAGCTCGTTGGACTTCTGGTCGGGGCGAACGACGATACGCTCGGCGTCCACGCTCTCGACGACGCCGTTGTGACGCGCGACAGCGGCGACGCCGGAGTCACGCGCGACGAGCGCCTCGATGCCAGTGCCGACGAGCGGCGCGTCCGTGCGGAGCAGCGGCACCGCCTGACGTTGCATGTTCGAGCCCATGAGCGCGCGGTTGGCGTCATCGTTCTCGAGGAACGGAATCAAACCGGCGCCGACAGAAACCAACTGGTTTGGCGAAACGTCCATCAACGTCACCTCTCCAGGGAGGACCGTCTTGGTCTCGCCGTCGAGGCGAGAGGCGACGGTCTCGCTGGTGAAGTTGCCGTCCTCGTCGAGCTCGGCGTTGGCCTGCGCGATGACGTTGTTCTGCTCCTCGAGCGCCGAGAAGTAGCGCACATCGCGCGATGCGACGCCGTCCTCGACCTTACGGTAAGGAGTCTCGATGAAGCCGTAGTCGTTGATGCGGCCATAGGTCGAGAGCGACGCGATAAGACCGATGTTCGGTCCCTCTGGCGTCTCGATAGGACAGATACGACCGTAGTGAGTCACGTGAACGTCACGAACCTCGAAGCCAGCGCGATCGCGCGTCAGACCACCTGGTCCCAATGCCGAGAGGCGACGCTTGTGCGTGACCTCCGAGAGAGGGTTGGTCTGGTCCATGAACTGCGAGAGCTGGCTGGAGCCGAAGTATTCCTTGATCACGGCCGAGACGGGCTTGGCGTTGATCAGGTCATCGGGCATGAGCGTCTCGATCTCCTGAGACATGCTCATGCGCTCCTTGATGCCGCGCTCCATACGAACCAGACCGATGCGGTACTGGTTCTCGAGGAGCTCGCCGACGGTACGCACGCGGCGGTTGCCGAGGTGGTCGATGTCGTCGGTGTTCCCGCGGCCGTTGCGCAGCTCGATGAGGTAGCGCACCGACTCCATGATGTCTTCCTCGCGCAGCGTCTGGATACGCCATGGCGCGAGCTCTGCCTGGATCTTCTCGAGCTCACCGTAGATCGCGTCGAGGCGCTTCTGCTGGGCAGCGCTGACATTGTCGAGCACCGAGATCGCCTTCTCGAGGGAGGCGCGGTCCTGGCAGCGCTCGATGCGCGCGTGGACCTTGGCAGGATCGGCGTGCTCGTCGATCTGCTCGGCCAGAAGCTCGCGAATCTCGTTCAAGTACTCGCGCTCTTTCTCCTCGACGGGCTCGACGATGGCGCGGTGGAACTTGTAGTTGAGCTTGAGGCGACCGACCTTGGAGAGGTCGTAGCGCTCGGGGTTGAAGAACAGGTTGTCGAACAGGTTCTGCGCCTGCTCCTCGGTGGGAGGATCGCCGGGGCGGAGACGCTGGTAGATCTCGAGGATCGCCTCGTCGGGCGTGACGACCTTGTCGGCGAGCAACGTGTTACGCAGGAAAGGACCCGAGTTGACGTTGTCGATGAAGAGGACGTTGATCTCGTTGATGCCGCGCTCGACGAGCTCGGCGACGTTCTTCTCGGTGAGCTCCTCGTTACACTCGAGGATGATCTCGCCGGTGTCGGTGTCGAAGACGTCCTCGGCGGCGACCTTGCCGATGATCTCGTCGAACGAGATCGGGATACGGGTCAGCTCCGCCTTCTTGAGCTTGCGGATGGCGCCGCGGGTGAACTTCTTGCCCTTCTTGATGATGACCTTGCCTTCATCATCGAGGACCTCGGCCGAGGCGACCTGTCCTTGAAGGACGTCGACCTCGATCGACTTAAAGTAGGAGTTCCCCTCGATATAAATCGTCTCGGTCGAGTAGTACTCGCGCAGCAGCTCCTCGGTGGAGTAGCCGAGCGCGCGCAACAGGACGGTCGCGGGCATCTTGCGCTTGCGGTCGATGCGCACGTGCAGGATGTCCTTGGCGTCGAACTCGAAGTCGAGCCAGGAGCCGCGGTAAGGGATGACGCGCGCCGAGTAGAGGAACTTCCCGGACGAGTGAGACTTGCCCTTGTCGTGATCGAAGAATGCGCCCGGCGAGCGGTGCAACTGGCTAACGATCACGCGCTCGGTGCCGTTAACAATGAAGGTACCCTTCTCGGTCATCAGCGGGATCTCGCCAAAGAAGACATCCTTCTCTTTGACGTCGCGGATGGAGCGGTTGCCGGTGGCCTCGTCCACGTCCCAGATGACGAGTTGGATGAGGACCTTGAGGGGCGCAGCGTAGGTCATCCCACGCGCGCTGCACTCGTCGATGTCGTACTTGGGCTTCTCGAGATGATAGCTCACGAACTCGAGCGTCGAAGTCTCGTTGAAATCCTTGATGGGGAAGACGCTCTTGAACACTCCCTGGAGACCGACATCTTCGCGCTCTTCGACCGGAACCCCCGTCTGGAGGAACTCCTGGTAAGACCGCTTCTGAATGTCGATCAGGTTCGGGATGTCGATGATCTTCTCAATCGTGCCGTAGTCCTTCCGGAATCGGAAGTTCTCCTTGATCACAGGACCCATCCTCTCTCCTTGCATGCAACTCGAGATTGCCTCTTACGGATTTTTCGAAAGCCGCCACTCGGCCCGAAACCATATCGAGGCGTACATTGCTACTTTATGGGTCGCCGCCCTTTAGCCAGCCCCCCTTTGCCAAAGCGTCTCGCCCACGCGCCTGCAATGAGCAGGCGTTTTGGAGCGAGGCGCCCTGAGAAAGGGCAAGGCATTGTTTGCTTCAGGGACAGCGCACCGTTTCTACCGTCAAGTTCTCTACCGCGCGCCCCAGCTTGCCCCGATGGACAACCTTATGAAGGGGGAGCGCGCCTCTCGCGTTCACGCCGCGACGCTGTTGTCAAGAGCCTGAATCGATCGATATGGCCGACCGTTTTCATCACTCGAGGCTTTGACGAACCTTTGCCAAAGCGCTACACTTTTACTCGTGTCGTGGTTCTCGTTGACCAGATGAATGGCGACAAAACCGGGCGGAGCAAGAAAGCACACAAAGGCGCACACCCACACCTCTCCCGCCTGCTCGACGCCTAAGGCCGAACACACTTGGTGTCGTATGCTCCCTGCACACGAGACGACACCCCTCCTCTAAACCGGAGAATGTGTCGCCCCTCCTCTCATCGCTTGAGTTTGTCGCTCTTATTCAATGCCACGCCGCGTCTTGGCCAAACCCCTGTACCAGCAACGCTTTCTGGTTACCCAACAAAAAAGCGCAATCTGGCAAGGTCGCCAATACTAGACACCACGGTCAACCATGTCAACCGTGGAATCATTCCTTTTTAAGTACACAAAAACACCCTCGAACGCGCCCCTTCGTTGCGCGCCGCGAGAGTGCCCTTTGTGAAAAGTGCGCGAAAGCCAGCACCCCCGCACAATAACGAGGGGCTGGCTCCTTCGCGCCTTGCTCTTCTCGAGGATCAGAGGCGTGGTGAGTAGTACTCGACCACGAGCTGCTCTTCGATCTCGATCGGCACATCTTCACGCGTCGGGAGCGCTTCGAGCTTCCCGGTGAAGGTCTTGCTATCGAAGCTCAAGAAGGAGGGGATGCGCAACACAGGCGAATCCACGCTCGTCTTGACCATGTCCATCTCGCGGCTCTTGGGGCGCACCGAGATCTCTTGACCCACCTTGACGCGGTAGCTCGGGCGGTCGACCTTCTGGCCGTCGATCAGGATGTGACCGTGCACGATGAGCTGACGCGCTGCTGGGATCGTTGGCGCGAGCGTCAAGCGGAACACCAGGTTGTCCAGGCGCTGCTCGAGCAGGCGAAGGAGGACAAGACCGGCTGGCTCGCGAGAACCCTGCGCTTCGGTGAAGACGTTACGCAGCTGGCGCTCGCTCAGGCCGTAGTTAAAGCGCAGCTTCTGCTTTTCGTAGAGCTGCTTCTTGAACTCGCTAAAGCGCTGACGCCCCTGACCATGCTGGCCAGGAGGGTAAGGGCGGTTATCCGCAAGCTTGCGGGTAAGACCTGGGAGGCGCGTGCCGAGACGGCGCACGATGCGAAGTCGGGGACCTGTATAACGTGCCATAGTCCTTTCTCGTTCTCCAATTCCGGTGGTGCGCACTCTGAGACAATCGAAACAAACCTCGTGGGCTTGCTCCCTGTTGCCTCCCCTCTTTCTCTTCGAGGTGAGTGCGCCTGACGTTTCTATGGGCGCCGATGCTCTCGACCCTCTTTCGATCATTTCTGATCCGTGGGAGTCGCGTCGGCGCTCGATTTACAATCGCTCTTTTGCTTTTATCACCCGCTCGCTCCTGGACCCCTTTCTGCTGCACGAGATGAGGGAGGCCCTCGTTTTCAGAGGTCTCCCTGCCACGCACCACGCGCTCGCCATAAAGTCCTGTTCACAAGATAAACAGCGGGTGAGCTGCATATCTTATGACCCTCGAGTTCCACGCAGCGGACCCGTCGGGGCCGTGCTTTGTTCCACAATCACCATGACTTTGCAAGAGAAAACAATGACGCTTCTGGTCAGCATGACCCACTCTTTGCTAGAACTGTCCTCGTTGGAACGATGCCTGGAACCGAGCGCTCTCCGCTCACCTCCACCTCTTTTATACAACGGTTCAAATCCTATGCGCCGCACCACCATCTCCCTCATCGCGATCCTCTCCGCTGCCCTCCTCTGCTCGCTCTCCGCCTGCCAAAGCGCGCCAGAGCCCAAGGAGAACACGCAAAAACTTCGCACCGGCGCAGAGATCGCGACCTCCACCGGCGATCAAACCCGCGCCGCGCTCGAGAAAGAACCGGGCCTCGTCCTCTACGCATCGAGCATCCCGGATGAGCCCACCGAGCAGAAAGAGCCCGCGCAACCAAAGCCCACCCGGCCCGAGAAGCCCCCCGTCACCGAGCCCGCGCCTGATACCACCGACGCGCCGGAAACCAGCCCCGAGGACGCTTCCACGGACGGGACACGAGACACCTCCGCCACGCCTGATTCGACGCCAAAGGCAAAGGCAAAGGAAAAAGACGCCAGTAAGAAAGACGCGCCAAAGCCTGACGCCAAGCCGGACTCGAAGCCAAAGGCCAGCAGCGACAAGACCGATGGCGACGCCAAGGCGACGGACCTTTGAGCCAAAAGCGTGACGCCCTCCTGCTGTCGGCCTACGACGCCACGAGCCACGCGCGCTGGCGTCGAGGGCTGACAGAGGCGCTCTCTCAGGACTTCTCCTGGGAGGTGATCACGCTCCCTGCCCGCCACTTCGCGTGGCGATCGCGCGGCAACGCGCTCGCCATGCTCGACGCCGACCTCGAGCAACAGATCACCCGAAAGCCATGGGATCTTATCGTGGCCACGTCGGTCACCGATCTCGTCACGCTGCGCGGCTTCTTCCCCGAACTTCACCACGCCACAACCTGCCTCTACGTCCACGAGAACCAGTTCGCCTACCCCTGGCGAGGTCCCGGCAAACAGAACGCGCTCCATATCCAGCTCCAGTTTATCCTCAACGCGGCTCGCGTCGATCACCTCATCTTCAACTCGCGCTTTAACCTCGAGACTGCCCTCGAGGGCGCACGCGCGCTGCTCGCGAAGATGCCCGATCACGTCCCCCCGAACCTCTCAGAATCACTCCGGTCAAAGAGCCGCGTGATCCCTGTCGGGATCGCGCCTCACCTCTTTGACCTCGCGCACCACAAGATCGAGCGC
This sequence comes from Myxococcota bacterium, assembly GCA_036155555.1. Classification (GTDB taxonomy): domain Bacteria; phylum Myxococcota_A; class Bradymonadia; order Bradymonadales; family Bradymonadaceae; genus JAYZVO01. The sequence continues at coordinate 7,509 of JAYZVO010000155.1, forward strand.
GCCAGCGACGCCCCCATCGAGATCCTGTGGAACCACCGCTGGGAATACGACAAGTCCCCCGAGCGCGCTTTCGGCGCGCTCGCGCAGCTTGTCGAGCGAGGCATGGGGGAGCGATTCGAGCTGCACGTGGTCGGGGAGTCCTTTCGAAAGGTCCCGGACGCCTTCGCGCGCGCCAAAACAGCGCTCGCTGATCAGATCGTGACGTGGGGTTACCTCGAGCATCGCTCGGACTACGATGCCCTGCTCGCGCGCGCGGACATCGTCATCTCGAGCGCCGCGCACGAGTTCCAGGGGCTCGCCATGATCGAGGCGATGGCCGCAGGCGCGAGACCCGTCGCCCCCAACCGGCTCGCCTACCCCGAATACATCCCCGCAGACTGCCTCTATGATTCTCTCGAGGAGGACGAGGAGGCCGAAATCAGCGCGCTCTGCGAGCACCTCGCGGGTTTGCTCGAGCAAACCCACGCATGGCGTGATCGACGCACACTTCACAGCCAGCGCGTCAAACGCTACGACTGGCGCGCGCTCCAGACGGACTGGCGCGCGCTGTTAGACCTCCCATGACCTCGACCCACGAGTTGAATAGATGAGCAAGGAAGAGATCTTGTATGAAAAGGATGGCGCCATCGCGACCATCACGCTCGACCGCCCCGACGCGCGCAATGCCTGGAGTGAGGCGATGCTCCCTCAGATGCACACAGCGCTCGCCACGGCGATGGCCGACCGGGATGTGCGCGCCGTGATCTTGACGGGCGCCGGTAAGTCCTTCTGCGCTGGCGGTGACCTGAAGTCGATGCGCGATCGCACCGGGATGTTCGAGGGGGACACGATCGAGCTTCGCCGCAAGTACGAGCGCGGCTTACAAGACATCACGCGCGCCTTCGAGCGCTTCGAGAAGCCGATCATCGCCGCCATCAACGGCGCCGCGATCGGCGCCGGGCTCGACCTCGCGCTGATGTGTGATATTCGCATCGGCAGTGAGAGAGCCAAGTTCGGCTCGACGTTTGCCTCGGTGGGGTTGATCCCTGGCGATGGCGGCGCCTTCTTGCTCACCCGCGCGGTGGGATTCTCGCGCGCCGTGGAGTTGATCCTCACCGCGCGCGTGTTCGACGCCGAAGAGGCGCTCTCCATCGGCCTGCTCCACGCGAGCGTCGCGCCCGAACAAGTCCTCCCGCTCGCCAGAGAGCGCGCCGAGCAGATCGCCTCGTTGCCTGCCCCCGCCGTGCAGATGGCAAAGGTCGCCCTCTACAGGACCTACACGCACGACGCGGAGAGCGCGCTGCAATTGACCGCGGCGCTGCAAAGCCTGGTGCAACACACCAAGGAGCACAGCGACGCGGTCGAAGCGATGCTCGCCAAAATCACTGGCAAGTAAACTTCGCCAGCGCCTCGCCCAGAACCCTGGGGGGCAAAAATTTTGATACCCGGGGCAACCGCCGAAAACCCTGGGCAAAATTTTTGCCCCCCAGGGTTCTGGCCACCGCGAATTGCCAACGCGATCCTCTCTTTACTGGATCATCATCGCGTCGCCGATGTGCTCGATCTGCTCGTGCTCGAGGACTCCTTCAATGGTGTCCTCGAGCGCAGCGCGCAGGGCCGCCATGGCGACGCGCTCGACGCGCAAGGGGCGAGCACGCTCGAGCGTGCTCGCGCCGGGCAGGTTGCTCTCGGTGACGATGGAGAGGAGGCGCTCGGTCGCCTTCCCGAGCGGGCGTTGCGGCCCCCAGACAAGACCTGGGCGAAGGAACGCGTAGGGAAGCTCGCCAGCGGCGATGGTGGCCTCGGCGCGCATCTTCGCGTCGAGGTACTCGCGCGATGCAAATGGCAGACGAGTGGAGGTCGAGAGGTAGACAAACTTCTCGACGTTGGCGCGCTTTGCCTCTCGCCACGCGATAACCGGGGCATCTCCGAGAATCCTGTCCGCGGCCACCACGTCATCGAACTGAGCGCTCCCGACGCCGACGCAGTGCACGAGCGCCTCGCACCCATCGAGCAGCGAGCGCCACGGCTCCGGGTCGAGCACATCGCCCTTGATCCAGGTGACGCCGCGATGCCATGGCTCCTCGGGTTCGGGGGCGCCTCCGAGCGAGAGACCGAACACCTCGTGCCCCATCGCCACCGCGAGTCGACAGACCTCGCTCCCGATCAACCCACTCGCGCCAGTGACGAACAACTTGCTACTCTCCAATGCGAACCTCTCTGGTGGCCAGCAGGCATCTTACAGGGATACACAGGGCTTCGAACGCGGGTTGAATAGTTTTCAGTCCAGGGATCGAACCATTCAACTCACGTTGACTTTATGATATAGTACCCACATTGTTTGAGAGTCAAAGGCTAGGACATAACGTTTGGCGCTCGAATCAAGGGGGATCATCATCAACTCTTGATGGAACGAGGTGATGGCTTGGCAGGTTGTCTTCCTGTCGAGCACGACCTTGGCGGAGGAATCCCCCCCATCCATACCCTGTAACGAGAACATGGCCAGGTACATCCCAGTTGGAACTCCGGTGAACAGGGCCGAAGTGGAGGGGCTTCGTCAACTGCGAGACCGACTTCCCGAGAACTATATTGTGATCGGGAACTTCGAGCTCGATCTCCAACAACGTCGCAACACGTTGGAGTTTGACGTCGTCGTCATTGGAGATTGGGGCGTTTACGCGGTCGAAATCAAGGGTTGGTCCGGTAAAATCCGCGGCGACACCAGGCGCTGGACTCTGCAATGGGGCAAGGTCGAGAACCCCTTTATCCGCGCCGAAACAAAGGCCAAGGCGCTGCGCGATCTCCTCGCCAGGAACACACAGGGGTGGCCAGATCAGCTCTACGTCGAATCGGTCGTCCACCTCCCGAGCAAGAAACTCAGGATCAAGCTCGATGACCCGCGCGAGCGCCGCCTGGTGCTTCGCGATGGGATCGAAACTTTCTTCGTCGAGGAAGCCTCTCGCGCCAACGAGGATGGCCCCGAGGTCGTCTACATCGATGACGCGCTCAAGGAGCGCATCGTCGAGCAGCTCGTCCCCCTGGCCACGCCGCTAAACCAGCTCCCCAACATCACCAACTACGAGGTCCTGGAAGAGCTCGACCTGGATGGCCTGCCGTTTCGCGAGTTCATCGGCCACCACACCTTGCTCCGCTCGCGCGGCAAGGTCCGCATCAAGCGCTACTCGCTCGACCCGCTGATCGCGCCCTCACTTCGCGATGACGAGATCGCGCGCGTGCTACGCGACATGGAGGTTTTGAGCACCATGGACGACAACCCCTATATCGCCAGAGCCTACGAGCTTATCCGCGATATGGAGGACGAGCTCATCTTCTACGTCGTCACCGAGCACGCCAGCAACACGACCCTGCGCGACCTCTTCGACGAGGAGCGCCCCCCCTACGAGCGCTGCGATCTGCCGCAGCGCCACGACCGCTGGAAGCTCGCCTGGCACATGACCAAGGCGATCGCATCGACCCACAAGCGCGGCGTCACGCACCGCAACCTTCACCCTGGTGTGATCTACATCATGGAAGACGACAAGGCGCGCGTCCCGGTCAAGATCGCCGACTTTGACTTCGCGCGCATCGGCAGCTTCGACCTCGTCGGGGACATGCTCCGCCAGATCGTCAAGCAAGGCTACGGCGCCCCCGAGATGTGGCTCGAGGATGTCCATGACCACCGCGTGGACACCTACTCGATCGGCGCGCTGCTCTTTGAATTGATCACCGCGACGCCGCTCTACACACCAGCCATGGCGCTCCTGCGTCACAACGAGATCTGGGAGATGCGCCGAGAGCTCCTCCCCAATGACGCCTGCCGTCAGGTCTGGGACAGGTTGCTCGCCTACGATCCCGAGGTGCGCTACAACGACCTGCACGAGATCCTCCCCTTTATCGAGGAGCAGGCAGGTTCGTTTCTGCGCGATCAGCAGCCGCTCACCGGTGACTACGGCCTGCGCTAAAGCACCTCAAATGCTCGTGTCCTGCATCTTGATAAGGGGCGCATCCGGCGCGCACTTGAGCACCGCCGACTCCACAAAACTCTGGAGCTCGCGCACGTTCCCCGGCCAATCATACCCCTCCATCGCCGCCGTGACCTCCGCATCAAAACCACTCACGCGCTTGTCATAGCGGCGCGCGAAGGTCTTCAAGAACAACCTCGCGAGCGGCATCAGATCCTCATTGCGTTGCCTGAGCGCGGGGACCTCGAGGGTGTGCTCCTTGAGCGCGAGGAAGAGGTCATGGCGCAGCTTGCCCATCTGGACCAGCTCGCGCGGGGGCCTGTGCGTGCTGACCACGAGCCGCGCGCTGACGCGGCGCCCGACAGCACCACCGACGCGTCGCACCTCCCCCTCCTTGAGCATACGCACGAGCTTGCCTTGGAGCGTCGGCGAGAGGAGGTCGATCTCCTCGAGGTAGACGGTGCCATCGTGGGCGAGCTCGAAGATTCCCTTGCGCGCGGCCACCGCGCCGACGAGCTCGCTGACGACGCAGCCAAACAGCTCGACCCCCATGCTCTCGTTGTTGTGACGACCACAGTGCAGGCTGATAAACATCCCCTCGCGTCGCTCGCCGAGGTGATGGAGCGCGCGCGCGATGAGCTCCTTGCCGCTACCCGCTTCGCCAAGGATCATCACAGGGGAGGAGCCCTCGACCATTTGATTCAAGCGCCGGTGCACGGCGCGCATGCCAGGGCTCTCGCAGACAAGCTCCTTGAAGAGGTAATGGCGCCGCTCGCGCTCGCGAAAATAGCGGTTCTCCTCATCCGAGCTGCGCGCGCGGCGCTCGGCCGCGCGGATGCTCACGCACAGGGACGCGAGCGCGCGCAGAGCGCGCGCCAGAGGCGCGATCGCCGCAGATGAGCGCGCGCGATCCATCTCGAGCGCCAACACACCGCTGCCGCCGCTGACCCCCGAGGGGAGCCCGATGTAAATCACCAACCCATCGCGCGTACGCTCTCCTGGCGCGGTCAAAAAGACATCCTCGCTCTCGAGTATGGCACGCGCTCGCTGCGCACCGTCCCCGCCAAACCGCGTAAGAGGAGCGCGCGCCACGTCAAAGATCTCGGCGTTGTCTGGTCCCAGTGAGAGATCCAGCGCCCAGGTGTCATCGAGGAACTCGTCGCTGTCGGTGAAGATCGAAACGACTAGGCGGCGCACCTTCCCTTGAAGCGCGACCTCACTCAGGATGGCGCACTGCTCGAGCATGGCGCGCAGCTCGCCAGGGTGCTTGGCGATCTCCTCGCTAGACTCGAGGAAGCAATGCGTGAGCTCGGAGGAAGGCGTCCGCTCCTTCCCTGCATCGAGCGAGCAGACCTCCCACTGGTCGACGACCTGGGCTCGCACGCTAAGGATCTCGAGCCTGACGGCAGCGCCGAACAACAAAAAATCACCCGCGGAGAGGTGAATTTCAGCGCTCGCTTCACGCTCGACTTCAGCCAGGATCTCCCCATCGCGCACCACCACCGTGGGCTGCGTCGAGCCCTCGATCTTGAGCACCACGCGATCCTGCTCGAGCACCAACGCGGCGTGGTTTGGCGCGACCGCACCCGAGGCGATCACGATGTCATTGAACGGTCCTCGCCCCAACGAGATACGGGGGCGATCAAACATGTACTCGGAGGTCTTCCCCTCACAGATCAACCGGAGCCTAACAGTCATGAAGGTCTATCCCTCTTTGTCTTCGGGCGAGGAGGTGTCATCCCCTGGGGAGTCAGGCGCTGGCGGGGAGGTCTCGTCGACCTCTTCGGGCGCCTCGTTCTCGGTCGGTGCAGGTTTCTCAGTCGGCGCAGGTGCCTTCTCCTTGTCCTGGAGCTTCTTCTCCTGCTCGAGCTCGTAGTCCTGGAGGCTTCCCTGAGCGGCGACGTCGGGGATCGGCTGCGAGCCACCCGCGCGACGCAACGACGCCCACGCTTGAAGACGGATCGCGTCGCGGTGAGTCGAGTCGAACTTGAGCACGCGGCGCATGATCGCCTCACAGGACATGAACTTGTTCGAGACACACTCGCTGTATCCCTGCAAATAGAGGCGCTCGGCGCGCTCCTTGTCCGTCATCGCCGAGCCACGCGTCGAGAGCTCCTGCATCGCATCTCCGAGCGAATCGAGCCCGGCGATGCGCGCCTCGCTGACCTTGCTGCGCGCGCCATCGATAGAGAGCTCGACCTCGCTCTCACTGTAGAGCGGCGCGGGCTTGCGGTTGGCGCGCTCGTACGCGACACTCCCAAACCAGAACAGCGTCGCGCCGATAAAGGACGCCGCGATATAAAACGCCCCGATGTAGCGAAACGTTCTCAGAAAGTTTCCCTCGGGAGGAGGAGGCGCCCAGTAACCCACGATCTGCGTCGCGCGCTCGCGCGCTTCCTTGACCCCGTCGATCCATGGCTTGATGAGAAAGAACTTCATCCCATAGCCGAGCGCGTCATCATCATCCCCGTTGTAGACCTGCCCCGCGCCGGGCGCGATGATGGCAAACAGGGTCGCCAGAATGTTCGAATGGGGGATGCCCGAATCGAAACCCTCGGGTTTGTATGGCGGCTCATCACCATTGCTCTGGTTGCTGAACGCATCGAGCAAGCGCCCGCCCTGGAAATCACGTGACGATGGACGCACAGTCTTCATGCCCGAGGACGCGGGTTGCTGCGGTGGCGCGACCTCTGCAATGACAGGATGCGCGCGTTCCTCAGGCGCTGTTTGCGCAGGCTCGGCGCCAAATCGAGCCTCGCCCCCTGCGCCATGAACAGCTCCGATATCGGGGACCGAGGCTTGCTCGAGAGAGGGCGCTGCGGGCTCCTCTCCAAAGAGCGACACCCTCGCGGGAGGATCGGCGCTCGATGCGCCGAAAGCGCTCGCTGGCAAGGGCAGAGACCTGACTGGCTCCGGGACTGGTGGTTTTTTGGCGACCTGCTCTACCTCGGCTTCAGATTGTTGTTCGAGGTCGGGAAATAGCATGCTCCATGCGTTCCCACTCGAAGCAGAGTCAGCGGCAGCGACCTCCTCATCCTCGGTCATGATGGGCACAGATGGCGCCGCACCAAAGCCCGGTGAAGCCTGTGGGGTCGGCTCTGGACGCGGCGGCTCGGGCGTCGGGGGCGCAGGTTGCGAGAATGGTTCGCCCGGTGCAGCGAAGAAGTCCTCGATGGAGCCGAGGTCTTGCTCGTCGAGCGAGAAGCCCTGAATCGTCCCATCCTGCGATGAAATCTCATCGAGCGAGGGTGAGGACGCTTCGCTCAAGCGAGGCATCCTCATCGAAGACTCGCTCGCGGAGTCGAGCCAGGAAGGCTCGGCGTTGAAGTCGACGTGACCCGCGAATTTGCCCACGTCGGAGACCTGGACTGTCTGACCGGCGGACTCTTCCTCGAAGAGGCCACCTGCAAAGTTGGCCACGGATGGCGACCCCGCGCTCGGCGTGGGCAGGCGCATGCTCTGGATGGTCATATCCTCGCCGATAACCTCGGCGGGAATGCGCATCGACCTCAGGCGGCGACAGAGCTCGTTTGCCTCGTCCTCGCCGAGCGAGGACTCGACCGTGACCGGCCCGCGTCGAAGCATGCGCTCGACGTTGCGGGCGTCGAGGCCAAGCGTGGGCGCGAGGTTTCTTGCGAGGTCGGCGCGCTGTGCCTCCTCGCTCCCTGCTTTAACGATAACGGCGTACACCTTCTTGTCAGCCCTCGATGCTGCGGTTCACTCCACCTCTTTTATAACAACCGGGAGGCCGGAGACGCAACGGGCTCGCGAGAATCAGCCACCCAGAAGCCCGACGGAGTAAGCGTAGCCGACGAGTTCTGCGGTGCTCTCGACGCCGAGCTTACGGCGCACCCGCTCGGCATAGGTGTAAACGCTGCTCGTGGCGAGGTCGAGTTCATAGGCAATTTCTTTTGGCGTCGAGCCGAGGATCAACTGCTCGAAGACCAACCGCTCTCGCTCACTGAGTTCTTCGTGAGGCAAGCACGCATCCCTGGTTTCAGGAAACACAGTGCTCCCGCTGGCGACCTGCTCGATCACGCTGATGAGTTCGCGAATCGGCGCGCTCTTGGAGACAAACCCTCGCACCCCACCAGCGCGCAACGCGCCGATGACGTGTGCGTCCTCGATCGAGGAGAACACCACGACAGCAAGGCCACGCCTCGCCACATCCACGATCGAATCCACGCCCGTGACCCCAGGCATCCGATAGTCGAGCACGAGCACATCTGGCTCGGGCGCATCCTCCAGGAGCAGCGGCAAGTCATGGAGCGAATTGGCCACGCCGACAAGCTCGAGGTGCGTGAGCTGATCGGCCCAGCGCGCGAGCCCTTCAGTGATGACGGGATGATCATCGATGGCAACAAGACGAATCAATCACTCCTCCTCTGCGAGCGCGTCATCGCGTTCGCCAACCACTCCTGGGAGGATCGCCTCGAGCACCGTGCGCGTGCCTCCATCACCTTGTTTACGGCGTGACAAAACAACCTCGCCGCCGAGCGCGCGTGCGCGCTCGACCAACCCGAGGATACCCCAACCATCGCCCCCACCTTCAGGCAAGGAGCCCGCGCCATCGTCCTCGACCCTGACACACAACGCCCCCTCTTCTTCTCGAATCACCACCCTCCAGTGGTTGGCGTCGGCGTGCTTGGCCGCGTTGGTCAACCCCTCCTGCACGACGCGGAAGACGAGGTGATCCACCTCGTTCGAGAAGGCCGTGAAGAGGTCCGTATCGATCTCGACCTCGAGCGCGCTCTTTCCATGTTGCCGGTACGCATCGAACAACTCCTCGAGCGCAGATGTCAGGTCGAAAGGGGCGCTCGCTGAACGCAACCTGCGAATCATCTCGCGGATGCCATCCTCGAGACCAAACATCACATCGTAGAGGCGCGCGAGCTGCTCGATATCGAGCGACTCGTCCAGCGAACGCATATGCTCGAGGAGTTCGAGCTCCATCTTGGCGCCCACGAGCAGCTGCCCGACGTCATCATGGAGATCGCGCGCGAGGTTGAGCCGCTCCGACGAGCGCACATCGAGCAGCTCATTGGCGAGCGACCTGGCGCGCCTCGCCTGGCTGCGGACGCGCTCGGCGAGTTCGTTGTTGCGCGCGCGCGTGGCCTCGCGGTCGCGCTCGAGGCGAAACATCGCCAGCGACCTCTCACGCGATACGATCCAGTCCCTGTGCCCGAGCAACACACACGCCGCCGCGATGATAAACACCGACACGCTCGTGATATCGGGCGCGATCAGCACGATTTGCTGTTGTTGAGAGAGAAACAACGAGAGGAAACCGATGAGCACCGCGAAAGTCCCAGCGATACGCATCGACAATTTACATGGCACCAACATCACAAACGTCGGCATCATATAAATGCTGTAGAAGAACGGGCCGTCAAAACCGCCCATGCCACCAAGCACGAGGCCACCGAGCGAGCCGACGACGATCACCATCAACATCGCGAACGAGATGGTGTAGGGGCGCAAAAAGTGCCCGAAGTAAAGCGCCGCGCTCGCAAAGAACGCGAAGAAGATCTGCCACGGGAGCGTGGTGAGCATGTGGTCGTGGTAAGCGGCATGATGTGAGAAGAACTCGATCGTACCTGCCACAGACAGAGCGGTCCCGACAGACAACCCCTGCGCGATCACCACACGGCGACACTCCAGACGGCTCTCCGCGTCGCAATGAGCCCGCTCCTCGACGGAGAGTTCTCCCACGCTCGACCCGATCACACCCCACTCCACGACAATGCAATTCACGACGAATGATGCACGACATATGCACCACTCGTTAGCTTGTCTGATTGCACTTACGCACCAACCCTATCGTTGTTCAGGGATGATGCACAATCGTCGTAGAGGAATTCCTCGCGACAAACGGGAAAAGGTGTGCCCTGAGAGAGCACACCTGGCAGCGCCTGAAGTGGCGCTCTTTTGGTTGTGGAATCGGTTCCCCCCTTATGGAACCTCGGTCAATGACTCGACCGCGTCGGTCATCTGAGAGAGCTCCTTGAGCCTCTCGCGACGTTCCTCGGGCACGTTCGAAGGTCGCAACAGGACATACACCGCGAGCATGTCCATCTCGGCGTCACCGCCGTCGGAGTGCCTGTCCGCGAGCGCGCTGCGATACTGCTCGAAGCTCTTCATCACGAGCGCGGCGAGTTGCCCCTCGATGTCCGCCTTGAGCGAGCTGAACCCGGAGCTCTCGCTCGGAGGATTCGCCGCGTCGCGGCTCACACCCGAACCATTCCTCTCGTGCGCATCATGCGCGCGATCCGTCACGCGCACCTTCGCGCCCGAGAAAGACACCGCGCGGCGACCATCCGCATGGTCGATCTTCGCGGTGATATTCATCGAGGCGTCCAGGTGGAACAACTCGACGTCATAAGAGTAGTCATCGAAGACATCGACCGTCACGGTCGTGGGGATCTCACTGAGTTCTCCAAGACACCTGTCCCAACGCTCTTTCAGGCTCGAGATCCGACCACACTCGACATTATTGGGGCCACCGCGATCACACGAGTCGATAGACGAATTGTAGAAATACTCGTCGCTGTTACAGCTATCCTCCTTGTTCGCATAAGCCTTGTTCGGGACCTCCTTGGTGCCCGACTTGTACTGGAACGAGTCGGTGGTCGAGCCCTTGCTTCTTCGGTAGGAGGGCTCCGCCGTCGAGATCGAGATCGAGGCATTGTCTCCAGACCGCACGACGACCTCGCCATCGAAGCTCTTCCCCTTGAGGAACGAGACAAAATCACTGGCATAGGGGCCACTGCTCGAGCCAAACGCGATCCCATAGCGGTATTTGGAGATCGCCGCGGTGGTCATCGCCCTGGATTTCTTGGAGAGCTCGTCGGTCAACGCCTCGTCCCCTTTCTGGAGCGCCAGCCTCGCGGACTTCCCGTAGAGCAAAGCTGCGGCGCCTGGCTTGTCCGCCTCGAGCGCGCCAGCGTCTGCGACCAGAGTATCGATCCACGCCTGCTTGAGCTCCGCGTGGCGCGCCGTGAACTTCTCGGCGTTGGCGGGAGGACCGGGGATGCTCGCGGCGTGCTTTGCCAGCGCGACATCGAGCTCGTCGAAGCGACGCTCCTTCTGCAACTGATCTGTCAACGCGTAGGCGCGATCCACAGCCTTCAGGATAAACTCACGCTCCGAGTCGATCTCCTCGCGCTCCATATAGGCTTCGTAACGGTTGACCTCACTGCACTGGTCGCCACACGGGTACGTGTTGCAGGACTCCTCGCCGCACGGGTGCGTGTAGCGATAGAGCGCAGCGAGGTTATCGAGCGCGGGCGCGAACTCCCCAGCCGAGAGGTGCGCGTCGGTCGCCTTCTTGGTGCGCTCGATGTTGGCGCGGTAGTCGACGATCGCCTTGTCGTACCTGGCCTTTGCGACCTCGTACTTTGCCTCGTAGTTCTCGAGCTGGCGCGTGACCTGGCTCCCGCCAAGTTTTGCCGTGAGCGGGACGACAGTCTTTGGGAGGATCTTGTTGTGCTCGATCCCCTTGCAACCCACCATCACCAATAGCGCGACGGCGGCGTATACTTTCCATTGATTTTTCATTGACGCACCTCCGCCAAGTCAGGCTCGGCGATGACATCCTGAACGGCAAAATACATCATCCAACCTCGACTCGATTCTCCCTCGAGCGACCCAAAGATCACATCTCTTCTCGCTCGAAGTTGCTCGCGAGCGCTGGCGTCGAGGCGATCCTCGACGCCCAGAATCAACGCGATTTCATCGAGCTCTCCGCCCGCGCCCATCGCGACCGACATCCTCACCCCCGGCTCGTTCTCCGTGATGTAGCTGTCGAGCAGCGCGATGGTGTCGAGCAACTTGGTCTCATCGCGCAGCCACGCCTTGCGTCGCCTGATATAAATCCCCGCTGTGGTCGAGATCCCCAGAAAGGGCATCGCCGAGGTCGACGAGGTCAAAAAGGCGACCTCGCCAGGATCAAGCGCAGCGTCATTGCTCTGCGCGCTCGCGTCCTTCGGTGTGACACAGCACAGGAGAGCACAGAGCGCCCATCCCCACTTCATCCATCTTCTTGTCAAAACGCCGTCCTCCATCGGAAGCGAGGACCAACCTCCATTGCTATCCACCCACCCGGCTCCTGGTCCTCGAGAGCACGGGGCCATGTTTTCTTCATGATAGAAAAGCGCGCGCGAACCTGCCTGTAGAGACATCTCTACAGGCAGGTTCGCGCTTCGGTTCGAGGTTGGTGGTTCGCGGAGGGGAGCTTCGTTGCAAGTCGAGCAGAACGCGTAACATGCCCCCCGCTCTTCACTGCGTTCATCGCGACCCCCAAGTTTGGGGGTTCCCCTCGCGCTCCGACTCCACGTTGGCGTTTTGCGACAAGGAGCTTCGAAATGAGCAGTGAGTTACATGAGGGCACACAAAAGCGAACCTCAACGCCAAAATCATCGCGAGGGCGCCCCCAACAAACGAAGTGCTGTTTGGGGGGCAACGACGCAGCGCAGCAAGGTAAGGATCGCGGCCTGCCGCGATCCTTACCTCTCGAAACAAGCGCGGGGGGCATGTCATACGTTCTGCACGACCGTCAACGAAGCTCCCATCGCATAACTCCATTTTCGAGCCGGAGCGGCGCGCAAAAAGAGGCCGCCGAAACATTTTGCTGTCTGGTCGGAGTCGTCTGATTCCTCACAGCAAAATGTTTCGGCGGCCTCTTTTTGCTCGAGCGCCAGAGGTTGGCGCTCTGCAATGGGCAGAAAAATCAGTTCGTGATCTCGAGCGTCGACGCCTGATTCGGGAGGTAGTTCATGTTGCTGTTGTCATTGTCACAATACACCCAGGGTTCCCCGGTCAAGCGCGTGCGCACGACGACATCGTAGAGCCCGACGGCAGGAGGCAGCCCCGCAGCGTAAGGCGCGCCCTCGTACTCGTCGTTGTTGTTATTGGAAGGGAGCGGCGCCTTGTAGGGGAGCGCGACCCAGGTGAACACGTTCGGGAGGCCAGGGTTTGTCCCTTGCGCGCCATAGCCGATCTCGACCTCGAGATCAGCTGATTGCGTCGCAGGTGGTGTGACGGCGTCCTCGTAAATCTCGACGGTGAAGATCGGCTCGTTCGGGTCGGCCAGTGATTTCGTGACGTTGCTCTGCCAGACGCGGCAGTAATCCACCAGGTTTGGCTGCGTCGCAGCGTCGACGACCTCGACCACACCGACCTTGTTCACATCGAACGCGCCGCCATCCAGGTCACAGTTCGACCAGGTCTGACCGCTGTCCACGCTGAACCTCCAGAAGTACTGGTAGGTGCCAGGTGTGTTGGTCATGAAGTCGTACTCGAACTCATCCTCATTCGCAGCGAGCCCTGTGGGGCTCGTGTTGAGCGTGCCTGCGAACTTGTCGAACGCGGCAGGGTCCGTGTCAGGATCTGCGCCGGTCGGTCCGACCCAGAGCTCGGCCGAGATGGAAGGATCTCCATCCGAGATATCCGTCACGCCAACCTCTACAACGCGACCATAGAAGGTCAACGCCTGCCCTGTGACAGCGGCGTTTCCATTGTGCGCGATGGCAGGGAACTGCAAGCGGCACGAGTCGGGAAGGTTCGAGTTTTGCGCGGTCAGCGTCCCCGTGTTGCCAGGATCGAAGCTCGCGATCTGACCATCCGAACCATCCGTATCACAGCCAACCCAGTTGGTGCCGCCATCGAGGCTAAAGCGGAAGTAGTAACCAAAATCACCCGCCATCTGCGGTGTGATCGTCGCCGCGAAGCGATCGTTGGCAAGATCGCCCTGGCTCAAGCCGTCGACATCCTCCTTGTAGATGGCCACGACGCTGTTGCTCCACATCGCGGGAGGATCGTTCTTTGGTCCCCAGACAAGCTCGGCGGTGACGTTGGCGCCTGCGCCCATCGCATCCGTCTCACCGAGCGCGTACACCAACCCGGTGATTTCACCGCTGGCCATGTTCACGAGCGCCTGGCTCGAGAGGGTCTCGGTCTGGCAGAAGGTGATCTGTGGTCCTGGCGCCGTGCTCACGTTCAGCGCACCGACGCGATCGGCCTGGAATCCCATCTCGGTGCCATCCGAACCATCCACATCACACCACGAATAGTTGGCGCCGCCATCGAGGCTAAAGCGGTAGGCGAAGCCATAATCACCCTCGTTGGCCACGGTGATTTGTCCGGCGTAACGATCGTTGGCCAGATCACCAGGGTTCAACCCATCGGCGTCTTCCTTGTAGGTCGGCGAGACGAACTCGGTCCAGGTCGAAGGGTCTTGATCGCGTGGTCCCCAGGCGAGCTCGGCGGTGATGCCGTTGCCCTGCCCTGCCATGTTCGTGATCCCGGCGACGTATACCGAGCCAGTGATTTCCATCGTGGTCATCCCAGGCTCGATCTGCGTGGCCATCAGCTCCGTCTGGCAGAACGAGATCGACGCCATGCCGGGGTCCTCGATCTCGAGCACGCCGAGCTCCTCGGGCTCGAAAGGATCGTCCGGGCTGTTCCCATCGAGGTCGCAGTAGAACCAGTCCCCCTGAGGTTGAGTGGTACGGAACCTCGCTGCATACCTGTACGAACCAGCGGTGGCCACCGTCAGCGGCGCGTTGTATTCGTCATTCGAAAGATCGCCAGGGTTCAGACCATCCTGATCCCCATTGTAAGCCATCGAGACGTAACTAAAGTTCTCGTAATCCACAGCGTCCGTGCCATAGCCGAGCTCACCCTCGATGAGCGAGCCTTGCCCCGCGCCTTGCGTCAGCCCTTGCGCGAAGACGAGCGCGTAAAGCGGCGAGGTCTCGACGCCCGTGACGCCGGTAAAGGGGCTCTGTGCCTGCAAACGACAGAAGGTGATCTCTGGCGTCTGGGCCTCACCGACAAGCACCTCACCGAGTTGCGGAGGCTGCACCCCGTTCTGGCTCCCATCGAGATCGCAATAAATCCACTCACCGGGAGCGTCCGCGCGCTGGAACCTCGCGACGTAGCGGTATTCTCCCACGGCGTCGATTTCGAGCGACGCGCCATACTCGTCGTTGGACATATCCCCCGGCGTCAAGCCGTCCTTGTCGACGTTGTAAAGCATAGGAGTGAACGCGAAGTTCTCGTAATCTGCGGCCGTGGTGCCATAGCCGATCTCGCCAGTGATTCCCATCCCGGCGCCCTGCCCTTCGGTGCGACCGCGCGCATAGACGATCGCGTAAAGGGTCGCAGTCGGCGCCCCCACGATCGCTTGCACAGGGCTCTGCGCCTGGAGTTGGCAGAAGAACTCCGTCTCCTCGCCATCTTCCGTGTAGGTGAAGGCGCCCGCTTTCGTGGCGCTCGAGCCATCGGGGAGCTCGACGACGACATCGACGATGCCAGGAGCATCGGCCGCTGGCGTCGTCGCCAGCAATTGCGTGGGGCTTCGCACATCCACGCCCGTGGCGGCCTTTCCTCCAAAGGTGACCTTGATCCCAGGCTTGAAGCCGCCACCGTCGATGGTCACCTGCGTGCCACCGAGCGATGACCCCAGCGTGGGCGCCACAGCGCTCACGCGAAGATCCATCGGGTTGGTGTTGTTGGCTGTGACGTTGTTCTCGCCACCTTGATCCTCCATGCCCATATCGGCGCCGGAGTTGGTGGTGTTGTTCTCGGGGTCGTTGTTCTCATCAGAGGGACAACCGGTGAGCGACAAACCGAGGAGCGCGCACGCGGCCACGCTCGACAAACCTCTTCGCGTCTTCTGGATTCTCAATGCCTTACCTGTGCAAACAAAAGGGACTGCTGGATATACGATTCGGGGGCAGATTGTGACGAAACAAAAAGAAAAATGCCAGCGTGGCTTACACCACGCTGGCATTCCTTTTTACCTGTGCAAATGCACGGTTATATGCGGCTTACTTGTCAGCAGTAACAGCGAGCATCGCCTTGACTGCGGCCGAGATCTTCGCCTTGTCAGGCGTACCACCGGAGACGGCGGCGTTGACTTGCTTGACCTTTGCGGCGAGCTGCTTGTCGGAGCCGCCGATGACAGCGTCCTTCTCGAGCATCATCACGAGGCCATTCCCCATGCCCGCGAGATCCTTGTCGAGCTTCCCGGTCTCGGCGCTCATGGTGACGTAACCTGCCCACATGCCGAGCAACAGGTAGCCATGGCGGCGCTCCTCTGCGGGGCTGCCAGCCGAGGCGATCCCTTGCGTGGCGTTGAGCATGATCTGGATGTACTGGTTCGAGTCGAGCTTCCCGGCCTTGAGCGCGGCGGTGTAAGCATCGAGCGAAGCCTTGGTCTTTGCCGAGAACGCGCCGTGGAGCGGCGCGAACTGCGCGAGGCCATCGACCGTGGACTTGAAGCCGTCCTTGTCGAGCGCGAACAGCACCGGCAAGCTGCCGAGGATGTAAGCATACTGCATGGCGACAATGTCGAGCTGCGTGGACTCGCCGCCAAAGTCAAAGCCCTCCTCGCCCATGTCGGCCATCTCGACGGCGGGCATCGTGCCCATAATGCGAGCGGCCTGGCCTTCTTCTGCGCTCGCCATGCTGGCCGAGGTCATCACCGCGTCGACAGCGGCCATCGTGTCCGTGCTCTGGAACATGATGGGCTGGACCTTGACGACCTCGAGCGAGGCGAGGTCTGCCCCCTCGGGGAGCGCGGCGGTCGCGCCCACGGACGCGTCGACGACACCGTCCGTGCTGACATCAGCCTTTGCCTCGCCCTCGGCGAAGGCAGCGTTGGCGCCGAGCAAGAGGCTCGCGCCAAAGAGCGCCTGGAGCGCCATACGCATCATTTTGGTCTTCGTGTTCATCACTTATCCTCTCTATCTAACCCTCGGGAGACCGCATGTTCTGGGGTCTTCGACCGAAGTGGTTGCTTTCTTGCTCAGGGAGCGGCGTTGATCTGAGTGCCCCAGTCGATCTGACCGACCACAAACGACACACAGGTTGGCCCGGGCGCGGTCGCCGGAGCCCCCAACGTGAGCACGTATTGTGCGGCGACAGGCGTGGTGAACACGCGCAGGATCTGGCCATTGACCATGCCCTTGTCAAAGTACTGCACGCTCTGCCCCTGGACAGCGCCCATGCCGTAGATAAGCGGCATGTTCGGGTCCTTTGGCGCCACGGCGACGGCGAAGTCGATCCCGTTCGAGTAAGCAGCCGGGACGTTGATCGCCTTGCCAGGAGGGAGGCAAATGTCGCGCTTGATCTGGTTCATCAAGCCCGTGTTGCCCGTGATCTGGAAGGCGCTCTTCAAGGGAAGCCCGGTCGCCTTGCCGCGCTCGGTGAGCATCTTGTCGACCGTCCACGCCGGGATGGCGAGCGATGCGTTGATGCGCGAGCTGGTGGCGTGGTTGATGCCCACGATCTCTTGCGTTTCTTTCTTGAAGATCGGGCCGCCCGAAGAACCACCCGCGATCTGCGCGTCGTGAAGCACGCGCGAGAGCGCGCCCTCTTCGACGACGTTGGTCACGCGCCCTTCGTAAACACTCAGCCCGAGGCAACCCGTGTTGCCGATGGCGAGCAGGTTCGTCTGACGCAGCTGCTTGATGTCTGCCGGTTTTGGCATCAGCTTGGCGACATCCACATCATCCTGGATGTAGTCCGCCTTGATCAGCGCCAGGTCGTTCGCCATGTCGATGGCGAGGATCTTGTCGAAGACGTGAGGTCGGTTGTTGTCATCGCGGCCACTGATTTCGAGCGCGCGCGCGGCCACGTGAGCGTTGGTGACGACGATCCCCTTGGCGACGAACACGCCCGAGCCGCACCACTCGGCGGGCTTGGCGTTACCGCCGACAAGCGAGAAGCCCTTGACGCTGAGCGCGAGTGATTGCTTGCGCCACGCCTCCTGCGTGTTTGTCTCGGTCGGCGGCTTGTCCTTCTTACATCCCATCGAAAGGGACGCCATCGCCACCACGGCGACGAGCAACACCCCGAGGTTGCGGCGAGTTCTCATCTTCATCTTCATCACTCCTCTTGGCACGAGCCGCATGACTCCACACGCGGCAGGCCACTCCACAAATCAAAAAGGGAGGTCCTTCGAGTGGCCCTCCGTGATATGACGCTTCGAGCTATTCGTTGTCGAATTGTGCGGACTATAAACCAGCCAGAGGCAAGAGGCAACGACCCAAAAAAGGCCATTTTACTCTTCCTCCAAGCCACTTACACCGAGCTCTTCGAGGCGCTCGGGGCGCTCGGCGAGGTAGTCGTCGAGCAACATGGCGACGCGCTCGCTCAGGCGCTCTCGCTCGTCGAACAGCGTGTTCACCAGGTTTTGTTGCGTGCGAAACAGCGTCCTCGCCAGGATCTTGTCTCGCCACCCCGCCACGCGCTTGCGATAGCGCAAGAAGATAAAACCAGTGAGCGGCATCGAGCTGACGTAAACGCTCGCCTCGACGAGTGATTCCTCGTTCCACACCCACAAGCCCCAACCGATGAGGCCATACCAGGAGAGGAAGAAGAGCGTCCCGAAGACAAACGCGGTCATCGCGCGGATCGCCTCGTCGGGCGCCCTCTTCGCGGCGACCTTGACGAGCTGGTAGGGGAGCACGTTGTGCACGAAACCCCAGATCGCGAACGGGCCGACAAGGAGCGCGTAGAAGGTCAGCTTCGCGCCCTCCTTTCGCGAGGAGAGCGTGGCGGGATGGCGCGCGGCGAAGTCATGACGCAACCTGACCTGCGCCAGGTGATCCTCGTACTGGCGCACTGACGCGCGCAGCTCGGCGAATGCCAGCGGCTTTGTCTCGAGCTCGTGCATCAACGCGTCGCTGAGTAACTGCTCGGAGTCAAAGCGCTCGGACAATTGCGGCGCGCGATCGACAAAGCGCATCCGGTTGATCACGCCCTTGGTGAAGCTCTTGCGACGAGACTCGCTCTTGCGAACAAGCTCGCCGAACTCCTCGCGCTCCTCGACGAGTTCGCTGATGTAAGAGCGCTCCGCGATGCGCGCGAGCGCCCTGGCCATCTCCCAGACGACGACGTTCTCGACGTGCAGGGTTTGCGCCTCGATTCCTTGCTGGATCGTGCGCGTCAGGTCGCGCACCGCCTCGCGATCATCCCCCTCGTATTGCTCCTTCCACTTGCGCACATCGATCGGCTCGCCAAAGCGGAGCAAGACGCTGGTGAGGAAGCGATCTCTGTCCTGGTAGTTCAAGCCGACGGGGACGACGCGCACACCGAGATCGAAGTCATTGCGCGCCTCGACGCCGAGGGCGATGCGCGCAGTGCCCGTCTTGATGTCGATCACGCGCCACTCTTGCGAGTTGCGCCCTTCCGGGAAGATGCCGAGCACCTTTCCCCCCTCGAGCAGCTCGAAGGCGGCCTCGAAGCTCGAGGCGTTCTTGCTCTTGTCCGTGCCATCCTGCGAGCGATAAACCGGGATCACGCCGCAACGGTCGAAGATAAACTTGAGCGGTAGATGCTCGAACAAGCCGCTGCGCGCCATGTAGTGCACCTGGCGCTCGGAGCAAAACCCGAGGATCATCGTGTCCATGATCGAGTTCGGGTGGTTCGCAGCGAAAATCACTGGCCCCCACTTCGGGACGTTCTCCACGCCGTGCGATTGGATATCGACGAAGTAGAGGTCTAGCCCGAAGCTGATCACTCTGCGCAGGACGTGGTAAAGCTGTGACATGCCTTGACGTCAGCTGAGAAATGGGGTCTTAACAGGGTCCTGAAAACAAGACCTACCTTGCAGCGCGGGCGGGGAAACACGCAAGCCAAATCCAATCGTTAGAACTGGAGGTGATAGCGCGATGATCGTTTACAAGAAGATCAGCTGGATACGTATGTTCTTTACCCTCAAGGGGAGCATCTTCACCAGCATCTTGCCTCGCTTTCTGGCCGCGACGCTCTTCGCCGTCGCCGTGACGCTGATGTACGACTTCGACGTCATCGACAAATCACTCACGCTCACCACCCTCCCCTTCTCGCTCATCGGGATGGCGCTGGGCATCTTCCTCGGCTTTCGCAACAACTCCTCCTACGACCGCTTTTGGGAGGGCCGAAAGCTCTGGGGCCGCATGATCAACCTGACGCGCACCCTGACGCGCCAGATCTCGATGTTCGTCGACCCGGAGTCCGCGGGACTCCCACACGCCGAAGCGGAGGAGGCATCGCTCAACTTCCAGCACGAGATGGTCTACAGGTTGATCGGTTACCTGCACGCGTTTCGCCACCACCTGCGCGATGAGACCGACTTCTCGGACTGCCGCCCCTTCTTCTCGCAGGAGGAGTACGACGCCGTGCTCGCCGACCCCAACACCCCGATCGCCATCTTGCACCAGATGGGCAAGCGCCTGCGCCGCGCCTGGAAAGAGGAGTGGATCAGCGAATATCACCTCCCCACGCTCGAGAACTCGCTGCTGATCATCACCGACATTCAGGGCGGCTGCGAGCGCATCAAGAAGACCCCCATCCCCTTCGCTTATACCGTGCTCATGCACCGTATCGTCGGGATTTACTGCTTCGCGCTCCCCTTTGGCATCTTCAAGGATGTCGGTGATTGGACCCCGATCGTCGTCGCGCTCGTCTCGTATGGGTTCATGGGCCTCGACGCCATCGGCAACGAAATCGAGGAGCCCTTCGGTACAGACCCCAACGATCTGCCGCTCTCCTCGTTCTGCAACATGCTCGAGCGTGAGTGTCGCCACCGCCTCGGCGAGGAGAACCTCCCGCCTGTGCTCGAGCCCGTGGATCACATCCTCTCCTGAGCACACTGACTCATGGGATGACGCCGCCACTTCCGAAGCCCCCTGCATCACCAGGGGGCTTTTCTTTTCGCATCGGGTCGAGCGTCCAGACGATCCCGATGTTCACCTGCGCCAGATCGCGAAACGGGCTGTAGAGCCGATCCTCGACAGGAGGTTCCTCGACGAAGAGCGCGAACGGGACCGCGAGGCTCCCCTCGATCTGCAACGCGAAGCGTGATTGGCCCAAGGGGGCATACACCCCACCCATGCCCTCGATGCTCGGGTAGAGCTCGAACGCCGTCTCGCTCGAATAACCAGACACCCCGACCCTGTCGCCTGTCTCGGGATCGTAATCATAGACCTCGTCGTGCTTGACGATATCATGCGTCGAGAGCACGAGCGCGCCGCCTGTATAAAACACCACCCCGCTCTCGACCTCGGCGCCAAACGTGCCATGGAGCCTGTAGCGCCATGTCACGCGATCGATCCAGTTCTCGTACACGTAAGGAACGAGCCAGCTCCCGACTCCCACAGCCGTCGCCTCGTAGCTCGCCTCCTCCCTGTGAGCATCGAACCCCAACTTGATGTGTGTCCCGATCCCGGCTCGATCGCTCTCGAGCCCATACGACGCGCCCCCTGTAAAGAACGTGCCCTTTAACCGGTCCTCGTCGGCGTAGGGGCGCTCCTGAACAGAGGGAACGATTCCCGCGCCCGCATCCAACTCGAGCCCCTTGTAGACCCCGACCCCGACCTGCGCCGCGAGCTTGGTGGCTGCACCCGTTGCCGCAGCTTCGACCTCGGCGCTCGCGCGCACGTCTCCTGTATCCATCACCACAGGGTTGACCATCGTCACCGACGCACACCCGACCAGGTTGACGAGCGCGAAGAGAAAAACCAGACGTGTGAAGCTCACTCCAAAAGACATGCGCGACCCCGCAGTAAGGAAGATAAAACGAACGTGAAACGAACAGCACCCCATTTGACCGATCGGTCAACCAATCTATTCAAAACAATCTCGAATAAAAATGAGCGCGCGTGATGGCAATCTGTAGGGAGCTGCTTCAAGCTTCAAAGACACCTTGCAGAACATCCGTCATCGAGACGTGAAACGATCCCCCATCTTATCGAGGTTCACCATGGCTGATTTAAAACCCCTCTCGATCCATGTCGCCGAGAACGGTCCGATCCGTATCGAAGGAGAGCAGCTCGAGATTACTTATTGCGGCGAACCTGTGAAGGTCGAGGAGGGCCAGGCGGTCTACCTCTGTCGCTGCGGCGAAAGCCAGAACGCGCCGTTTTGCGACGGGAACCACAGCCGCACAGGCTTTGTCGCCGAAGCTGGCACAGGTGACAGGAACGAGGTGCGCGTCTGGGAAGGGAAGACGATCCGCACCTACTTCAACCCCAACGCGTGCATGCATGTCTTTAAATGCAAGCCGCTCAAGGCGCTGCGCGAGCGCGAGCTCGAAGGAGACGCACTGGCCGCCGCAGAGATCGCGCGCGTCGTGATGACCTGCCCCTCGGGCGCGCTCACCTACGAATCGACCGCGGTCACTCCGCCACAACCCGAACAAGGCGCCACGGTCGAGATCATAGAAGGTGGCGAGATCCGCATCCAGTGCGCCTTCGACATCAACACGAACCTCCAGGAGCGCCAGCCAAGAGACCGCGCCACGCTGTGCCGCTGTGGCCTCTCGAGGAACAAGCCATGGTGTGATGGCCAACACAAGAAGCGCGAGAACTTCCGCTGAACCAGGCCGCGCCCCACCGGAAGGTTTGGCGCAACCGCTGCCAAATTGGCACACATCCTCTACCTCGGCGCGCTCTCTGCCCCCCTCCAGCGCCGCCCCCAAATCACTCCAGGAGCCCGAAAAATAGCGACCTCCCGTCGTTTGCTCGGTTCGCCGCGCGCTGCTGATCCTCACGAGGCACACGATCTGCAAGTGCGACTCGCTCGCAGGAACTCTGCTGCAAAAGTGGCACCGTACAGCAAACGATTTGTCTGCTGTGGCGGCTGCGCACCATGAACCTCTTCCGACCTCGAGAAGATGATGACGAGAAGACGCTCCTCGTATCCGCTCCTTCACGCTCAGACCAGGCATGTCTGGATGCTCGCCATGCTCGCGCTCACCACGCTCGGGGGCTGCGGAGGTTGCAGCGAAAACGATCCTCCTCCAGATACCCCGCCGTGGATGTTCGATTGCATGCCAGGGACTCTGGGGTGCATGTGCGATGAGGGGGACGCCTGCGGCGATGGCAGTGATGGCGAGCAACTCGTGTGCGACACAGGGGTTTGCGCGAGCGCGGATTGCCCGACCGGCGAGCCAGGGTGCGTGTGTGATAGCCAGGGGGAGTGCGACGACCCGGAGAGCGCATGCGTCGAGGGCTTTTGCGAATCGGGAGGATGTGAGCCCGGCTCGATCGGCTGCGCCTGTGACGCCGATGGCGCTTGCGAGGGTGGCCTGGTTTGCAGCGAGGACGCGACCTGCGTCGAGGATATCGGCAACCAGGGGAACGCCTGCCTGGAAGATGGCACGTGCCAGGATGGCTTCGCCTGCGATCGCATGGCGTCTCCGCCCGTTTGTGTGGCCTGCGAGGCAGGACAACGAGGGTGCCAGTGCGATGATCTGGGCGCGTGTGATGCCGGGCTCGAGTGCCTGGACAATCACTGCGTCGGTGACGAGACCATCTTCGGGCGCGAGATCCCGGAGAACCCGCAGTGCTACACCCCTTGCCTGGATGACCTGTCGACCTCGCGCACATGTGAGGATGGCCTGCTCGAAGGTTGCGTGGACGGTCGCGTGTGCGAGCAAGGTTCATGCGTGGTTCAAGGATCGCCGCGCGAGGTTTGCTTTAAAGACAACGACTGCCCCTCCTTCCAGCTCTGCATCCAGGGACACTGTTACTCGGACTGCGAGGAGGACACAGACTGCGACGGTGGCAAGGCGTGTATCCACAAGGTCTGCCGGACAGGTTGCATGGGCGCAGACGATTGCGCCGATGGCGAAATCTGCGAGACCGCAGGAGACATCGAAGGAGGATGTGTCAGCGCGCCGACCGCGAGCGAGATCACGCTCCCGGCAAACCACGACGGCAACATCTCGATCAGCGCGAACACGCTCACCTACAGCCCGGTCAAGCTCGCGCACGAAGTGATCTTGCAGAACAACACGGATCGACCCGTCGTGTTCTCGCTCCGCAAGCGCTCTCACGAGGCATTCCTGGGAGCGGGTATGGTCGAGCGCATCGCGAGCGTGCCTGCGCAGACCTCGTGCGACGGCCCGGACTGCCCGCTCTGGTGGATCGAGATGGGGGAGTTTGGCGCTGTCGATCCAGGCGATGAGATCCTGGTCAGGGCCGAGGCCAACTGCCAAGAGGATTGCCCGCGCGTGACCATTCGCATCGCGAACAACGGCATGCTCCCCGACGCGAAGCGCTGGCGTGGTGCCATCGAGGTCGACGCTCCAGGGTTCTTCGACAGGATCGACCTGAGCTACGCGCGCGGTCCAGAAGGACGCTGGGCAGGACAGCTGGTGACCTTCTCGAACTTCGAGACGCAAGGGATCGATACGAGCGCGGATATCACCGGCTGGCTCGACCGCCCGAGCAGGGATGACGTCACGGGCGTGCGCAACGGCCTCCTCAAGCGCTGGGGCGCCTTCCGCGTCAACAACCTCATCGGAGGTTGGGATGAGATGAAGACCATCCTCGCGGCGACCGAGAACGAGCAATGGCGCGACCCCGATGTCCAGGAGATCTGCCCGGCGCTCCAGGGCGTCTGCTACCTCTATGACGAGGGGGCAGGGATCTTCCCCAGAGTTTATGTCACCGAACTCAACGAGGCGCCGATCCCGACCGGGGCGTCGAAAACGCCCATCGCGCTCAACCTGCTCGAGCAGAGCGACGGCAACGAGAATCACTGGGTGGGTCGCATCGACTCCTCGGTGGCGACGCAGTTGCCCGGAAACCCGCTCGTGAAGCTTGGCTTCGAGAGCCCGATCCCCGGCAGCAGCGACGCCTGTGATCCGAGCATCACGTCACACTGCGTGGCGTTCCTCGACGCGTTCGAGGCATCGCAGAAGCTCGGCGGGCGTTACGTCCCGCCCCCCAACGCGGCAGGTTGCGTCGATGGGTTCGAGCTGCGCGTCGAGCCTCTGCTCGTGCCGACGTTCGTGCGAGGTGTTGACCGAGATCCGATGACCAACAACTTCACGCGCCGTGTTTGCGTGGATACGCGGCTCCCGCACACGCTGGGAGACCCTCCAGACGGCGCGCTCGAAGCGCGCAACCTCAACATCGCCAGAGCAAACCCGACCTTCAACGGGCAGATCTTCGAGCATGATATCGAGTTCCTCGATGGGGCGCTTATCGACGGCGAGGAGATGCTTATCCTCGTGCGCCAGAAGATCCCATCGCTCGTGCATGTGAATCAGGATCGCACCTCGTATGTCTATGGCTACCTCCACCTGACGCGACAGCCGACGCGCGTTGTCCTTGATGGCAAGGAGGGAGACACCATCCCCGAAGCGTTCGTGGGGAACGAGCCCCGAGAATCGCTGATGGAGGTCAACTACACGCGCGGCGCGCGATGTTCGCCAGAGCTGCTCGAAGATCTCCTCGGGCCAAACCCACTGCTCAACACAGGGACCGCGCCGGTGCTTATCGAGCACCTCGTGCGTGGCGGGCGCCCTGCTCCGAACGCGCACCTCTCTCCATCCGGGACCGAGCAAGTGCACTACCTGTGCGAGGACACCGGGCTCTTCGATGGCGGCCCCGGAAACACGGCGAAATGGGGTGAGGGGAACATTGGCCCCAATGATGACTCCTGCCTCTTCTCGCGCAATGGCATCTGCGAGGATGGAGGCGCGAACTCCACGGCGTCGAAGTGCTCGGAGGGCACGGATATCACTGACTGCGGAGGACGCCACACGGACACGCGCGTCGACTGCCCGAGGACCTCGCGCGTTATCTTCTTCACGCTGGATGCGCCCGTGGCGCCGGATCTCGCGAGCGAGCCATGCCAACAGAGCGGGACGTGCAACGCGCGCCTGACGCAATGGCAGACGAACAACACCGCGTTCTTGCTCCAGGTCAACCCATCCTGGCTTTGCGAGGACGCGAGCGCGACCTATTGCGATACAAACACCCTCGATCGTCGCGCTGGAAAGATCTTCTTCCCGGCACAAACCGAAGGCGTTCACTTCTTGCCGCTGCGCGCCGAGATCGACGAGGCGTTCCGCTACAAGCGGCGCTTCGAGGAGCGCTCCGAGAGCGACACTTCATTCGTACCAGCGCTCTGCACAGAGGCCGCCGGGCAAACGCCCTACTGTTATGATCCTCGCCGCATCAACGTGATCTCGGATCGCGTGGACTGCCTGCTCGAGCTCTACGATCGCTACTACGCGGACGGAGACAATGGCGACGCGGTGGTCGCAGACAAGCTCAGGAGCTACCTCAAGGAGAACTTTGCCACGCGCGAAGAAGGCGGCAATGGTGGCGACCCCGCGCTGATCGAGCAAGGCTTCGAGACGCTCCGCGCGGAGCTCCTGATCATGCTCGGTGATGACATGATGACGCAGGCGTTGACCGCGAAACATCGTGGACAGCGCGCACCAGCAGCGCCGTTTGAAGGGTTCCGCCTGGAGCCAGGCGGCATCCAGCTCTCGGGCGCGGCCGGGTACGAGATGTTCCGCTTGCATCAGGCGATGCAGCTCTATGACATGGTCATCGAGCGCTTGCACACGCTGGCGCCTGCGACGGGCAAGGCGATCGACACGAGGAAGGTCTCGACGGACCGCTCCTTTGTCACGCGCGAGATGGCGTTTCATTACCTCGACCGCATCGCGCGCGCTTCGACGCAGCGCGCCTTCGTGATGTCCGAGATCGTCACGCGCTACCATCGCTTCGGTGAGCCCGCGCTCGCGCGCTCGGTGCTCGAGCGCGCCCACACCAGGACCTCGCTCGAATCCGCCGCGCTCATCGCTCTTATTCGCGAGGTCAACGATCTCACCGCCTACTCCGACGCTGCGCGCAGCAAGGAACTCCTCGATAGCACCCAGCGCGGTTACTACGCGGCGCTGATCGCGCTCGATGGCGCGAGAAAGGAGCTCGACCGCGGCCTCGATGCGCATCACCTGGGCGCGGAGGAGGTCCCGCTCCCTTCCCTTCCCGCTGCCGCGCAAAATGCCTGGGTCGAGCAAGCGCTCTCCTACGCGAAGCTCACCGTCAACGTCGCAAAGAGCATGGAGCAAGCTGCGCGTCAGACGATGCCCGAGCACGACGTCGACGCCACCGCGCTCGACGCGGAGTTGACGCGCAAACTCGAGCGCTATGAGAGTGAACTTCGCCAGCTCTGCGGCGAAATAAGCGATAATGAGGATGGTGCGCTCTTACCTGCGATCGTGCGCTTCGCGCATCGCGACAGCGACGCGGCGCTGCTCGGAGATCCTTGCGGGCTCGCCATCGCGAACAGAGGTGGCCTCGAACCAGGCGACATCCAGGCCGCGTTCGACGCGCTGGCCACGCACACGAAAAACATGCAGCAGGTCAGCGAGCAACTGCTCCACGCGCAGCACTTGCTCGATGTGGAGCGCGAGCGCGCAGCGTCGATGTGCAATGGAGCGCTCGAACTCGACGACTACAGCTTCGAGGTCGATGGCGAAGAGCTGACGGCGCCTGTGCCGTTCGCGCTCGCGACGGCCGAACGAGAGCGCGCTACGCGCCTTCGCGCGCTCGCTTCACGCGCACTGGAACTGCGCGCGTGCACTTCTGACAAGCCAGCGTGTCGCGCCGCCCGCGCCACGCTCGACGCGACGCTCGCTGCCATCCCTGGCCTCGAGCTCGCCAGCCAGGACGAGATCTCGACGCTGCGCACGCTCTACCACGACCTTAACGACCCGACCGGGCGCGCGGGCTGGAGCGGTGAGTGTGAAGGGAGGACGATCGATGCTGACGTGCGTATGCGTGAACTTTTGGCCGAGCTGGTCGCGCTGCACATGACCTTGCAGCGCGAGGAACAGGACGTGCTCGAAGCGGCGACGCACATCGAGCGGCTCTGGCAACGGGCCACCACCTTGCAGCTCTCCTGGCACGAGGATCTCTCGCTCGCGGCGGATCTCGACGCCACGCTTCGCTCGCCGACCTCGCGCATCTATCAGGAGTCGGCATTTTTGGAAGCGGACGAGACCTTTAACACCGCGCACGAGGCGGTTTATCGGCTGATGCTCCTCTTCGAGCACGCGAGCCAGCAAACCTACGCTGACCGCGCGCTCATCCTCACCACGCGCATCGCATCGACAGGAACGAACAACCTCGAGGCGTTGCTGCAAGATCTCGAGGTCGCGATCCTGGCCTTCGAAGAAGAGCGCGGGCAACCCGACGCGCGCGCGCTGTCACTCTCACTGCGCGATGACATCCTCGGCATCCCCAGGATCGATGCAGATGGTGACGCGACCAGCATCGATCGCCGCGCCGCTGACCTGCGCGGTCTCCTCGAGGAGACCGCGCGCCGGGATGCTTCGGGGAGGATCGTGATCCC
>JAYZVO010000156.1:0-9089 GCA_036155555.1 Myxococcota bacterium
GTGCGCCGCCCACCACGACAGGAACTCCTCGCGCCCCAGGATCTCTGGGAGGATTGGCAAACGCATCTGCACGAACATATCGCGCCTGATCCGCATTTAAAGCCGTTCATCGAAGCAGTAAAAGCGAGGTTCGCGCTGGCCATCGTGACCAATGGCGGCGTAAAAACACAGCGTCCCAAGCTCGACGCGCTCGAATTGCCAGACCTCGTAGAGAGCGATCGTATCCTGATCTCGGGCGCCGTCGGCGCGTGGAAGCCTGATCCGCGTATCTTCGAGCTGGCCGCCCGGAGTGTAGGACATCGCCCCGCGGACTGTTTGTTTATCGGGGATGATCCTGCACGCGATATCGAGGGCGCACACCGCGCGGGGATGAAGACCTGTTGGGTTCGCATGGATCGAAACCCGGAAGAAGCGTTCGCCACGCTCGATGTCTGGCCCGACGCGATCGTGAATCACTACACGGAAGTTTTGGAGTTGCTGTGAGCGACGCGCTCGACATGAACGCCATCGTGGGGAGCCATGACCTGGTGATGATCACGCTCGATACGCTGCGTTACGACGTGGCGTGCGAGCGCCTGGCACGAGGCAAGACGCCACACCTTCAGGCGCTGCTCGGGGCGAAGGGGTGGGAGGAGCGCCACACGCCGGGGAGCTTCACCTACGCCGCGCATCACGCCTTCTTTGCAGGGTTCTTGCCGACACCAGCCTCGCCCGGACCGCACCCGCGCCACTTCGCCGCGCGCTTTCAGGGGAGCGTCACCAGCACCTCGAACACGTGCGTCTTCGAGTCCGCCGACATCGTCACCGGGCTCGCAAAGCGCGGATACCACACGGTATGTATTGGCGGTGTGGGGTTCTTTAACGGCGAGACAGCGCTCGGGAGGGTGCTGCCCTCGTTCTTTAAAGAGCACCACTGGTCACGCGCGCTCGGCGTCACGGACCCGGACTCGACCCGAAACCAGTTCGAGCTCGCGGGGAAAATCCTCGAGGAGCACCCCGAGCAAACGTTCCTGTTTATCAACGTCTCGGCGCTCCACCAACCAAACTGCCACTACCTCGAGGGGGCCGAGGAAGACAGCATCGAGACGCACGCCGCCGCGCTCGAGTATGTCGACAGCCAGCTCCCCGTGCTGCTGCGCGCGCTTCACGCGCGCACGCGCCCGACTTTTTGTATGATCTTTGCCGATCATGGCACCGCTTACGGTGAGGATGGGTTCTCGGGCCATCGCCTCAGCCACCCCACCGTGATGACCGTCCCTTATGCCGAGGCATTCATCCCGGCTCGTCTTCAAACGAGCGAGGAGTGATAGAGAGAACGATGCAACAACCTTCTTACAAGACCACGCTCGAGCGCATGCTGCGCGGATCACCGTACCAATCCTACGCATACTCCTATCCTCATAAGATGGCGTATCGACCGCTCGAGCCTCCGCGAGAGTTGAGCGAGGTCTGGGCAAACGAGGACAAGCGCGCGCTGTTTCTGTACGTGCATATCCCGTTCTGCGAAATGCGATGCGGGTTCTGCAACCTGTTCACGATGGCAAAGCCAAAGCAGCCGCTGGCGGACACCTACATGACCGCGCTGAGGCGTCAGGCAAGGCAGGTCAAGCAAGCGATCGGCGACGCCTCGTTCGCCAGACTCGCCATCGGCGGTGGCACGCCCACGCAGCTCGACCTCGACGCCTTTATCGAGGTCTTCGACATCATCGAAGAAGAGATGGGCGCGGACATCAAAAGCATCCCCGTCTCCTGCGAGATGTCGCCTGAGACCGTCGACGCCGAGAAGGTCCGCGTCATGATCGAGCGAGGCGTCAAGCGCGCCTCGATCGGCGTGCAGAGCTTCCTCGAACAAGAGACGCGCGCCGTGCGCCGCCCGCAAAAACGGGAGGATGTCCTGCGCGCGCTCACCACCATTCGCGAGGCGGACTTCGAGGTCTTCAACCTCGACTTGATCTACGGGATGCCCTACCAGACCGAGGAGACCTGGACCCAGAGCCTGGAAGACGCGATGCTCTTCTCGCCAGAAGAGGTCTACCTCTACCCGCTGTACGTGCGCCCGCTGACCGGGCTCGGGAACTCCACCAAGAGCTGGGATGATCACCGCCTCGACCTCTATCGCCAGGGGCGAGAGTTCTTGCTCGAGCGTGGGTACGAGCAAGCGTCCATGCGCATGTTCCAGAAGAGAGACGTGAACACGACGCCCGGGCCGATTTATCACTGCCAGGAAGATGGCATGGTGGGCCTTGGCGCGGGCGCGCGCTCCTACAGCTCGAAGCTGCATTACTCCACGGACTATGCGGTGGGGCGCCGAGGCGTGGTCTCGATCATCGAGGACTTCGTGCAACGCGAGGACGCACACTTCGCGCGCGCCGACTATGGCTTTGACATCGACGAGGCCGAGGACAGGCGCCGCTGGGTGATCCTCTCGACGCTCTCGAACGAGGGGCTCGATCCCACGCGATACGAGGAGCGCTTCGGGCAGGATGTCTTCGAGGACTTCCCGCAATTGCTGGTCCTGGAAGAGTTCGAGCTGGCAAGGCGTAGCCACGAGGACGCCTGCCTGCGCTTGACGCAGGCAGGGATGGAGCGCTCCGATGTGATCGGCCCCTGGTTTAACAGCGAGCAGGTCAACGAGCTCATCGCCACCTTCGACCTTACATGAGAGCAACGATGGAGCGCTGGTCGATCCTTTACAGAGGTCCTCTCTCGAGCTGCAATTATGGCTGCGAGTATTGCCCGTTCGCAAAGACGCGCAACACGCGCGCCGAGCTGCTCGAAGACGCCGAGAAGCTCACGCGATTTACCGCCTGGGTCGGCCAGCAAACCGATCGCTCGATCGGCATCCTGTTCACGCCCTGGGGCGAGGCGTTGATTCGAAAGCATTATCAACGCGCGATGATCGAACTGGGCCATATGCCGCATGTCGAGCGGGTCGCCGCCCAGACCAACCTCTCGTGCAAGCTCGACTGGTTGAAGGATTGCGACCTCGACACGGTAGCCCTCTGGACCACGTTTCACCCCACAGAAACCAGCCTCTCGCAGTTCGTGGAGCGATGCGCCGAGCTCGACGCGATCGGCGCGCGCTACTCCGTCGGGGTCGTCGGATTCAAGGAGGCGTTCGACGACATCGCGGCGCTCAGAGAGCAGCTCTCGCCAGACACCTACCTCTGGATCAACGCCTACAAGCGCGAGCCGGATTACTACACGGAAGAGGACGTGCGACGCTTCGAATCGATCGATCCGCTGTTTCGATTCAACACCCGCTACCACACGAGCCAGGGGAGGGCGTGTCAGGGAGGGCAGACCGCTTTCACGGTCGATGGGGAGGGTACCGCGCGAAGGTGCCACTTTATCGACGCGCCGATCGGCAACATCTACGCGCCCGATTTCAGGGAATCACTCGCCCCCAGAAGCTGCACCACAGACGCCTGCGGTTGCCACATCGGATACATTCACCTCGACGAGCTCGGGCTTTACGAGACGTTTGGCAAAGGGTTGATGGAGCGCATCCCGGCGAGGGCGTTGTGGAGAGAGGATGGCGCGCGCCAGGCCGCCATCGCCGCCGCGCGTCGCAAGCTAGGGCCCCATGTCCTGGCGCACAGGCCGAGCTGGGCATGATACTTTTGTGACGCGCGAGCGAACGCTCTATACTCCTCCTCGGTTTGTCCTCTTGAGTCTTTGAAAGGAACGCAAACGATGTCGACCCGGAACCTGCTCTCGCTCTCTATCCTCGCGCTCACGCTCTCGGCGTGCGGCAAGAACAACGACCCTGGCTCCAGCGAAAAAGACATGGCCGTCGTCCTGTTCGACGAGGATATGTCCTCTGCAAACGACGACATGTCCTCAGAAACCGAGGACATGAATCAACCTGGCGAAGATCTCGGGGTCGATATGTCTGGCGAAGACGCGGACATGGGCGACGAACCAGACATGACGACGCCAGAAGACATGAGCGGCTTCCCTCGCAGCTGCGAGGGCGCATGCGCCATGCAGGATCTCACGGCGACCTACGGGGCAACCACGGAGCCCTTCGAGCGCGCGGTGTATGGCCTGAGCGCGCCCGAGACCACAGCGAGTGGAGAGTGGGAGATCTACATCGAGGCGCTCGACGGAGGGTTTGACGGATGTCCACAGCAAGACTCGCCGACGCCCGCGCGCACGATGATCATAACCAACCTGACGATCCCGATGGAAGCGGGCATGATGCTGACCAAGGCCGAGCATGGAATCAGCACGACCTTACTCGACTTCGACGGCTCGCTCTTTACCGAAGAGCAAGTCTTCGAGCGGGCGGACAGCGTCGAGCTGGTGCCGCAGGCTGGGAATCTGTGTGTGGAGTGTGTGGGGATGGCGATGCCCTCGCATATGGAGGGCTTTATCGCGTTCGACTTGAGCGCGACGTTCCCATCAGGGACAGCCAGTGGCCACATCTACGCGGTGCACTGCGACTCGCTCGACACGGCCGCGCCCTGAATCACTTGACCTTCTTGGTCTCTTCGCGCAGGCGATCGATAAGATCGGGGAAGGAAGATTTCTGCGCGCGGGTGCGAATCCACTCGGGAATCGAGGTGTTGGGTTCGGCGTGGAGTCTGTATTTGACGCGCGTGCGCGTGCCCGCCTCGTCGAACTTGGTCAACACCCAGGAGCCACGGTTGACGGTGTAGTCGCCACGCACGAGCGTCCACTTGCGGGACCACTCGTCAGGGCCTTCAGTGTGGACAGCCTTGGTGACTGCGGCGAGGTTATCGAAGGGGGTCGGCATATCGACGATGATTTCGCAGATATGTTGGGACTTGGTGCCGCCGAGGCTCTTTTTCTTGATGAGCTTCGAGCTCTCGATGCGAGGCATCGTCTTCTTGTAGTTGGCGCAATCCCCGATCACCTTCCACACCTTCTCTGGTGGAGCGTTGACCACCGCTTCGATGCGCGCCTCGGGGGTATCATAGCCCTTGAGATCGACAAACCGGATGTCGACCTCGCCATTGGAGAGCGCTTTATCACTCAAGGAGCTCCCGGTGACGGGGATCAAGAGCGCGGCGAACAAGACGATCATCATCGGAGTATGATGAGGTTTGAAACGAAAGGTTTTGGGCATGGTCGACCTCGATAGTAAAGGAATCTCGTGCAATGTTGCGACCAGGTTCGACGCGAGCAAGGCGCGGTTGATTCAATACCTGAGGGTAACATATCCGATGGCGTTGGACAGCGATCGTTTCCTTGCCGCGGCGCCCTTGCCGACAGAGGTCGCAGCGCCTACACTCCAAACTCCCGTAGCTGCCCTCTCTTTCCCTTGCCTGCTCCCCATTCAGTAGGAGTTCAGTTTCACGATGAGCGAGCAGGCCGAGAACATCGATCTGGCGTCGATGGACGTCTATGTGCTCAAGCCCCCGTCGTTGATCCTCAACACGTTGGAGAAGCTCCACGTGCTCACGATCCAGGACTTGCTGGATCTGGACATGGCGCGCGTGAGGAAGACCAGAGGGGTGGGCAAGAGCAAGATCCAGGCAATAGAGAACCTCAAGGAGCTCGCCAAAGAGACCCTCGAGGAGAAGGAT
Organism: Myxococcota bacterium; assembly: GCA_036155555.1. Lineage (GTDB taxonomy): Bacteria > Myxococcota_A > Bradymonadia > Bradymonadales > Bradymonadaceae > JAYZVO01. Next base: position 5,556 of record JAYZVO010000156.1, read on the forward strand.
CTGTACTCCCTGCTCGAAGGGAAGAGCACGACCCGTTACATCATCGACGAACTGATCGCGGTAGGCATCGATCCCGACACGGACTGGCGCGAGCTGCTCGGGCAGCTCAGCACGCGCACCCACAACCTGTTGGTGCGTGGAGAGTTGGCGACCTTGCGCGAGGTCGTGCTCCGGTATGAGGCGGGCACGCTCTCGCGAATCAATGGCTTTGGTGAGGCCACCGCGCGCGAGATCGAGCAGCACCTCGATCGCCTCGTGACCACAGGGCCTGAAGGTTACATCTGGGGGGATGAGGGCAGGCCGGAGAGCTTCGAGCGCGCGTGTCAGCGGTTGCTCGAGGATACCGAGCGCGAAGGAGATGGCCTCTTTCGCATGCGCTATGCACAGGAGATGACGCTCGAGGAGATCGGCAACGCGCTCTCCATCTCGCGCGAACGCGTCAGGCAACGCCTCGATCGTGATATGGAGGTCGCCAGACGTCGCTGGGCCAACGCGATGACGGGTTGGCTCGACCCCGTGCTCGCCACGCTCGAGAGCGCGGGTGGTCTGCTCGGGAGAAGTCGCGTTCAGGCACTGCTCGATGGCGCGCCCCTATGGATGCTCGTGATGATGCTCGATTTGCTCGGGCACAAGGCGCGCTGGATCGCCAATGACCAGGCGTTGACGACGCTCGTCGTGAGCGCTTACGAGGGCCTCTGGGGCGCATTACGCGAGATGATCCTCGAATCGGAGCAAGAACAAGTCCCGCTCTCGGAGCTCGTCACGCGCGCAGCACAGCTCGGGTGGACCACGACCGAAGACGAGTTCGCCGAGCTCGCGCTCGTGCGGTGGGGCGCGAACGTGACCGCTGATGGCAGCGCGCTCGTGCATCCCTGGCAAAACCTCCACGCGCTCTACGCGAGGATCATCAAGGAGGTCGACGGCAAGATCACCGCGAGCGAGCTCGCCGAGTTGATCCAGAAACGCCTCAACCTCGACAAACCACCCAGCGAGCGCCACATCTACAACAACCTCGCGCGCGTGGACGAGGTCTACTACGTCGACCGCGGCGTCTATATGCACCAGGACGCGCTGCCGCGTGATATCTCCGACCTCGAAGCGATCGCGCAGGCGCTCATCGAGGAACTCGAAGGGACCTCGCATGCGGTCAGCGCGAGCTCCTTGTTGGCGCGTTATTCCGAAGGGGACGGCCAAAAGCCCGAGCGCGATGTCGAGGACATCAGCCCGATGTTGATGCGCGATATCATGGGGAGAGATCCTCGCATCCAGCTCTTTCAAGCGACCGATATGGTCGCCCACCTCGAGAGCTTCAGCGGCCAGCGAAAGACACAACTCGACCACATCGACGCGATCCTCGCGGCCTCAGACGGCCCGCTGACAAGCGCCGAGGTGTGCGAGCGGATGCCCGAGCACGTGAGCTTCCACCAGGGCGCCATCTATGCCTCGCTGCAAACCGCGGAGTTCGCGCTCAACCTGGGGCAAGGCGCCTTCCTCCACCGAGACGCGATCGGCTTGACCGAGGCGATGCTCACGCGCCTGGTTCAAGAGACAAAGGAGATCCTCGAAGAGGCGGACGGGCCACTCACGGGGGAGCGTCTCCTGGCCTCGCTCGGTTCGCCAGCGGCCGCGTTTCTCGCCGCGCACGAGCACGGCTCGAGGATCATCGCGGCGCTGCTCGCGCGCGAAGCTGGTGTGATGCTCGGCTCCGGGATGTTGCTGATGTTGGCGGATGAAGAGCCTGCCTATGGCGACGCACAGCCCGTGATTTTGGCGATGAAGCATATCCTGGAAGAAGAGGTGCTCGTGACGCCGAGCGAGCTGTTGGAGAAGATCGAGGAACGCCATGGCTGGCAAGCATCCACCGGGCCGTTGTACTACGCGCTCGAGTTGGCCGAGGAGGCCAAGCTGATCGAACGCGTCGCTGGAAAGTACCGCGCGCTCGTGGGCGCGGATGAAGACGCGTTGCGCGCCGCGCTCGAGGCGCGCGGGACCTCACAGGAAGAGGAGTAAGACTTGAAGCACGCCAGTGCCCTTTGGGTGTGCGCGACGCTGTTTGTTCTGTCGGCCTGTACGGGCTCGGACACCAAACGCGACGCGGAGATCTCGGAACAAAACCAGGCAACGCCCGAACCGGAGCCTGAAGCCGACATGGCAGACATGGGCTTGGAGACCGATAGCGGCGAAGAGGTCTCGTGTATCGATCCTGGCGAGGTTCGCCAGAGCGCGCTGCTCGATCTGGGGGTCCCCGGAGAGCTCGAGGATGCCATCGAGGTCCTCTCGGGAGGACCTGACCTCGACGAGGACAAAATCTCGGATACGGTCGTGCAAGTCTTCTTGGAAGAACACCGCAAGGTCGGGATCTACTTGAGCAACAGCGGCTGCATGCGTTTCGCGGGCGGGTTTGTCGCCACATCGACCGAGATCCTCGAGACGAGCAACCAGGGCGTGCGCGATCTGAACACATGGTTGCCCGCCGAGTGCGCCAATGATCTTGGCGGCGTGCTGACGCGCCATCGCTACGACGGCGAGAGCTATCGCGTGGATCTGACGATCGATTGCCCATGCGATGCAGAGGCATTGCGCGACCCGGAATGTCCCCAACCCTAGACCTCTCCCTTCAACTCCAACGAAAGGTCCTTGTTTTGAGTCAGGAATCGTTCTTCAAGAAGATGTTCGCGCTCGATGGAAAATGCGCTCTGATCACAGGCGCTTCGAGCGGACTGGGATCGCACTTCGCGCGCACATTGGCTGCGGCAGGCGCCAGGGTCGTGCTGGCAGCGAGGCGCGTCGAGCGCCTCGAGGCGCTCGCGTCCGAGATCACGGATGCAGGTGGCCAGGCCTACGCCGTCGCCATGGACGTCACCGACCCGGAGTCTGTGAAGGCCGCGTTCGCGGACTTCGCGGACAACTTCGCGCCAGCCGATATCCTCATCAATAACGCTGGCGTCTCGACCGTGAAGCCTTTTATCGAGCATACGGAAGAGGACTGGGACTTTGTCGTCGGAACCAACCTGCGCGGCGCGTGGCGAGTCGCGCAGGAGGGCGCGCGTCAGATGGCCGAGCGCGGTGAAGGAGGCGTGATCATCAACATCGCCTCGCTGGCAGGCATCACGACAGGGGGGCAGTTCGCGGCTTACTCGACGGCAAAGGCGGGGTTGATTCACCTGACGCGCAACCTCGCGCTGGAGCTGGCGAGGCACGATATTCGCGTCAACGCGCTCGCGCCGGGCTACTTTAGCACGGAGATGAACGACGCCTTCCTCGAGTCAGAGATGGGGCAAAAGCTCAGAAAGTCGATCCCGACTCGCCGCTTTGGTGAGCTGGAAGATCTCGACGCGCCGCTGCTCACGCTGTGTGGCTCAGGTGGCAGGCATATCACGGGCGTGGTCTTGCCCGTCGATGGAGGTCACCTCGTCAAAGGCATTCGATCTACACAAACGTGTAGATCGAACGAAAATAGAGCGCCGGGTTGTCTCGCGCGAGAACCCGGCGCTCTGTTTTAGTTGGATGTGTTCCGACGCCGTCACTCGACTC
>JAYZVO010000157.1:0-25743 GCA_036155555.1 Myxococcota bacterium
CGACCCTGGGTGGCAAAAAATTCGGCCCCTCGCTTTCCCTCAGCACCCGACGCGCGCTGCACCGGAAAGGGCAATCACATCACTTGTACGTCTTGAACTCGCCATTCTTGTACTTGTTCCAGTAACGCTCGAGCGCGTCGAGGATCTTTGGCGAGAGCAACACGACGCCGACGATGTTGGGGAACGCCATCGCCAGAATCATCAGGTCAGAGAAGTCCGTCACGGCGCCAGGCTCGATAAGGCACCCGATCCAGACAAACCCGAGGAACATGATGCGGTAGACGTTGGAGGAGGACGCGCCAAAGAGGAACGTCCAGCAACGCTCGCCATAGTAACTCCACGAAATCATCGTCGAGTAAGCGAACAGGAAGACCGCCAGCGAGAGCAACAATGGGAACCAGCTGATCACCTTGCCAAACGCGGCAGCGGTCAACGACACATCGGTCAGGTGCGCATACTCTGGCGCGGCGTACACGCCAGTGATGACGATCACCATGCCGGTCATGAAGCAGACGACGATGGTGTCGATAAAGGGCTCGAGCAAGGCCACGATCCCCTCGCGGATAGGCTCGTCGGTCTTTGCCGCCGAGTGCGCGATCGCCGCAGAACCAACACCTGCCTCGGACGAGAACGCCGCGCGCTTGACGCCGACGATAAACACACCGATCAAACCACCGAGACCGGCGCGCGGTGTGAACGCCTCGCTCACGATGATGCCGACAGCATCATCGAGCATCGAGAGGTTCGCCAAAATCACCCACAGCGAAGCGAGCAAGTACATCCCACACATCAGCGGGACGATCTTCTCTGCGACCTTGCCGATGCTCTTGATTCCGCCAATGATCACAATGCCGACAAGAATCGCGAGGACGATGCCGAACAACCCACCCTTGCGGCCACCAGCGCCCGAGATCGGCTCGGGGTTGCTGACGCTCACGCCAGGCAAGGCGCTCCATGTGATGTTGCGACCCTCGACCACTGCGGTCTCGAAGGTCGTCACGCTGTTTTTGTCCGTGTTCAAGTAAGAACGCCCCGGCTGGAGCGAGCGGACGTCGACGACCGCAGTCCACGAGCTCCCCGATTGCGTCCAGTTGGCGCGCGTGAGCTTGAAGGTCTCCTCTCCCTCCGGGAGCACGGGGACATAGGTCAACGTGCGCTTGATGTTTGCCTCGGGGTTGGCCGGGCGCTGCGCGCGAACAAGGAAGGGTTTCTTCTCGAAGGTCACGGGCTCGGCCGCCGTCAAGATCACCTTGCCGGTCGCGTGCTCGCCAGCGAGCCACGGCACATGGTCAGAGACAGCAGAGAAGCTCTGGTTGGCCTGGAACATGTTCCCGCCGCCAAAAGACCCACCGATACAGAGGATCGCGAAAATCACCGAGAGGTACTTTCCGAGGTTGGGCAACCCGATATCTTGCAAACCATCGCGCAGGTAAACCATCGGGCCACCTTGCACGTTGCCGTTGGCGTCGGTGCGACGGTACATCTGCCCGAGCGTGCACTCGGCGAACTTCGAGGTCATCCCGAAGAGCGCCGCGCACATCATCCAGAACACCGCGCCAGGTCCACCGGCGACGACCGCCATGGCCACGCCCGCGATGTTCCCCAACCCGACCGTCGCGCTCAGCGCGCTTGAGAGCGCCTGAAAGTGCGAGACCTCGCCGGGGTCATCTGGGTTATCGAACTTGCCCGTGGTGACCTCGATCGCGTGCCAGAAGCCCAGCAGGTTGATGAAGTTAAAGCGCAGCGTGAAAAAGATCGCGCCCCCCACCAACACCAGAATCACCAGCGGCAGCTGGTTGAGGAAATCCCAGATCCCTTTGAGCGCTCCTGGCAACGACGAGAACGTCACCGTCGCCATCAACCCCACGACGCCTGCGAAGCTGTCGTTGATATCTGCCGGGTCACTAAACGCGGCGACCAGCGCGAGCCCCACCACCAGGGCAACGGGCACCGCATATTTGAAGGTCGATTTGAGCATTGGATTCATGGACACCTCGGGGTTTGCGCACGCGAGCAGGCACGCAGCAACAATCCAGACTTCTTTTCAATCCGATTCGCCGCGATCTCCAGGCCGCATCAGCCGATGCAAGACAAGAGATCCGTCGAACATGGAGTAACTTATGTAGAACAGCAGCCTATACCGCACCGAGCATGGACTCGCAAGCGCTGCGACCCACCCGCAACGCTTGAAAGGTCGCTTGCGAGCGGTTACACCTAAATGGATCGATCCTGCTCCACGGTTCGCTCGCGCCCCCGACTGCAACAGGACGCAAGGAGTTTCATGGGAGGCCAGTTCTATCTCGGTTGTGCTGTCTGGGCGTATCGCCCCTGGATCGGCGAGTTCTATCCTCATGGCGCGAGCCAGGACAAACTCCTCGAGTTGTATGCGCAGCGCCTGACGTGCGTGGAGGGGAACACCACCTTCTACGCCCTCCCCCCCGAGGACAACGTCGAGAAGTGGGCGAGCCAGATGCCGCCCGGCTTCAAGTTCTGCCCGAAACTCGCGAGGCGCGTCACCCACGAGGGAAAACTCACCGACGGGCAGACCTACACCGAGCTCTTCCTCGAGCGCATGACTGGCTTTGGTGACAACCTCGGCCCGGTGCTCGTGCAGTTGCCGCCCACCTTTGGACCGGCGCAGTTTCACGAGTTAAAGCAATACTTGAAGTGGTGGCCTCATGATGAGTTCCCGATGGCGCTCGAGGTACGCCACGAGGGGTGGTGGCTCGACGCGCCAGCGCGCGGTTTGAACGAGCTGCTCGTGGACTGCGGCGCATCGCGCGTGCTGCTCGACACGCGCCCCATTTACTCCGGGCAGGATGATCCTCAGTCCGAAAACCCTCGCAAGAAGCCAGAGATCCCCGTCCACCCCGTGGTGACAAACAACACCGCCTTCGTGCGCTACATCCAGCACCCGGTGGCAAAGCGCAACGAGGAGTACACCAGACAGTGGTCCGATCAGGTCGACGCCTGGCTTCGCGATGAGGTCGAGGTCTACTTCTTCTCGCACTGCCCCATCGAGGATCACTCGCCAGCGTTCGCGCGTGACTTTCAAAGAAGCCTCGAAGCGCTCGATGCCCCCGTGCCACCGCTCCCCTGGGATGATGTCAAGGACCCGCCAAAACAACTCGGACTCTTCTAAGGCATTATGATCATTCGAGATCCACCTAACTTCGGCGAGCTCAGGAGCTTGCTGGCGAGCGCGCCGAACGCGGCGCGCTGGGGAGAGGTGTGTGATCTCGTCAGCCGGTGGGACCGCGATGAGCTCGAGCATGGCATCCTCTCTTACATCGTCTCGCACCTCGACAGGTGGCCAGACCACACGCGTTTGGCGCCAAGATCATGGGTAGAGGACAAACTCGAGGGCCGCACAGTCCTCACCTGGGCGATGGCACGCGGGTTGGATTGCCGGGGGATGGTGCTCGGCGCATCGCTCTGCCAGCGCATCCCGGAGGAATTACTCGGCCCCAAATGCCGCGTACTGAGCGCGCACAACGCACACATCGGCTACCAGGAGATGGCGATCCTCCTGAGCAGCGAGCCGATCCATCACTTGACCGGGCTCGACCTGAGCCGCACCCCGTTAAAGAACGACGTGATCCTCTCGCTCTGCTCCTCGGAGCTGTTGTTTAACCTCGAGCAGCTCTCGCTCGCGGGATGTCGCATTGGAAACGATGGGCTGGGGATTTTGGTCCAGGCGGACAACCTGCCAAACCTACGAGAGCTCGACTTGCGCGATTCGCGCATAGGTTTGTTGGCGCTCGAGCTGCTCGGCAGCGCCCCCTTTGCTCCGCAACTACGCACGCTCGACCTGAGTGACAATCACCTCGGCAGGCATGGCGCGCAGGTGCTCACGAGCATCCCGGCGCTTCGAGAGCTCGACACATTGCGCCTGCGTCACTGCGGACTCGGCCCGGACGGCATCTCCGCGCTGTGTGACAATCACCGCTTCGAGCACCTGACGACGCTTGTGCTCGAACGAAACGACGTCAAATCGCGTGGCCTCGTCGCGCTGTCTCGATCAGACATCTTGGAGAACGTGACCCACCTCGATCTCGGCACGAACAAGATCGGAGATGATGGGATCGAGGCGCTCGTCGCCTCGCCGCACATCGACGCGCTCGAGCGCGTCGTGTTGCAATGGAACCCGCTGACCGCGCGCTCGAAGGAGCTGCTCGACGCCGCCGGGATCAAGCACGACCTGACTGAAGCGGACTGGGAGAACAAATGGATGCGGCATTGAACACCTTTGGCGAGGTGCGCTCCATCGCGCAGGGCGAGCCCACGGCGAACCAGTGGAAGAAGCTGTGCAGGATGCTCGAGGCGTGGGAAGACCCCACCTCGCTCGAACAGGTCGTCCTCCCCTATCTGATGGGCGCGCTCTCGCGATGGCCAGACGACCTGCGCGTCGCGCCCGAGCACTGGGTCGCGCGCCAGCTTGGCGGCGAGGATATCCCGGCGCTGCTGGTCACCCGCAAGCTCGTCTTGCGCAGCATGTGGTTTGGCGCGGCGGCGAGGGTCAGCGAGGCGCTCACGCACTCGCCCGGTTTTGCCAACTGCGTCATCCTCCAGATCCAGGCGGGCACCGGAGCATCCGAGCTCGTGGCGATGCTCGACGCTGACGAGAGCTGGCTCACACGTATCAAGTCCCTGCGCTTCTTTAACGTGGATCTTGGCGATGAGTTGGCGCAAACGCTCGTCGCCTCGAAGAACCTCGCAAGGCTCGAAGAACTCCGGCTCGACTATACGAAGCTCACGGGGGTGACGCTCGAAGCGATCGCCAAAGCGCCGCTGGCCGCGTCGCTAAAATCACTCGGCCTGCAACAGATCGATCTGAGCGCGTCGCATGCATTGCTCGAAAACCTCGAGAAGTTGCCAAAGCTCGAATCACTCGAGCTCCGCTCTGCGGAGCTCGCGGTCAGTCACCTCGATGAACTCTCCGCTCTTCGACCACCCGAGAACCTCCGCTCGCTCTCACTCAGGGACAATCGGGCGCGAGATCAGGGCGTCCGAGCGCTCGCGCGAGGACGCTTTGGCGCGAATTTAAAGGGACTGGTTCTTAGCAACAATCAGATCGGAACGGCGGGCGCACGCGCCATCGCCGAGAGCGAGCAATCCTCGTCCCTGGAAGTGCTCGACTTGCAGATGAACCGCCTGGATACAGACGCAGCGATGGAGCTGGCGAGGACGCCATTCTTGAAAAATCTGCGAGAGCTAAAGTTGGACTTGAACCTTATCGGGGTCCAGGGATGGCGCGCGCTGATGGAGTCGAAGCACTTGCGAGATGTAGTGAAGGCCGCGCTCGAGCCGCTCGCAAAAGAGGCGGAAGATTTCTAGAAATCTTCCGCCTCTTCAAAGCTCCAAACCCTACCGAAATCACTCGCGACGACGACGCGCGCGCATCATGATCTTGAGCGGTGTGCCGTGGAAGTCGAAGTCCTCGCGCAACCTGTTCTCCAGGTAGCGCTTGTAACTGTCGGGCACGATCTCGGGGTGGTTGACCATGAAGACAAACGCGGGAGGACGCGAGGCGACCTGTGACGCGAAGTAAAACCGAATGCGTTTGTTTTGCTGCACGGGCGGGTTGTGCATCGCGATCGACTTCTCGAGGAAGCGGTTGAGCTCGCTCGTGCGGATGCGGTGTGTGTAGCGCTCGAAGACGTGATCGACGTTCTCGAGGATCTTCTGCACGCGCTTTCCGGTCAGCGCCGAGGTGAACAAGACCGGCGCCCAGTCGAGGAACGGCATCTCGTGGTAGAGCGCCTTTCGCCACTCGTCCACGGTCTTGCTGTCCTTGTCGATGAGATCCCACTTGTTCACGACGAAGATGCACGCGCGGCCACGGTTCGCGACCACGGCGGCGATCTTCTTGTCCTGCGAGGTCAGCCCCTTCTTGGCATCGATGACGATGATGGCCACATCCGCCCGGTCGATGCTCTTGATCGCCTGGACCACCGCGTAGTGCTCGAGCTGCTCGGAGATGCTGCGCTTGCGGCGGAGTCCAGCGGTGTCGATGACCACGTATTGTTTGTCATCGACGAAGATGGTCGTGTCGACGGAATCACGCGTGGTGCCCGCGACGTCACTCGTGAGCAAGCGATCCTCGCCGAGCAATTTATTGATAATGCTCGACTTGCCAGCGTTCGGTTTCCCGACGACGCAGATGCGCGCGTGCGGTGATTCTTCTTCCTCGTCCTCTTCGGCGGGGATGATCTCGGCGACGGTGTCCATCAACGCGTCGATGCCTGGGCCATGCTCCGCGCTGAGCGGGAACAGATCCATACCGAGCTCGAAGAAATCACTCAACGCGGTGGTCTGATCGCCAGGAGAGTCGAGCTTGTTGACGATGTGAAAGACAGGCTTCTCGGTCTGGCGCAACATGGTCGCGATCTCGCGGTCACCGTTGGTGATCCCGGCGCGCCCATCCATCATAAAGAGGATCGCGTCTGCCTCCTCGATGGCGAGCTGCGCCTGGAGGCGCATGCTCACGAGCATCGGCTCCTCTGTGGTGGGGAGGAAGCCGCCCGTGTCGATGATGGTGTAGTTCTTCCCGTACCACTCCCCGCGCGCGTACTGCCTGTCGCGCGTGACCCCTTCGTAATCGTGCACGATCGCCTTGGTGGTCGAAGAGAGCCTGTTGAACATGCGGCTCTTTCCCACATTGGGGCGGCCGACGATGGCGATGATAAAACTCATGGGTCTATTCCTTCTGCGGCGCTGACGACTTCTGCTGGTGTCAGCGACGACGCTTATTCGTAACCAAATCTCTGGAGAGAGCGAGGGTCCTCGCTCCAACCTTCCTGAACCCTGACGAAGGTCTCGAGGAAGACTTTCTTGCCAAACAATTGCTCCATCTGCGCTCTGGCCGCGGTGCCGATCTCTTTGAGGCGTGCGCCCCTGGAGCCGATGATGATCCCCTTCTGGCTGGCGCGCTCGACGTGAATCACAGCCGAGATGCGGATGAGATCCTTGCGCGGCACGTCCTCGAAGTTCTCGACCTCGACGGCCACGCTGTAAGGGATCTCTTTATTGGTCTTGAGCATGACCTGCTCGCGGATGAACTCGGCGGCGATAAACCGCTCGGCCTGGTCCGTGATCATGTCGTCGGGGAACAGCGGCATCCCCTCGGGTAATCCTTGCAGGATGACATCGATCAGGGTCTCGGCGTTCTCGCCGGTCAGAGCGCTCGTCGGGATAACCTCGACATAATCAGAGCGCTGGGTGAGCGCCTCGATCACGGGCAACAGGGCGATCTTTTGCTCGACGAGATCGATCTTGTTCAAGATCAGATAACGCGGCACATCGACCTTCTGAAGTTCCCCGAGCACCAACTCCTCGTCCTCGTCGATCGGCGTCCCGGTGCGCTCGAAGATCGCCACGCACGCGCGCGCATCGACAATATGGAGGATGATGTCGACCTCCTCGAAGGTGTCCGTCGCCGCGCGAACGATGGCGCGGTTGATCCTCTTCTTGGAGTGGTGGATACCAGGCGTATCGAGGAAAGCAACCTGCCCCTTTCCAGGGAAGGTCTTGACGCCAAGAATCCTGTTGCGCGTGGTCTGCGGTTTGTTGGTGGTGATGGCGACCTTGACACCCAGGATGGAATTCATGAGAGTGGATTTCCCGACGTTGGGTTGCCCCACAATCGCGGCAAACCCACTTCTCAAGCCATCTATCGACGTGTGGGGCTCGCCCTCGATCACGTCCTCATTTTGAAATTCATCGCTCATGTCTCGTCTCCTCACACAAATCTCTGCGTTTTGGCTCTCGTGCCTCTTTTGTCTGCTCGCGCTGGGCTGCCAGGCATCCTCCACGACAGAGACGGCATCCTTCGAGCAGGCCGAGGTCGCATACCGCGCCGGACAATATAGTCGCGCGCTGGATGGCTATCAGGGGTTTTTGAAGCGTTACCCGAAGAGCCCGCTCGCGAGCGTGGCGCGGACACGCATTCGTTGCATCAGCCGAGAGATTCGCGGCTTGAAGGGTCGCAAAGGAGTTCCTCTCCCCATCTATAAGGGGGGAGCCTCGGTCAGCGCTGCAAATCAACCTGATAAATCACCCGAGGTCAAGCCCGATCGCGCTGCTTCTCCCAGCGTGCGCTGATCGAGGTCCTCCTCGCCCCCTTCTGCATCCCCGTCCAAAGGCCGGAGTCTCCATGCCACAAAGCCCCACCTCGCTGCTGTTGGGCGCGCGCAAACGCGCCGCGCTCAACCGTTGGTCGATGGCAAGCGGCACCACCCGCGCGAGCGCGACGGTGATTTTGATCGCCGTCGTCGCGGCGCTGCTCCTGGCAGGACACTTTGCCGCCGAGCGCTTGCTGATTCCCCCGATCGAGACAATGACCCCGACTGGGTTCGAAGCAAGGTCAAAACAGGTCGCTGGCCAAACCGCGGTCGAGCTGGCCTTCTGGATCAGCACTTTTATCGGCGCTGTCTTCTCGTTCCGCGTCATGGAGATGCTCTTTCGGCGCCCGGACATTCGCACCGTCGACAAGCTCCCCTTTCCGATGGTCGCGCTATTCGCCGATCGCCTCGTGGTCGCCTTCCTCGAAGCGCTCGTCTGGGGCCTCTCCACATCCCTCTTCTTCGTGCCGCTTGCCTGGAACGGCTCACCGTGGGGCGCGATCGTTTGCGTATTGCTCCTTATTCTAAGCCCGATCGTCACGCTCGGCATCGGCATGGGAGTGCAACTGTTCGCGGGCGCAGGAGAGTTTGGAGGATCGACCTCACCAGATGGTCAGCGCTCCGTGGACGGATACGGAGGCGCAGGGCAACTGTTCCTCTTTGCCCCTGGTATCGCGCTCGCTGGCGCTGCAATCGCGGTGATGTTGCTCAAGCTGGGTTTGCAAGAGGCGCTCAGGCTCGAGGCATTCAACCGCGCGACCGCCACGGGCGTTTTGATCGCGCTGGGGCTCTCGGTAGTGTGCACGTTCCTCGGCTGGAGAGCATTTAGCCAACACTACTTCAAGATGCTCGCGGGCTTTCGTGAGGCGGACTTTGTCGGCTTCGCCGCGACGATGGATTATCAACAGAGCGCGTTCGACCAATCACACTGGCTCGAGAGGTTCCTGCCACAAGAAGCGCGCGGGACGTTTCGCAGGCACCTCTTGCAATATGGTCGCAGGTTCGCGCTCACGCGTTACGCCTATCCTCTGCTCTGGCTGATGCTCGGGCTGGCGCTGTTCAACTTCTCCAGCGAAGCGTTGCCGATCTGGGCGACCTCGCTCACGCCGATGATCTTCCTTGTCTCACTGCTCGATCCATGGACCCGCCAGAACACGCCAGGCATCCGCACGATGCCATCGCAGGCGCTCCCGGTGACAACACAGCACGAGGCGATGGCGAGCCAACTGTTCGCCGCGCGCGAGGTGATGCTGTTCCTCGGACCCTGCGCGTTGCTTATCTCTGGCGTCCCACTGATTCGCTCCTCATTTATGCTCGATCACTTGCTCGCGAGCCTGCTGCTACTTGGCATGGGCGTCGTCGTGACGCTCGCGCAAGGCGCGCTCGCGAAAACCACCGAAGAGCCCGCGCGCGCCATGATCACGCTCGCGGGCATTGTCCCCACAGCGATCATCGGCGGCGCGAGCGTCTTCGGGATGCCTGTCGGTCTGGGGGTCATGGGTGGCGCGCTCGCGCTCGTGGTTCTGCTCGGCTTCTTTCAACCTTCCCGCGTCGCGGAGGCATGACTCATGGCGCCACTTCTCGAAATCCAGGGCCTGACCAAACGCTACCGCAAGCTCACCGCAGTGGATGGCCTGAACCTTCGCATCGAACCGGGTGAATTTGTCGGCTTTATCGGGCCAAACGGCGCCGGGAAATCCACCACGATGGGTTCGATCGCCGGTGTGCTTAACCCGGATGAAGGCAACCTCAAGGTCGGCGAGGTCGACATCCTGGCTGATCCGATCGCTGCGAGGCGGCAGATCAGCTTCGTCCCTCAACACCTCGAGCTCTATGATTACCTTACCGGGTTGGAGTATTTGCAGTTCGTCGCTGGCGCGAAGCAAATGCAAGACGCCGAGCGAGATGCACAGATCGAGGATCTGCTCGAGATGGCCGAGTTGACCAAGGCAAAGCATCGTCTGGTCAAGGAGTACTCGGGCGGGATGGCGAGAAAGCTCGCCATCTGCGCGGCGCTGCTCGGACCTCCGAAGTTGTTGTTGTTGGACGAGTCTTTTGTCGGGCTCGACCCGGAGTCGACCTTCACGCTGCGAAAGCGCCTGGTGCAGTTTTGCGAAGGGGGCGGCGCGATCCTGCTCTCGAGCCACATCCTCGACATGCTCGAGCGCATCTGCACTCGCATCGTGATGCTCGTCGATGGCCAGCTCGTCCTGGACGAGCCCATGGCATCCTTGAAGTCGCGATTCGACGCGAAGGATGGCGTCGATACGCTGACTGACCTCTACATGATCAAGGCGGACAAGCTCGGCGCCACAGAGTCCGTGCCCGAGGACTCCGAAGAGTAGCGACGCGAGAGAATCACTCCGAGAAGATAAACGCTTCCTGCACGGGACCGCGCCAGTTGGTGCGGTAGAGGATCTCGTGACCCGACGAGGTCTTTCGCGCGGCGACAAACGCCGCGCCTCGCGGAATCCCGGCGTTTGCCGCGGGTGTCCCCGCTCTCGCGTCGATCAACTCTCGCTCGTCATCACGCACGAGCGGTGCGCCGAGGATCTTCGCGAGCGCTGCTCGGTCCGTGATTTCACCAGGACGCCCGAGCGACGCGAGCCGATCCTGATTCATCGTCAGCACGTGCCTCGGCGCATCGATCGCCGCCGCATCGATCACGCCCTTTCCCGCGCGCACATCATCCATCATATAAACCGTGGCCCCCTCGAGTTCGATAGAGGTCACGTGCGTTGGCGCCCTCCCCTGCGAGGTCTCCTCGAGGATGCGCTCCTTGCCGATCCACACCTCGACGCGAGCGCCATCGATAGGATGGTCTCTCCCATCGACGACAAAGAACGCGTGGGATGTCGGCTTTACAAGCCCCCAATCCAGGGCTCCTCCGGTCTCCTTGACGTGGAGCATCGCCTCGACGCGCTCCTCTTCTTCGCGAGGAAGCGAGATGGCGAGGTCGTAACGCCCAGGATATAGCATCGCCTCCCAGCGCATCTTCGTGCGTCTGCGGTCGAGCGGAACCAGTGCGCCAAATCCCGCGGTCGACGCGTCGCGCTGTGTCCACGAGATCGGGTGTGTATCAGGCGCCTTCTCTGGCCATGGCGACACGGTGACGCGGACGGAAACTGGAGGCGGCAGCGTCACCCTCGAGAGATCCTCGAAGGACCCCTTGATCGAGGTCTCGCCGTGATCCCTGGTGACAAACAGGAGCGTCCCCGCGCCGGGCGCGCAACCTTCGATCTTCCAGTCGTCATCATCGATAGGGTTTGCCTCGCAGACGCTGCCACGATCAGCGCGAAAGCGGAGCGCTGTGATGGCGACGTCATCGGGCTTCTCGAGGCGAAAGCTGAAGTAACGCTTTATGTCTGCTGGCTCCAGGAGAAGTTCCAGGCGCCGCACACCATCCATATCAGGCTCGGGGAGCGAGACGGTCGCAGACCGCCATGTTCTGGCCGATGCGATAAACTGCGCGCCCGAGGTCACATCCTCGAACACCGCCAGCCCATTTCCATCCGTCACGCTGGTCGAGGTGAGCCCCGAAGGACCATCCTTCCAGCTGACCTCGGCGCCAGCGATCGGTTTACGCTCCTCGCCAAGGACGAGCACCTCGACATCTGCGCCAGGTTCGAGCTTGATGGTGACAGGTCCGATCTCTGCGACCTCGCGAATATCGAGCGGCGGACTCAGCGAAGGCACACCGAACGCCGCCTGCGCGCCGATGTACGCGACACCGGCGGGAAGGCCAGAGATGGAGAAGTAACCATCGAAGTCCGTAAACGCCACCCCTCTGGCGGGGACCGTGCTGATGTTGGTGAAGCTCTCGATGGGCAACACACGCGGCTCGCCCCACTTCTCGACGTAAGCGGTGACAAAAGCATCGGGCACGCCGACGCCACGCGAATCCACCACGCGACCGTACACGGACTTCCCGCGCTCGAGCGTGATCCCCCAGGAGGCGACCCCCTGGACAGGATCTTGCGAGAGCTCGTGAGCGATCGAAACCTCACTCGACAGGAGCCCTGAGGCGCGAACGATCGCGACATACTCACCCGCCGGGAGGGGTTCGAACTTCGCGACGCCGTTGGAATCACTGGTCGCCTCGAGGGCAATCAGTCCAGCCGTTTCACGTTGGAGGCGAACGCGCGCATCGGGGACAGGATCACCCTCGGGGTTGGTGATGC
This sequence comes from Myxococcota bacterium, assembly GCA_036155555.1. GTDB lineage: Bacteria > Myxococcota_A > Bradymonadia > Bradymonadales > Bradymonadaceae > JAYZVO01. Next base: position 12,305 of record JAYZVO010000157.1, read on the forward strand.
TAAGATAAAGAGGTTGAGCATCTGAGAGCGCGACCTCCTCAGCATCCCCGGTGAGCTGCTCCTCGAAGAGCAGCACATCTTGCCAGATGGCGAGCTTTCTCCCCTCGACCTCGACGCTCCCCTGGATCACATAGGTCTCCAGGCGCTCGTCTGTATAGAGCTCGGCGCCGACCACAGGCAGCGGAAGTATTCCCGTGTTCGAGGTTGTTCGTTCCGTCGAGGGGTACATGCCAGGCGCGCCAACGCGCACGCTGAGAGCAGGGATCGGCTTCCTCGTGATCGGGTGAACAAGCGAGAGTGACGGGCCAGCCTCGGGGGGAGCATCCTCGACAGGAGATTCGTGCAAGGGAGAGGTCAGGCTCGTATCACTGGCGGCGTGATCAGGGGCAAGATGCGAATCGTGTTCCGGGGTGCGATTTAGCGCCACGGCGTGTGGAGGTGATTGCTCTTGCGAGGTCGGTGTCTGAGAATTGTCACGAAAGGAGAGCCAGTACATGCCCCCAAGGAGGAGCAAGCCGGTCACCAAACCAGTCGGGATGAGAGGATCGAGTCTTCGCATGGCTCGCCAGCATGAGACAAAACGGTCGAACACTCGACCACAACAATCACACGGTTGCAGCGCTCCTGAGAGAGGATATATTCCTGGCGCGCGCAAGCTCGCCATCAACCCGTACCCGAGAAGAGGTGCACATGGCCTCCTGGCCAATCGACATCGAACTCCCGCTCCCAGGGGAAACCCTCGAGCTCGACATCCAACACCGCAAGATATGCCTTCGGCGCTCGAGTGACAATCAGCTCGAACTCACCGGCGAAGCATACAAGCAAGGTGTGGTGATCGGAGGATCTCCGGGCATGACCACCGCGAGGTTTTTGCCATCGTTGGGGACGATGCCTTTGCTCATCTTCCCGAAGTCGAAGTTGCTGTGCCCATCGCACCAATCCTTCGAGGTCGCCTTCTCCGTCCCGATCTACATCGTCATGGGATTCGGGAGTGAGGAGAAGGGATTCACGAGGGTGATCGATTTCCCACCGATGCGCGTGCCGAGGGCGCTGTATGGTCCTGTGGACTCGGGGATCATTTGCCGCTCGGTGCAAACCGAGATCTATCACTCGCTCGACGCCGCGAGGCGCCAGACCTCCTTCTCAGAGGAGACCTCGAGCGAGACGGGGGAATCCAACCCGTTCCTCTCGGCCCCGCCACCGGCGGTGTTGGCGATCAAACTCGAGAACACGACCTCCGAGCCGCTCGACATCATCAAGATCATGGCGCCGCTCGCGCACCTGACATTGTATGAAGAAGGCTCGGACTTGCTGACGAATCATTTGCGAATGAAGCTGCTCGGAGAGCTCGAGGCGGAGTTAACGAGCACGGGTTCACCGACACCTGACTCGACACCGCTCAGGGATCTCAACGGCAACCCCGTTATCCCGGATCAACGCCCCACCCTGTTCGCGCATAACTACAAACAAAAGACCGGCCTGGAGTTTGGATTTTGATTCCAACCATCCTCTTACAGCTCACGCCGCCCAAACCAGCGACGACGACCCCTCCAGTCGAGGCGATCCCGCTCCCTCCTCTCCCTGCGGACGCGACCATCTTCGAACGGTTGCTCCACGCCATGGGGGGTTGGCAAGCCATTTCTCCGTACCTGACCGCGATCCTGATTTTGCTCGTGGGGTACTTGCTGGCAAAGATCACCCACAAGGTGATCCAGCGCATCGATCGCCCAGGGATCACGACGCACACCATCACGGTCCTGCAAAAGCTCGCGTTTTACGTGATCATCGGAGGTGCATTCATCCTCGCGCTCCAGAAGGTCGGCGTGAAGTTGAGCAACCTCCTGGCGGCGGCTGGTATCGTGACGGTGGCGGTGAGCTTCGCGGCGCAGACGAGCGTGTCGAACGTGATCTCGGGGATCTTCCTGCTGTTCGATCGCCCCTTTAGCATCGGTGACACGATCAAGGTCGACACGACACTCGGGGTGGTGCAATCGATCGGATTGCTCAGCTCGAAGGTCCGCACATTCGACAACCTCGTCGTGAGGATTCCAAACGAAGCGCTCCTCAAGAGCACGATCATCAACTACTCGTTGGTGCAGGTGCGAAGGATCGACATCTCGGTGACGGTCTCACAGGAAGCAGACTTAATACGGGTGCGCGAGTTGCTCTTGAGCGTCATGCGAGAACATGTCTCGGTGCTCGATGAGCCCGCGCCCGCAGTCCTCACAGACCTGACCACCGAAACAGGCGTGGTGTTGATCGCGAGGGTCTGGGTACTCAGCTCGGAGTTCGTGCAGATCCGAAGCGAGCTGACCACCTCGGTCATCGAGCTGCTCAAGACCGAAGGGATTCCTCGCCCCAGACAATACTGGGCTCACGTCGAGAATTGACGAACGCTTCGCCATGAGAACTTTCGGTGTGTGCAGTGAGTTATGTGTGGGAGCTTCGTTGCAGGTTTCGCAGAACGCATGACATGCCCCCCAAAACGCGCCTGCGCCCCCCCAAAACGCGCCTGCCGTTGTGAAGCGGTGAGCTTACTTTCTGCACCGTGCATTAGCGAAGGTGAGACGGCGCGTTTTCGCCCCCCCATTTCGGCGCTACGCTTGAAATAGGGGGGAAACTCGCGCTCCGACTCGAGGTTGGCGTTTCATGAGAGGGAGCTTTCGATTTGGCAGTGAGTTTTGCTTGGGGGAGCTTCGTTGCAAGTCGAGCAGAACGCATGACATGCCCCCCCGCAAATCGCGCCTGCCGTTGTGTAGCGCTGCGCTTCTTTCGAGCGTTGTGCCATGGCAAAGGAATACGGCGCGTTTGCGACCCCCAAGGATGGGGGTTTCCCTCGCGCTCCGACTCCACGTTGGCGTTTTGCGACAAGGAGCTTTCGGATTTAGCAGTGAGTTACACGAGGGCACACAAAAGCGAACCTGTGTGCCGAAATCATCGCGAGGGCGCCCCCCAACAAACGAAGTGCTGTTTGGGGGGCAGCGAGGAGCGTAGCGACGAGCGGGGGGCATGTCATGCCTTCTGCTCGACTTGCAACGAAGCTCCCCGCCGCGAACCATCGACCTCGAAACGGAGCGCGAGTTTCCCCCCTATTTGCAAAAATGGGGGGGCTAAAACGCGCCGTCTCACCTTCGCTAGCGCACGGCGATCAAAAGAAAACTCACTGCTTCAAGAATGCAGGCGCGTTTTGGGGGGGGCGAGAGGTTCAGACAAAGATCCTGTCGAGGACGCGTTGCGCCAGACCTTGAACGCGGCGGACTTCCTCGGTGGAGGGTCCACGCCAGGGAGACGCGAGGAGGCGGAGCTCGTCGCGGAGTTGGCGTTGCACGAGAGGATCTTCGTAGCAGCGCGCCATGAATGCGCGGGCGTCGTCGCAACGCTCCCAGATGGAGGCGCATGCTTCGAGGAACTCTTCGGCGTAGCTCGGGCTCGCGAGGTAGCCCTCGAGCGTGTCGAAGTCGTTGTTAAATGGCAGCGCGAGCAACGCTTCACAGATGAAGTGGTTGGAGACGAAGGCGTGAATAAACGTCGCCGCCGAAGCCTTCAGGTCGTGTGATTGATACTCGGCGAGCGCGAGGTTGTAGAGGACGCTCGGCTCGTTGGGGGATTGGCGGTAGGCGGCGATCGCTTCGTCGAGTTCGCCGCGCATGTGGTGGATCTCACCGGCCAGGTAGTAGCACCCCTGGTAATCCGGGACGCAGGTGCCCGCCAGCGTGTAGAACAACTCGAGGGCTTCATCCAGGCGCCCCAGGCGGTAGAGGCTGAGCGCCCTACCCTCGAGTGCGCGGAGGTAACCTCGGTTTTGAGCGACGGACCAACCGAGCTCGAGCGCCTCCATCTGGCCGAGGCTGAGCTCGGCGGCGCGAGCGTAGTAGCGCTCGGCGCGCAACATATCGTCGCGCTCCCAGGCGACGAGCCCGAGGTGATTGTAATACTCGTGGTGGTCGGGGAACTCGAGCAAGGCGGACGAGAGCGTGGACTCGGCGTCCTGGTAGTATCCCTTGGCGATCGCTTCGAGGGCGCGTTGCAAGAGATCTTCTCGGCGCTGCGCTTCTTTGGCGTCCGCCTCACGCGCGGTGAGATCCTGACGAATGGCGCCAGCGAGCGAGACCGCCTCGCGGGCCATCCCCTCCAGAACTCCTTTGAGCTCGACCTGTTGGGCCGTCTCCATCGCGTCGGGGAGGTCGTGCTCTTCCATCAGGTAGAGGAGCTGATCGACAAGTTCAAGCAATGCTTTCATAAATCCGAGCCATCCATGCGTTCTTCATTCCATTCATGGAGCGGCGCTCCAACCCAGCGATGAACAGAGATGCTCATCACTCCTGCCACTTCAGGGTGTGTGATGATGTAGGTGTGGTCAAGAAATTGCTCGAAGAGTGTCGAGAACCGTCACCGCCCTGATGGCATGCCGCTGTTAAAGCGATACTTGAGGTAAAAACGGACAAGCGCGCCCTATGCGGCCTTGCAGGGATTTCGAGAATAGGTCCTTCGCGGCGAAAGTGAAACCGAAAGCTCGGCGCGAAGGCGCGAGGTTTTCAAGCCTTTGGCGCATGGAGAGCGAGGAAGCAACGCGCGAGAAAAATGAACGTGTGGCGAGCCCTTCGGGATTAATTGGCCAAGAAACATCGATATACAGTGTTCCATCGCGCACCGGCCCCGATCCGCTTGCGAATTGGCGGCCAGTGAGTGTAAGACAGCAACCGTGCGCGCGATCTCCTGCGATAAGTCAGGGGGCATATCGGATGCCCGCGCGCACATCGAATGACCCAAAAACGAGAGAAGATGAGACGCCATGAAACCGGATGAGATTCGCTCGCAGTACCTGGACTTCTTCAAGGAGCGCGACCACCGCGTCGTGAGCTCCTCCCCCGTGATCCCACAAGGCGACCCCACGCTGCTGTTCACCAACGCAGGGATGAACCAGTTCAAGGATGTCTTGCTCGGGAACGAGAAGCGCGACTATGTACGAGCGGCGAGCGTTCAAAAATGCATCCGAGCCGGTGGCAAGCACAACGATCTCGATGAGGTCGGTCGCGATGGCCGCCACCTAACCTTCTTCGAGATGTTGGGCAACTGGTCCTTTGGCGAGTACTACAAGCGCGAGTCGATCCACTGGGCCTGGGAGTTCATCGTGGATGTGCTCGGGCTCCCGCTCGATCGCGTGTATGTCACCTGCTATCAGGACGATGACGAGTCCTATGACATCTGGACCAAGGAGATCGGAATCCCCGAGAAGAGGATCGCTCGCCAGGGAGATGTCAAAAACGGCAACGAGGAGAACTTCTGGTCGATGGGGCCGACGGGACCTTGCGGTCCCTGCACCGAGCTTCACTTCGACCTTCGCCCACAGGATGGGCCATTCACCTTCGCCGAGGGCCAGTACGACGAGGACCGCGTCGTCGAGTTCTGGAACCTCGTCTTCATGGAGAGCAATCGCCTCGATGACGGGTCCTTCGAGCCGCTCCCGCTGCAAAGCGTGGACACGGGCATGGGCCTCGATCGCATCGCCATGATCAAGGCTGGCGCGAGCAATGTCTTCCAGACGGAGCTCTTCACGCCGATCTTTATCAAGACCGCGGAGCTGCTCGGGGAGAACATCGCGCACTCGCTCAATGACTTCTACAAGCGCGAGGATTACTCCGACTTTGCCGTGATCGCGGACCACATCCGCTCGGTGACCTTCTCGCTGTGTGACGGCGGCAAGTTCTCCAACGATGGTCGCGGCTCGGTGATTCGCAGCATCCTCCGTCGCGCCGTGCGCCATGGCCGCAGGCTCGGGTTCGAGCAACCCTTCCTGCACGAGGTCGCGCAGTCCGTGATCGAGCACTACGGTGAAATCTACCCGGAGCTCGAGGCCGTCGGGCAGCAGGCTCGCGAGCTGATTCGCCTCGAGGAAGAGCGCTTCTTCCGCACGATCGACCGCGGCATCGCGCTTTATGACAAGGCCGCCGAGCGCGCTCGCGGCCAGGAGCGCAAGAAGCTTAGCGGCGATGACGTCTTCCAACTGCACGCGACCTTCGGGTTCCCGCCCGATATGACGGCGGTGATGGCAGAGGATGACGGCCTCGAGATCGACATGTCGGGCTACCAGAAGTTGTGGCAAGAGCACCAGATTGTCTCCAAGGGGAAGGACGCGCTCGGCGACGTCTTCACCGCTGGCGATTGGATCACGGTGCACGAGGGCTCGGCGGATTCGTTCGTCGGCTACACACAACACGAGGCCAAGGCGCATGTGCGTCGCTACCGAAGTCAGGACGACGTCGTCGAGCTGTTGCTCTCACAGACCCCCTTCTACGCTGAATCAGGCGGTCAGGTGGGTGATGTGGGCGTGATCGAGCGCGAGGATGGCTCGGTGCGCTTCGAGGTGCTCGACACGCAGAAGGCGCCGATCGGCATCGTGCACCGCGCGAAGCTCGTGAAGGGATCGCTCGATTCGGAATCACTCGAGGGTGACTTCATCGCGCGCATCGATGTCTCGAAGCGACTGCTGACGTGCTGCAACCACACCGCGACGCACTTGCTGCACGCTGCTCTGCGCGGGCAGATCTCGGACACGATCTTCCAGTCGGGCTCGCTCGTCGCGCCCGAGAAGCTGCGCTTTGACTTTAGCTGGGGGCAACCTCTGAGCGAGCAAGAGCTGCGCGGCCTCGAGGATGCCATCAACGCCAAGGTTCGCCTCGGCGAGGATGTGGTGATTCACCAGGATGTCGAGCGCGAGCACGCCGTCGACGAGCTCGGCGCCATGGCCATCTTCGGTGAGAAGTATGGTGATCGCGTGCGCGTGGTGCAGATTGGCGAGGATTCGGTCGAGCTGTGTGGAGGGACGCACGTGAACAACACGCGCGACATCAACCTCTTCAGGATCACCTCCGAGTCGAGCGTCGCCGCAGGCATCCGCCGCATCGAGGCTGTGACCAATGTCGCCGCGTACCAGACCTTCCAGCAGGAGCGCACGCTCTTGACGCAGGTCGCGCGCAGCATCAAGGCGGACACGCACAACGTGCTCGATCGCGCGGGCTCCTTGACCGAGGAGCGCTCCGAGCTCGAGCGTCGCGTGCGTCAGCTCTCGCAGAAGCTCGCGCAGCTTCGCGCCGGTGAGATCGTCGACGAGGCGATCGACATCGCTGGCGTCAAGGTCATCGCCGAGAAGATCGACGTCGAGGACCGCGATCAGTTGCTCGCTTACGCGGACAAACTCCGCGAGAAGATGAACGATGGTATCGTCCTGCTCGGCGCCGAGATCGACGGCAAAGCCGCCCTCCTCTGCCTGGTGACCGATGGGGTCTTCAAGCAGCACAAGGTCAAGGCTGGCGACCTGATCAACAAGGTCGCCGTGCACGTCGACGGTCGCGGCGGCGGTCGCCCGACGCTCGCGCAGGCTGGCGGCGCCAACCCCGCGGGGCTCTCGCGAGCTGTCTCGAGCTTCGAGGACGCCGTCCGCGAAGCGCTCGGCTAAGTAATAGGGGTTAACCACCCAGGAAAGAAAAGAGGCGCTGCCTGTATCACAGGCGGCGCCTCTTTTCTTTCCTGGGTGCGAGCGCTTCCGGGAAGTCGCGCCAGCACGAAGCAAAAGCTTCAAGAGTTTGGTGAAGAACTCACCTCGGCGGAAGCATCCGAGCCGCCGGTCTTACCCGCAGCGCCCGATTTGCCCTGGAACTGGAGCACGCCGAGCACGATGGCGATCGCGCCGAGCACGAGGATCAGAACCATCAGCAAGGTTTGACGGCGCTGCAACCTCGAGACCTCGTCGGCCAGGTCATTGGCGTGCTCGAGCGCTGCGGCGCGCTCTTGCTCGAGAGCGCGTCGTTTCGCGTCGGAGTCCCCTTCAGCCTTTGCGTCAGATTTTCCAGCGTCCCCTTTCTTTCTGGCATCCTCGACCGCGCGGTGCGCTTCTTCCTTGGCCTTGGCGTACTCCCTGAATGCCTCCGGGTCGAGCTCCATGGTCTCTTCTTCAAAGGGCGCGAAGTCACCTGTGAGGCGCTCGACGAAGCCCTCGCTCATGTCTTCGCTGAGTTGGAGCATCCCCTGATTCGCTTGCCTCAAAACATCGGCAACGTCCTTGCGCTCGTCGACAAAGAGCGAGGCGACGTAGTCGCCGAGCGAGGCGCGCTCGCTCCCCTTGCTCATCATCGAGAGCAACTGGAGGAGCTCGTCGCGCATCTCGGCGGCGGTGCGATAGCGCCGCCGCGGATCGCGCTCGAGCGAGCGCATGATGATGCGCTCGAGGAACATCGGGAGATCAGGTCGCAGCGCAGTCGGCGGACGAATCGGCTCCTCGCACACGGCCTTGATGACCTCGGGCTGGCTGGCTCGACGAAAGAGCCTGTAGCCGGTGCAGAGCTCGTAGAGGATGATCCCGAGGCTAAAGATATCACTGCGCGCGTCGACGACCTCGTCGCCGCGCAGCTGCTCCGGGCTCATGTACGCGTACTTCCCGCCGACAGTGAGAGGCTCGTTGGTGCCCTCGTAACCAGGGATATGCGCGATGCCAAAGTCAAAGACCTTGGTCACGCCCTGGTAGGTCACCATCAAGTTCTGCGGGCTAATATCACAGTGCACGATCGAGTACGTGGACTCGTCGAGATCCCTGAACTGGTGCGCGTAGTGGAGACCATCGCAAGCGTCCGCGATGATCTGGATCGACTGATTGAGAGAGAGCGGCTGGCCGCTCTGGAAGCCTCGTTGCGCGATGTCGGCCACCGTCTGACCCGCGACAAAGTCCATCACGAGGCAGTAATCTCCCTCGATGAGCCTGGCGTCGTAGACGGTGATGACGTTGGGGTGCGCGAAGCGCGAGGAGACAAACGCCTCCTTGAAGAAGAGGCGCACGAAGCGCTCGTCCTCTTTTAACCTCGAGGGTAAGACCTTGATGACCACCGTGCGCAAGAAATCGCCAGGTCCCACCTTCAGGGCGAGGAAGACCTCAGATTGTCCGCCGACAGCGAGACGCTGTAGCAGGACATATTCTCCAAACTTGCGGTTGATGAGCATCGCGTTACAGGCCAATCACTCGCGCCCCTAAAGTCACGCGAACCAGTCGAAGAGAAAAGAAAGCAAATCGATAACACCGGGCTCCACTCGAGTCAGCAACGAAAGCAAACACCGTCTTGAGCGAGGTTGCTTCCGTGCGCGAGCCATTGGCGAGCGCGAGTACACAAACAGCAGAGACCGGGCGGCATTGTAAGGGCGCGTGATTGACCGTGTCAATTATCGCGCTCAACCCATGAACATCCTCTTGTAGATAAGGTCAACAGGGACCGAGGCTCGCGTGGTCGAGCGGGCAAAGATCGAGCACATCGGGGATGCCGTCACGATCCCTGTCCGTCCAGCAGGCGTCCCCTACCCCATCACCGTTCGAGTCGAGCTGGTCAGGGTTTGGCAAGAAGGGGCAATTGTCCCAACGATCCAACACACCGTCTCCATCGCGATCCTGACGGCAGGCATCCCCCACGCCATCGCGATCGGCGTCGAGCTGCACCGCGTTTGCCGCCTGCGGGCAGTTGTCCGCGCCATCGAGCACGCCATCGCCGTCATAATCGAGCGCGCACGCGCTCCCATCCGTCGAGCGCGCGTCCGCGATCAGAGGACATGCATCGCACAAATCACCGATCGCGTCTCCGTCGACATCCGACTGATAGGGGTTGTGAACGCTCGGGCAGTTGTCCAACAAATCCTTGACGCCGTCCCCATCCATGTCTCCCTGGCACGCATCCCCGACACCATCCCCATCGAGGTCGCGATCCCACGGGTCGACAACAGCGGGACAGGAATCACACAGGTCTCCAAGGCCATCGCGATCCGTGTCGCGTTGCTCCTGGTTGGGGACTCTGGGGCAGTTGTCCGAGAGATCATCGATCCCATCACCGTCCGCGTCCGTCCCGCACCCGCGCGTCCCTGGCGCGGTCTCGAGCCAGTCACACTCATCGGCGTCACCGACCAAACCATCGCCATCGCGATCATAGGCCCCTTCGGCCGTCTGGCAGGCGTCCCCGTAACCGTTGGCGTCGACGTCGCGTTGATCAGGGTTTGGCACGAGCGGGCAGTTATCCGCTGCATCGAGCACCCCGTCGCCGTCCTGATCTCCGAGGCAAGCGATCCCTATCGCCCTCCCTTCGACGCTCTCCTGGCCAGGATCAGCGACCAATGGACAGAGGTCGCACAGATCACCCACCCCGTCGCCATCCCTGTCACGCTGCTGCGTGTTGGGGCGCCAGAGGCAGTTGTCCATCGCGTCGGGGATACTGTCCGCGTCCGTATCGACTGGCTCCATCGAAGGTTCGGCGCGAGCGCAGAGGTTCCCGATGCCATCGAGGTCATCATCGAGTTGGTTCGGGTTAAAGACATAGGGGCAGTTGTCGAGCAAATCCGCGACCCCATCCTCGTCGAAGTCTCCGCGCCACATCTGCGCCTGGCACAAGTCTCCGATGCCGTCGAGGTTCAGGTCGAGCTGTTCGGGGTCCGCCACGTCGGGGCAAATGTCCACCGCATCCAGAATGCCATCGCCGTCGGTGTCTGGCTCCTGAGGGCAATTCATCGGCGCGAGGTTCTTGCGCGCGTTCGCATACGTCGGGCAGAGGTCACACGCATCCCCCAGGCCATCTCCGTCCGAGTCGGTCAGCGTGACCTGGAATGTCCTCGGGCAAGGATCGATGGCGTTGGCCCATCCATCCCTGTCAAAATCATCGGCGGCGACGTTTGATCTCGAGCACGCGTCACCGCGACCATCTCCATCGATGTCGAGCTGGTTGGCGTTTGGCACATCGGGGCAGTTGTCACACAGATCACCGACGCCATCGCCATCACTATCAGGCGTGAACGTCGGCACGCCCACGGGGCAAACATCATCGACGTCGGGGATGCCATCCTCGTCGATATCCTGGAGAGGATCGGAGCAAGCGATCGGCTGCCCGTCGGCAGAAACAGCCTGCTCCGGGTTCGGGATCACGCGGCACAAATCACAGGCATCTCCGACGCCATCTTTATCGAGATCTGCTTGCCAGGCGTTGCTGACGGAGACGCAATTATCACAGGCGTCACCTACGCTGTCCCGGTCGCGGTCCGCCTGGTCCGGGTTTGGCACATCCGGGCAGTTGTCGAGCACATTGGGAGAGCCATCCCCGTCGGAGTCCTCCCCCATCGCCATATCCGCGCCCATGTCGAAGGCGCCCATATCCTGTCCCATGTCCACGCCCCCCATATCCTGGGAGGACATATCATCATCGGGTGTGGAGATGGCCGAGAGGAGGCAGCGGCCGCTGATGCAGCTCTCGAGCGGGCGGCAATCATCCACCGTCGTGCACATGCGCAGGTTGCTCGACATGTCCGGGGTCTGATCGGGCGTCTCGGTGCACGCGCTGGAAGCGAGCGTGCTCAGGACGAGCCATGCAGTCATTTGTCTGGTGAGCCAACGCTTCATCGAGCAAGACCTGGGAGCAAAAACAATAAAAAGGCGCCACCCATTGGTGGGTGGCAACACTCTAAACGGTTTCTCGAGGAAGTGCATCACGAGGCCAGACAACTGCACGCGCGCTGCTCGCGCGCACGCTCGATGAGAAGAATAAGCCGCGCACTTCTACTGCGATAGGATCTCGGTTATACATAAGGGGCACCCTTTGAAACCATGGCCCGGGGAGCCAACATCAAGGCACATCGGGAAACATCTACCCTCGAGAGACAGGACGTCTATATGTTCAGGAAAACGCTTTACTCGCACGCGATCGCTGGAGTGATGATGACCGCGCTTCTCGCCACGATGGGATGCAGCGGCACATCGAATACTCCAGATAACAATGGCGAGGGGACCTCGAACAACACGAGCGCTGCAAACAACAACACGCAGGAAAACAACGCGAACACAGAGAAGACCTACACGCTCGCGATCAGCATCGAGAACAAGACCACCAAACCCGAGTGTGACTTCGAGCCACTGACATACACCTTCCCCGCCACCGCTGACCTTGCCATCACGAAGGTCGCCGATCCACCTCGCGTGCGCGTCGCATACAGCGCTGAAGGCGCCGTCGAGCCAAGAGATGTGACCAAGGTCACGCTCGACATCAACCCATCCATGGCGGGCCAAACCGAAGTCCCGATCTCATCGGACCCCGAGGTGCTCGGGAACCCAGGCGACCAACCTGACGGCTACGCCGCGATCAGCATCGATTTCGCGAACACCAGCGGAGACGCGAGCGCCGTGCGGCTCGAGAACACGGCCATCACGGTGGACTCTGGCTCCGTCACGCTCGAGAGCCTCGCGGCTGGCGATGGAGAAATGAAGGGGACATTCTCGGGGATGGCGACTTGCGGCAAGCTGTCGGTGGATCGCGTCGAGGTCGAGATCGCAGGAACCTTCGAGATGACCGCGAACTGATTCTCTCACCGCCAGGGAGGACAGGTTGTGTGGCACCTGTCCTTTGGCTATGATGCCGGGTCAACCTTCCCTTCGAGAACAACGCCGGGGATGTGACCCGGCTTTTTTTTCACGCTGATTTATGGAGACCTCGATGATGCTTCGTCGCACTGGCGCACTGACCGCGCTCCTCTCGCTCTCATTGCTCGCCGCTTGTGGTGACAACAACGCCGACAACAACACGGCAAACAACACCGCAGGAAACAACACCACCGCCAACAATACGACGGCGGGGAACAATACGACGGCGAACAACACGACCGCAAATAACACCAGCGCCAACAACACCAGCGCGAACAATACCTCGACGCCCGAGACAAATCCGCCCGAGAACTACGAGAACAACTACCAGCTCCGCTTCACGCGCCTGGAGTTCATCAACTACCCGGATACCGCGCGCACGACGTTCAAGCTCCTCAATGGCCTGATCGACATGCAGCTCGATCAGAGCCTCGAGGCTCCCATCATTGTCCTGGTGGACTTCGACAACATCGACCCTGAAGGGGGCACCATCGGCATCCGCGCTGGCGCTGGCGAGAAGGCTGTGAGCGAGGGCGAGTACACGTGGGATGCCTCGACCTCGGAGGAGTACGTCGATGGCACGTTGGACGCAGCCACGGGCGCGGTCGAAGGCGTCATCCCGGACTTTATCTTCGTCGCAACCGTCGAGACCGAGAGCGGGAACACCAAGACCAACCTCCCCATCAATGACCTCAACTTCACGGGCAACCTGGAGAAGGGAGAGTTCGATGACGAGGTCATTATCCGCGATGGCAACATCAAGGGATACATCACCAAGGAGCAAGGCGACGTGACGCTGCTCTCGGTGGGCACGGGTGATCCTGTCCCGGTGACCAACCTGCTCAAGGAGGAGAACCTGAACTTCGACTCCGACGGCGATGGCACCAATGATTCCTGGACGCTCGAGGCGAGCTTCGACGCGGACCCGACGATCATCGACTGATGTGGTGAGAGGTCGGGTGGTAAGCATCACCACCCGAGGCAAGAAACCGAGAGAGGCGTGGGTTGT